>JAGDAA010000125.1 GCA_017959745.1 Clostridia bacterium
CATCATCCTCAAGGACAGCGTGGCCCGTATCCGCCCCTTTGAAAGCGGCAACGTGGATCCTTTTATGCGGGAGATGGATGACAGAATGTATACTATGAAGGAAGAGCATCACGAGGCTGAAGAGCGATCATAATCGAAAAACAGAACGGGGCGAAGATCCAAACGGATCTTCGCCCCGTTTTTTTTTTATCCCTTCGCCGCCCTTTCTTTCGACCTTTTTCACAAGGTCGGCGGCGTACAATAGGCGCGGGGGTGAAACGATGCATCGGGTGATCTACCTGGACAGCTTCCTGCTGCTGAATTTTTTGATGGACGGCGCCGCGCTTCTCATTACCGCCCGCATCCTGACGGTCCGGATCAAGTGGCGCCGTCTGCTGGCGGCATCTGTTCTGGGCGCCCTGTTTTCCCTTTTTCCCGTCTTTTTCCCCGGGTTGGGCTTGCTTCCGGCGGCGTTGGGCTTTCTCCCGATGAATCTGATCGCCTTCGGAAAGACGCCGCCCCGGCGTTTCTTTCTCATTTGTTTGTTCCAGTTTCTGTCTTCTCTGGTGCTGGGCGGCGCGGTGGAGGTTTTATACAACTACGCCGGAAGGAGCGGGGAAGTCCGCCGGGTGACGCCGGGGATCTTTCTGTTCTGTCTCTGCCTGGGTCTGGGCGCTTTTTCCCTGTGGGGCAAAAGCGCCCGTCGCCGTCTGGAGTCCTGCGTGGTAAGCATCACCATCCGCCGGGGGGACGCCCGGGCGGATGCCTACGCCCTGGTGGACAGCGGCAGTCTCCTGCGGGAGCCCGTCAGCGGGGACCCGGTGATCCTGATGAAAGCGGAGGCGGCGCGGGATCTCTTTACCCCGGGGGAGCTTTCCGCCCTGGAGCGGGGCGATGCCGCCGCCGGCTTTCCCCTGTTGGCGATCCCCCTGCGCACGGCGTCCGGCGCCGGGGTCCTGTTCGGCTTCCGCCCCACCCTGGTGGGACTTCACCACCGCGCCTTCAAAAAGGCTTATCGGGAGACCAGGAGCGCCGTGGTGGCGCTGGATTTTTCCGGCGGCGCCTTCGCCGGCTGTTCCTGTCTGGTCCCCCTGTCCATGATATGAAAGGATCAAGCGTTATGAAATCGATCAAAACTTTTTTCAAAGGGATCATTACCGCCATACGGGCGTTTTTCGGCAACCTCTTTCAGCGGCGCCTGTTCTACGAAGCGTATTACGTCAATGGCTCGGAGGAACTGCCCCCGCCCCTTTCCGCCGCCCGGGAAAAGGAGCTGGTGGAGCGGATGGAGCGGGGGGAGGACGCGCTGGCGGCGCGAAACGAATTGGTGGAGCACAACCTGCGCCTGGTGGTCTACATCGCCCGCCGCTTTGAAAGCTCCGGCTTCGGACTGGAGGATTTGGTGTCCATCGGCACCATCGGGCTGATCAAGGGCATCGCCTCCTTCCGTTCCGAAAAAAACATACGCCTGGCGACCTACGCCTCCCGCTGTATCGAAAATGAGATCCTTATGTTCCTCCGGAAAGGAAAGAACCGGGGTTTGGAAGTGAGCATCGACGAGCCGCTCAACGTGGACTGGGACGGAAATGAACTGGTCCTGGGGGACGTTCTCGGCACCGACGGGGAGGAGGTGCACCGGGATCTGGTCCGGGAAGAGGACCGGAAGACTCTTTTGGCGGCGGTCGCCCGGCTCAGCCCACGGGACCGGGAGATCATTTCCCTGCGCTTCGGGCTGTTCGGTCAGCGGGAAATGACTCAGAAGGAAGTGGCGGCGGAACTGGGCATCTCCCAGTCCTATATTTCCCGCCTGGAAAAGCGCATCCTTCTGAAGCTGCGGAAGGAGATCACCGCCTGAGGCGCCTTTCAAAATCATCAAAACCCCTTTTCCTTTTTCTTCCTTTGTGGTATACTGACCGGAGAAAAACAGGAGAGGGGGAGAGACAGTGGCTTTTCTGGATCGCTTTACTCCGGATGACGTCCTGCCCGACGTGTACGCCGTTACGCCGGAAAAATGCGCGCGTTTGGGCATTCGCGCCGTGGTGTTCGATATAGATAATACCCTCGCTCCCTACGAGGTCTCCGCCCCGGACGAGCGCCTGAAAGCGCATTTGAGATCCTTCCCGGAAGCGGGCATTTCCATCGCGCTGGTTTCCAATAACAAGCCGGAGCGGGTGGAGATCTTCAACCGGGAGCTGGGCTTTTTCGCCCAGCCGGACGCCCACAAGCCGAGCAAAAGGGCGCTGGCGGGGGTCCTGGCGCATTTCGCTCCCCTGTCCGGACAGGAGATCCTCTTCGTGGGGGATCAGCTCTTCACCGACGTGCTAACCGCTCGGAAAAACGGGATCCGCGCCATAACGGTCCCTCCCATCCAGCCCCGGGAAAACTGGTTCTTTCGTTTGAAACGGGCGTTGGAAAAGCCCGTGATGCGCCGTTACCGCCGCCTCGAAAAACAGCGGAAAACGGAACAAATTGAAAAAAGGAAGTGAATTTCCATGACGCACCTGAAAGCCTGGCAGGAACAGTTGGCGCCTGAGGAGACCGCGGTCATCTTTTCCACCGTCAGCCGACGGTATCTCACCGGCTTTACCTCCTCTGACGGGGTCCTTGTCACCACCCGGGAGGAAGCGCTTCTGTACCTGGACTCCCGCTATTATGAAATGGCGCAGATCGCCCAGTCCCGCGGCAGGATCCCCGAAAACGTGATCCTGCGCCCCTTCATCTTCCCCAAGGAATTTGAGGAGCGGATCAAGGACGGACTTGTCTCCAAGGTGCTCTTTGAGGACAAGCGGCTCACCGTTTCGGAGTTGAGAAAACTGGAGCGGAATTTTGCCGACGCGGAATTTCTGCCCATAGGAGAACGTCTGGATCGTCTGCGTATGGTCAAGGATCGGGACGAGATCCGCGCCATCGCCGGGGCGCAGGCACTGGCGGAAGAGGCGCTGGCGCATCTTTTGCCTCTTCTGTCCCCGGATCGCACGGAGACCTGGGTCGCCGCCGAGCTGGAGCGGTATATGAAGCTTCACGGCGCGGAGAAGCCCAGCTTTGAGACCATCTGTATCTCCGGTACCAGGACCAGCCTGCCCCACGGCAGACCGGAGAACATCAAGCTTACCGACGGCGGCTTTCTCACTATGGATTTCGGCTGTGTGCTGGACGGGTACTGCTCGGATATGACCCGCACCGTCTGCATCGGACGCGCCACGGAGGAAATGAAGACCGTCTATAATACGGTCCTGCGCGCCCAATTGGCGGGCGTCGCCGCGGCGAAAGCGGGCGTTTCGGGAAAGGACGTGGATAAGGCGAGCCGCGACGTGATCACGGAAGCGGGGTACGGGGAGTACTTTGGGCATTCCACCGGTCACGGATGCGGGCTGCAGGTCCACGAGGCGCCCTATTTCGCTCCCAAGGCGGATAACCTGATTCCCGCCGGCGCCGTTTTGTCCGTGGAACCGGGCATCTATCTGCCCGGTCGCTTCGGCGTCCGCATCGAGGATCTCATCGCGGTGACGGAAAACGGCTGTGAAAACCTGAACCGTTCTTCCAAGGAATTGGTGGAAATCGTCTGATTTTCGGGAAAAGAGCGCGGTTTTCCCGTTTTTTTGCGAAAAGCATCTTGTCAAAACCCGTCCTTTCGTGTATAATCGAAACGGAATCAAGCAATATTTGGAGGTTTTCTTATGGCTATTACCGCAGGTGAATTCAGAAACGGATTGACTTTTGAAATGGACGGCTCCGCCTGGCAGGTCGTGGAGTTTCAGCATGTGAAACCCGGCAAGGGCGCGGCGTTCGTCCGCACGAAGATGAAGAACGTCATCACCGGCGCGGTGGTGGAGCGTTCCTTCAACCCCACGGAGAAATTCCCGCCCGCCATCGTGGAACGCAAGGAAATGCAGTATTCTTATGACGATGGCGATCTGTATCACTTTATGGATACCGAGAGCTGGGAGGAGACCTTGGTTGGTCACGATCAGGTGGCGGATAATTTCCGCTTCGTGAAGGAGTCCATGATCTGCAAGGTCCTGTCCTTCAAGGGCAAGGTCTTCGGCGTGGAGCCGCCTATGTTCGTGGAGCTTCAGGTCACCCAGACCGATCCCGGCTTCAAGGGCGATACCGCCACCGGCGCTTCCAAGCCCGCCACCCTGGAGACCGGCGCGCAGATCAAAGTGCCCCTGTTCATCAACGAGGGCGACGTGTTGAAGATCGACACCCGCACCGGCGAGTATCTCGAGAGAGTGTGAGGCGTACAATGAGAGTCAGCGAAAGAGTACAATACCTGAAGGGCCTGATGGAAGGCTTGAAGCTGGATACCGAGAGCGATCAGGGCAAGATCCTTTCGCTCATGGCGGACGTGCTGGAGGATCTGGCAGCCGAGCTGGAGGATACCCGGGAAGAAGTGGCGGATCTGGGTGACTATGTGGAAGCCATGGATGAGGATCTCACCACCGTGGAAGACGAGCTTTTTGAAGGGGATGAGGATTTCATGCCCGACGAAGACTTCGAGGACGACGGCAGCTACGAGATCACCTGTCCCGCCTGCGGCAAGGATATCTGCTTTGAGGAAGCGCCCGAGGGCGAGAGTTGCATTTGCCCCGCCTGCGGCGAGGAGATCCCCCTTCAGTAATATGGATCGATCAGAACAATCCCCGGTTTTTCCGGGGATTTTTTTGAAATCGGAAAAGAGGACGCGAATTTGAAAAAGTTTCCGCTTCTGGATCTGCTTGTGACCTTTATGAAGATCGGCGCCTTCACCTTCGGCGGCGGTTACGCCATGCTCGCCCTCATCGAAAACGAGTGCGTCGCCAAAAAGGGCTGGCTCACCCACGACGAGTTTATGGATATCACCGTCATCGCCGAGTCCACCCCCGGTCCCGTCGCCATCAATACCGCCACCTTCGTGGGCTATAAGAAAAAGGGACCGTTGGGCTCTTTTTTCGCTACCTTCGGGGTGGTCCTGCCCAGCTTTGTCATTATCTATCTGATCTCCCTGTTTTTGAAAGATTTCCTGGAGATCACCTGGGTGGCAAGCGCCTTTAAGGGCATCCGGGTCGCCGTGGCGTATCTCATCATCGCCGCGGGGCTGAAAATGTGGAAAAAACTGAAAAAAACGCCCTTGAATATCGCCGTTTTCATCGCCGCGGCGCTGGCGATGATCGCCGTGGACTTTTTCGCCCTGCGCTTTTCCACCGTTTATATGATCCTGATCGCCGCTCTGGTCGCCCTCAGTGCCTACGGCGTGGGTGAGATCCGCCGGAAGGAGGCGAGGAAATGATCTTTCTCCGTCTGTTTCTGGAATTTGTGAAGGTGGGGCTCTTCACCTTCGGCGGCGCTTACGGCTCAATCCCCATCATCCGGGAGACCGTTCTGAGCAACGCCTGGATGTCGGACGACCTTTTCACCTATATTTTGGGCGTCAGCGAATCCACCCCGGGACCCATTATGGTCAACACCGCCACCTACGTGGGCAATACCGTGGGGATGCAGGCCACCGGCACGGTCTGGGGCGGCTTCTTCGGCTCCGTCTGCGCCACCCTGGGCGTGGTCACCCCCTCCTTTATTATCATCCTGCTCATCGCCGCCCTCCTGCGCCGCTTTATGGAGAAAAAGCCCGTCCGCGCGGTGCTGGACGGCGTCAAGCCCTGCATCGTGGGGATCATCCTCATCACCGCCATCCACCTGTTCGCCGCCTGCCTCTTTCCGGGTTTGGCAAACAGCTTCCGCCTGTCCGGGCTGGATACCCGCGCCCTCATTATGATCCTTCTTATCGGCGCCGGCCGCTCCGGCTGGAAAATGTGGAAAAAGAGAGCCGCCTCCCCCATCCTCACCATCCTCGCCGCCGCCGTCCTCGGCGTCGCCGTTTACGGCGTTTAGTGACTATCTGCCGGCGACCGGCTCGTCGTCCCTAGTCCTTTCCCCTTGGGGGAAGGTGTCGGCGTATGCCGACGGATGAGGGGTACCCCCGAGGCAGAGCAGCCTTCGGAATCCCCCAACAACGGCAAAAGGAGAAACCTATGGAATTTGTGGAATGGCAAGAGGACCTGATGCGGGAACTGGTGAAAAAGGGCTTGCCCCGGGAGGACCTCTTCTCCGTGATGCTGGTCCTGACCAAAGAGGAAAAGGGCAAAAAAATGCTCGCGTCCCTTCGGGAATCGGGCGTCCTCACCCCCGACGAGATCCGGGAAATGGCGGGCAGGATCGCCTTCGCCGAGGATTGACCGCTCCCCTCTTTTCCCGAAAAAAGCCATTTTTTAGAAAAAGCACTTGACAAGGACGGTTTGGCGTGATAGGATAGCCCCATAGAAAAACCGTTGAGCAAGAGGAGTACCTTTCAGCATCGGGCTTCAAGAGAGCCGCGGGCGGTGTGATCGCGGCAGCAGGATCGAAGGGGAATGGCCTTGCGAGGGCGAACCGAACCGCGTTTCGCGCAGTAGGGGAGACGGCTTCCGGCCGTTATACCGGATCCCGTATGATAGTACGGCAGAGCGCGCGGCAATAGCCGTGAATTTGGGTGGCACCACGGATCCAGTTGATTCGCCCCGAACGATTTTCGTTCGAGGTTTTTTTATTTGTTTTCGGAAAGGAAAAAGATGACCCCTAATTTGTTGAAAGAACGATGGCGCAAGTCCTGAACAGTTTTATCGTATCCGTCCGTAACCAACCGTTTGATGTATAAGGAGAAAAATCATGAAAACCGAAAAGATCCCCTACAAGATTTATCTGGAAGAAAGTGAAATGCCCAAGGCGTGGTACAATATGCGCGCCGATATGAAGAAGAAGCCCGCGCCCCTCTTGAACCCCGGCACCCATCAGCCCATGACCGCCGCCGAGCTTTCCGGCGTGTTCTGTGAGGAACTGGTGGCGCAGGAGCTGAACGAAACCGACGCCTTCATCGAGATCCCCGAGGAGATCCGGACTTTCTACAAGATGTACCGTCCCTCCCCCCTGGTCCGCGCCTACTGCCTGGAGGAAAAGCTGGGCACCCCCGCCAAGATCTACTATAAGTTCGAGGGCAACAATACCTCCGGTTCCCACAAGCTCAATTCCGCCATCGCCCAGGCGTATTACGCCAAGAAGCAGGGCCTCAAGGGCGTCACCACCGAGACCGGCGCCGGTCAGTGGGGCACCGCGCTCTCCATGGCTTGCTCCTACTTCGGACTGGACTGCAAGGTCTTTATGGTGAAGGTCTCCTATGAGCAGAA
>JAGDAA010000126.1 GCA_017959745.1 Clostridia bacterium
TATTATGGATGAGGATACAGTGTGGGTTGAGCCCTTCATGGGCTCTGGTGTTGTTGGGTTTAATATTGAACCACGTAAAGCTATCTTTTCTGACACAAATCCGCACATAGTAGCTTTTTATAATCACATTAAATCTAAAACTATTACACCTCATATTGTGCAGGCATTCCTTGAACACGAAGGAAAGCAATTAGAGCAGAACGATGGTGAATATTATTACACAGTTCGTAAACGCTTTAATGCAGATCATAATCCATTGGATTTTTTATTCCTCAATCGAGCTTGTTTTAATGGAATGATTCGTTTTAACCGAAATTATGAGTTTAATGTTCCATATGGACACAAACCTCAAAGATTTGCAAAAGCGTATGTGACTAAAATAGTTAATCAAGTTGCTCATGTTTCATATTTAATCTGCCAAAACAGCTGGGACTTCATTTGCCAATCATTCGAAGATACAATAGCTATGGCAAAAGGCAATAGTTTTATATATTGTGACCCGCCTTATATTGGTCGGCATGTCGATTATTATGACAGCTGGGATGAAAAAGCCGAGTTATCATTACATCAAGTACTATCTAAGAGTGGCGCCAAGTTTATGGTTTCAACGTGGCATCATAATGATTTTCGATATAATCATTATATTCAATCCGTCTGGAATGATTGCAATATTTATACTCAAGATCATTATTATCATATTGGTGCTAAAGAAGCAAACAGAAATGCTGTTGTCGAAGCACTTCTCACTAATTATGTGGTCACAGGGAAACAAAATGCATTACTGCAAAGAAATGAACAATTGACACTTTTTGATGTTCCTGCCGTGAATGCAATTTAAAACGAACTGCAATAGATAATAATCATATTTCTGATGTTTTGACTAAAGTTGAAGAATACCGGAAAGAATTGCTTGCATTTTATGCAATTTGACGGTTGCTAACTAAAACAGAAACCGCCCAGCCGGGCGGTTTTTGTTTTGTCGCCGCGGTTGCCTTTTCCGGCGGTTTTGATATACTGGTACCGTAAACAAATCGACCCGGACAGCGAGGTATTGATATGACCCAACCAAACAGCGAAGGCGCCGCCCTGTTGGAAAAGCCGGACGCCCTCATTCTCGATTTTGATAAGACCCTCGCCTTCCTGTACCGGGACAAGTCCCTTCTCACCGATCTTGCCGGGCGTTTGTGCGAATTCTACCGCAAGTTTGTCCCCGTGGAAGAGCGGCTGTACGGGATCGACGGCTATTTTGCCTGGTATGATTTGCATAAGCGCGTCCGGGCGTCCTTCGGCGAGGAAGAAGCCCTCCGGATCAACGCCGAGGGGGAAAAGATCGTCACCCGCTTTGAGCGGGAGGTCACGGCAAAAACACCCTTTCTCCCCGGGGCGATCGAGGCGCTGCGCGACCTGAAACGGCGCGGCGTTTCCCTTTCCATCGTCTCCACCAATTCCGGTTACGCCATCCGGGACGCCCTGATCCGGGAGGGGATCGAAGCGCTCTTTGATCAGGTCCTCGGCAGGGAGCTTCCCTTTGACCCGGATAAGGTCAAGCCCAGCCCCTATCTGATCGAAACGTGTATGCGCCGCCTGGGGCTGGAAGGAAAGACCGTGTGGTACGCCGGGGACGACGTGGTGGATATGGAGGCGGCGAAACGCGCCGGGATAGTCCCCGTGGGCGTCGCCTCGGGCAGACACAGCCGGGAGGAATTGATCCGCGCCGGCGCCGCGACCTGCTTTGACGCTTTAAGCGAAGTGCCGGCACACGTCCGGTTGTGATTTGAAAAAAGGAGAATGAGCCAATGTCTTGGGAAGTTGATCTGATCGAATGGGCGCAGCGCGCCTTCGGGAGCTTCGGCGCGGCGGCGGGAAAGGTCTTTTCCTTTTTCGGCGGCGAGACCGGGATCCTGCTGGTGGTCCTCATCGTGGCGTTCTGCTGGAAAAAGGATGTGGGGATGCGCCTGGCTCTGATCATCGCCTCCGTGAACGCCTTTCTGCCCATGATCAAAACCGCCGTCCTCCGTCCCCGCCCCTATATGGAGCATCCGGACCGGGTAAAACCCTTGGCGTTGGTGGAAACGAGCGCCGCCGCGGACGACGTTGCCGCCCAGGGCTATTCCTTCCCCAGTATGCACGCCGCCTCCGCCTCCGCCCTGTACGGCTCCCTCGCCCTGAAGATCCGGAAGGCGTGGGCGTGGATCGCCTCTATCGCCATAACCCTTCTGATCGGCGTCAGCCGGGTGATGGTGGGAATGCACTATCCCACGGACGTGCTGACGGGCTGGGCGATCGGGCTCGCCTGCGTGGGCTTGTACGCCCTGCTTGAAAAGCTGGTCAAACAAATGTGGCTCCGTCCCGTCATCCTCGTGATCCTGGCGCTGCCGGGCGTCTTCTTCGTCCGCACCCAGGATTATTATACCGCCCTGGGACTGCTGATTGGCGCCGCCGCCGCGCTCCCCTTTGAAAATCGCTTCGTTCGGTATCAGGACACCACGAACTTGTGGGCGCGGGTGATCCGCCCCCTGGGCGCCTTCGGGATCTATTTCGCCCTGAACACCCTGTTGAAGCTGCCCTTCGGCAAAGAATTCCTGAGCCGGGCGGAGCTTCTGCCCCTGTTGATCCGCGCCGCCCGCTACGCCGTGATCGTTTTCGTCATCTTCGCCCTCTATCCGAAGCTCTTTCCCCTCTTTGAGAAAATCGGCGGGAAAAAGGGCGGGAACGCCCCCGTCTCCCCGGAGGAAAAGCTATGATCGATCGGGTAAAGACGGCGGATTTTGTAATGGGCTTTCTCCGCTTCGGCGCGGGGAAAAGGACCCTTGTGATCCTGCCGGGGCTCAGTGTGCAGAGCGTTTTGACCGCCGCCCCCGCCATCGAGAAGCGGTATGAGATCTTCCGGGAGGACTTTACGGTCTTCCTTTTCGAGCCCCGCCAAAACCTGCCGGCGCCCTATACCGTCGCGGATATGGCTTCCGATACCGCGAAAGCCATGAAGGCGCTGGGTCTGTCCGGGGTCTGCCTCTTCGGCGCCTCCCTGGGCGGGATGGTGTCCCAGGTTATTGCCGCCTCCTGCCCGGCTCTGGTGGAAAAAGCCGTTTTTGCCTCCACCGTCTGTCACGCGGACGAAAAGCGCCGCGCTGCCGTCGGGGAATGGATCGCCCTGGCAAAGGCGGGCAAGGCGAGGGAGCTGTACCTTGCCTTCGGGGAAAAGATCTATCCCCCGGAGGTCTTCGCCCGGTACCGGGACGCCTTCGTCACCCTGTCGGAAAGCGTCACCCGGGAGGAGCTGGCGCGCTTTGCCGCCCTGGCGAAGGGGATAGACGGCTTTGACGCCCGTCCCCTTTTGTCCCGCGTCGCCTGCCCCGTCCTTGCCATCGGGGACAAGCAGGACGCCCTCTTCGGTGAGGAAGGGGTCCGGGAACTGGCGGACGCCATGAAGGGAAATCCCCGCTTTGAATCATCCCTGTACGACGGCTTCGGACACGCCGCCTACGATACCGCGCCGGATTTTCCCCGAAGGTTGTATGATTTCTTTACCAAAGCGTAAAAAAGCCGCGACCGGCTGACTTGATCCCCTTCGGCGCCCGTGAAAGCGGGCGTCGATTTTTATGATCCCCCTATTGCGGTATTTGTCGATTTGTGGTACAATATCGGCATATCGGTAACGGGGGTATTTGTATGAAAAAATATGTAGGTACGGCGCTCACGTCCCTGATCGTTCTGGGTCTGATCGCCGTCTGCTTCGTTCAGCCGGGCGCCGGATGGAGTGAGCTGCAGCGGGAGACGCTGAAAACGCTGGTGATCCTGTGCCTGAGCAGTGTGGCGTATTGCTTTATCGTGGGTGAGTTGGCGCAGAACTTCTCCCAGATGGATAAGCTCTGGAGCGTGCTTCCCGTCGCCTATACCTGGATCATCGCCGTCCGGGGCGGCATGAAGCTCCGTCTGGTACTCTACGCCGTCATCGTCACGCTGTGGGGGATCCGGCTCACCGTGAATTTTGCCCGGAAGGGCGCCTATTCCCTGAAGTTCTGGCAGGGAGAAGAGGATTACCGCTGGTCCATCGTGCGGCAGAATCCCCTGTTCCGCTCCCGCTTTGCCTGGGCGCTGTTCGACCTGTTTTTCATCTCCCTGTATCAGAATGCCCTGGTGCTGGGCATCTGTCTCCCCGCCCTGGCTTGCATGGATTCCCTTCAGCCCCTGGGCGAGTGGGATTATATCGCCGCCGGCGCCGCCGTCTTCTTTCTCCTTCTGGAGACCGTGGCTGACGAGGTCCAGTGGAAGTTCCATCAGCAAAAGAAAAAACTGCTCCGGGAGAAGGGAGCCCTGGCGGATCTGCCCGCCCCCTACGACCTGGGCTTCAATACCCTGGGGATCTGGGGCGTGATGCGCCATCCCAATTACCTCGGGGAACAGGGCGTGTGGATGTCCCTGTACTTCTTCGCCGTGGGCGCCGGGGTCAGCTCGGCGGGCTTCCATATTACCGCCATAGGGCCCTTGCTTTTGATCCTTCTCTTTATGGGAAGCTCCGCCCTGGGGGAGAATATCTCCGGGAAGAAATATCCCCTGTACCGCGCCTATACGGAGCAGGTGGCGAAGTACCTGCCCCTGCGCCGCTTTGATCCCGCCCTCGCCGGACAGGCGGCGGAGGAAGCCGCCGAGGTACAGGCGTGAAGCTCTTTGTCAACGCCTGCGTCCGGGCTTCTTCCCGCACCAGGCGCCTGGCGGACGCCTATATCGCCCTTTCCGGGGCGGATTTTACCGAGCTGCGTCTGGAAAAGGTGGATTTTCCCGTGGCGGACGCGGCGTTTCTGGCAAAACGGGACGCTCTCATCGCCGGGGAGAAGTGGGACGATCCCCTCTTCGCCCTGGCGCGGCAGTTCGCCCAAGCGGAGGAGATCCTCATCGCCGCGCCCTACTGGGACCTGTCCTTCCCGGCGGCGCTGAAGCAGTATTTTGAGCAGATCAACGTCCTGGGCGTCACCTTCCGCTATACCCCCGAAGGGACCCCCGTCGGGCTGTGCAGGGCGAAAAAGCTGACCTATATCACCACCGCGGGCGGCGCCTTCTTGCCGGAGGAATTCGGCTTCGGGTACGTGAAGGCCCTGGCGCAAAGCTTCTACGGGATCCCCGAGGTGGTCCAATACCGCGCCGCGGGGCTGGATATCCTCGGCGCCGACGAAGGGCGTATTCTCCGCGCCGCTGAAAACGAGATCCGGGAGGATTTGAAATGAGTAAAGTGCTTGTGATCACCGCCAGTCTGCGGACGAAGAGCAATTCGGACCTGTTGGCGCAGCGGCTTATCGCCGGGGCGCAGGACGCCGGACACAGGGTGGAGATGATCAGTCTGAAAGGAAAGGATATTCAGTTCTGCAAGGGCTGTCTCGCCTGTCAGAAAACGGGGAAGTGCGTGATCAAGGACGACGTTCCCGCTATGATGGAACAGGTGAAAGAGGCGGATACCCTCGTCTTTGTCACCCCCGTTTATTATTACGAAATGAGCGGTCAGCTGAAAACCCTTCTGGACCGGATGAATCCCCTCTACGGCGGGGACTACCGCTTCCGGAACGTGTATCTGCTCACCGTGGCGGCGGACGACGATCCCGCCGCGCCGAAAAGGGCGGAAAGCGGGCTTACGGGATGGATCGACTGCTTTGAGCGGGCGACCCTGGCGGGGACCCTCTTCTGCGGCGGCATCAACGATCCCGGAGAAGCCGCCACCCGGGGCAACGATCAGTTGAAAGCGTATACCTTCGGCAAACAGCTCCGGTAGTTTCCCACACAAAAAGAGAAGGAACGAGAGTTCCTTCTCTTTTTGTGTGGGGCTTTTTTACCGGTAGTAGGCGGCGAGCAGCTCCACGATCCGGGAATAGCTGACCACCCCTTCCTGCCCCAGGGATTTCAGGTAGCTGTCGTTGACGGCGTTCGCGGCATCCGCCGCGGGGTTGTCCGCGTAGGGCTCAAAAAAGCGGCTGTAAGCGTCGTAGTCCAGGAAAACGGTCCTGTCCGTCCGGGCGAGCAGAGCGTCGGTGCGGTCCCGGTCGCTTTTCCGGCAGGCGGCGATCAAATCGTCCAGGACGAATGCCGCCCCGCAGTAGCGCAGGTAGGGATCATCCGATTCCATCAGGATCACCGCCGCCAGGAAATTGCATTCGTTTTCCGGGGCGATCCCCCGGGCGTGACAGCTCTCGTGCGCCGCCGTGGCGGTGACGATGAAGTGCGGGTAGTTGGTGTTCACGTTGGCTTCCCCGGTGAAAAAGCCGTAGACCCCGGAAAGGTGGGTGTAGGTCATCCAGGGGGAGCAGAGCAGGAATTTCACCTCGCTCCCCTTCGCCTGGAAAAACGCGTGCTTCGCGCCGAAAGCGTCCGCCGCTCTTCTCACGTCCCCCCGGCATTGGGCGAGGGTCTTGCCCAGAGTCTCTCCCGCCTCGTTCTTCTCCAGGTGGGGCGCCGTTTCGTTGATTACCCGGGACACCCGCTCCAGCGCCCGGAAGACGTCCTCCTCCGCCACGCTTTCCGTATCCAGCGCCATATGCTTTGCCGTCCCGGTCCGGAAATAGCTGGGACCCAGGGTGGCGGCGAAGAGCTGCAGAACGATCCCCAACGTCACGGGTACGGCGACGGCGCAGCGGACCTGCCACCGGGGAGAGGGCTTTTTCCGGATCTTCCGGATCAGCATCACAAGGCACAGGATCAGAGCAAACAGGGCGTATACGATGAACGCCCCCAGGATGATCTCAAACAGGGAAAAGGGGAACCATCCCGTCAAAAGTCCCAGTGCCCGGCGGAAAAAGCGCCCCAGGGTCACGTCGAAGATCTCCGCCAGGTCGCTCCGCAGACGGAACAGCAAAAGCAGTGCCAGCGCCGACCCGGTCAGGGCGATCTGGATCCGGAGAAACGCGTGCCGGTTCTTCTATTTTTTCATTTCTTTTTCTTTTTCCCGGCGGTCTTCTTTTCCGTTCCGTCAGGCAGCGGCAAAAAACTCAAAACGACAACGGCGAGCAGGACGAGGGAGATCCCGCCCCCCAGCCAGGTGAAGTGTTCCCCGGGATGAAGCAACGGCAGCAGGGAAAAGAGGAAGGCGGCGCCCGCCATAACCCGCAGGAACGGGAGACCCTTTTTTCCAAAAAGGTAGACCAGCGCCGCTACGAGAAGGACGCTGCTCGCTACTGCGGCGAGAAAGGGACCGAAATTCCGCCCCACGAAGGGCGAGGGGTCAAAGGAGGAGAAGTATACCCGTTTCATCCCGCCCTTGTCCGCGAATTGAAGGGACGCGCTCCATGGCAGCGCTTCCGCCGCCGCCGCCAAAAAGGCGAGAGCGCAAATCAGCTTTCGTTTCATCCGGCGCCTCCTTGATTGTTTCCGTATCTCTATCCTATCGGAAAAAGCCGATGAAGTCAAGGCGCTCTTTTTCCGGTAATAATCTCCATATTTTTCAAAAAAAGCTTGACAAAACCGAAAAATCGGGTATAATTACTTTACCGATTTAGCAAACTAAATCGCTAAATCAAACAAACCCTCCCTGCCGGGAGGGAAAGAAAAGAGGAAATGATTATGAAAAAATATCTGGCGCTTCTTCTGGCGGCCCTGATGATCTTCGCGCTGGTCAGCTGCGGTGCGGAAAAGGCTCCCGCCGCCACCGGGGCGGCTCCCGCTGAAACGGGCGCGGCGCCCGCCGGTGAACAAACCGATTCCGCCTACGTGACCGCCAACGGCAAGCTGGTGGTGGGCATCACCGATTTCGAGCCCATGGATTACCAGGATGACAACGGCGAATGGATCGGCTTTGACGCGGATCTTGCCGCCGCTTTCGCGAAATCCCTGGGCGTGGAAGTGGAATTCGTGGAGATCGAGTGGGACAACAAGATCATGGAGCTCAACGGCAAGAACATCGACTGCGTCTGGAACGGGATGACCCTCACCGACGAAGTCAAGGCGGCTATGGAGACCTCCAAGGCGTACCTCAACAACGCGCAGATCGTCGTCACCACCGAGGAAAATGCTGAAAAGGCGAAGACCGTGGACGGGTGCAAGGAGCTGAAGTTCGCTGTGGAAAACGGCTCCGCCGGTATGGATATGGCGGAAGAGAACGGCTTTGAGTATACCGCCGTTCTGTCCCAGGCGGACGCCCTTATGGAAGTCGCGGCGGGCACCAGTGACGCCGCCGTCATCGACTCCCTGATGGCGGGCGCTATGATCGGGGAAGGCACCTCCTATGAGAACCTGGTCACCGCCGTGAAGCTCAACTCCGAAGAATACGGCGTGGGCTTCCGCACGGGATCCGATCTTGCCGCCAAACTGGATGAATTCCTCGCCGCGAATACGGAGCTGGTCAACAAACTGGCGAAGACCTACGGCGTACAGGAAGCTTTGATCGGCTGAAACAAGCGGGATAAAGCGACAGCGGAGGGCGCTTCGGCGCCCTCTTCCCTTGCTGAGGAAGGACAGATAACGTGACGGATTTTCTTCGATCCCTGGGGGAGATCTGGGTAAAATTGCAGCAGCAGTTTCCCACGGTGTTCCAGGCGCTGAACAGCGGCTTTTTGCAGACCTTGAAGCTGTTCGCGGTGACCCTGGCGGGCGCTTTGCCCCTGGGGCTTTTGATCGCGTTCGGCAGTATGACAAAGTTCAAGCCGTTGAAAGGGCTGACCCGCTTCGTGGTCTGGGTGGTGCGGGGCAGTCCCCTGATGATCCAGCTTTTGATCGTCTACTATTTCCCCGGACTGGTTTTGAAGCAGAACTGGTGGGGCAGCGGCGAGGAAGGGCGCTTTCTGGCGGCGTCCATCGCCTTCATTTTCAATTACGCCTGCTATTTTTCCGAGATCTACCGCTCCGGCATCCAGGCGGTGCCGGTGGGACAGCAGGAAGCGGGGCAGGTGTTGGGGCTGACCAACGGGCAGATCTTCTTTAAGGTGAAACTTTTACAGATGGTGAAGCACATCGTGCCCCCTATGGCAAACGAGATCATCACTTTGGTGAAAGATACCTCCCTGGCGCGGATCATCGCCCTCCAGGAGGTCATCTGGGCGGGGGGCGCCTTTATGAAGGGCAGGAGCGGCATCGCCTGCGAGATCTGGCCCCTCTTCTTCACCGCCGTGTACTATCTGGCGTTCAGCGGTATTCTGACCCTTCTGTTCGGCAAGCTGGAAAAGAAACTTTCGTATTTCAGATAAGGAGGACTTTCATGGCGTATTTTGCACTTGAAAACGTGACCAAGTCCTTCGGCACCACGAAGGTCCTTTCCGGGGTGGACTTTTCCATGGAAAA
>JAGDAA010000127.1 GCA_017959745.1 Clostridia bacterium
GGCGCTCTGGTCATCGGACATAATCGCCGCGCCTCCCTGCAGAACGCGGCGCTCTGCAACGCCATGTCTATGCACGTTCTGGAGATGGACGACGTACATCGTTTCAGCACCGTCCACCTGTCCGCCACCGTGGTCCCCGCCCTTTTGGCGGTAGGGGAGTATTATGATCTAACCATGGACGATCTTATCCGGGGCATGATCGTGGGCTATGAAGCCGGCATCCGCATGGGCCGCTGCGTGCAGCCCGCCCACCGGGCGCGGGGCTTCCATTCCTCCGGCACCGTGGGGACATTAGGCGCCGCCATGGCGGTGGCAGCCGCTTTGAAGTTTACCCGGGAGGAAATGAAATGCGCTCTCTCCGCCGCCGCTACCTGCGCCGCGGGACTGAATGAGATGATGCAGGACGTTTCCACCATGAAGCCCTTCAATCCCGCCCGCGCCTGTCACGACGGCGTGACGTGTGCCCTCATCGGACGGAGCGGCTTTGTCCCGCCGTACGATACCATCAGCGGCACCTTCAGCTTCCTTCTGGCGATGTGCGAGAAGAGTGATCCCTCCGGCTTGACGCTGGCGGGGGATCCCGACTACAATATCACCGGCGGCTATCATAAGACCCACGCCGCCTGCCGACACACTCACGCCCCCGTGGACGGCGCCTTAGGCGCCCTGCGGCAAGCGGGTCTCTCCGCCGCCGACGTGGAGCGGGTGGAGGTGGAAATGTACGGACAGGGCATCAAGGGTCACGACCTGACGGATATCAACACCCCCGGGGAGGGCAAGATGAGCGTCCCCTTCTGCGTGGCGCTCGCCCTGGTGCGCGGCATCGCCGGCATCACGGGCTTTACGCAGGAAAACGTGGACGATCCCGAGATCCGGCGCCTCTGCCGCGCCACCACCGTCCGGGAGGATCCCGAAATGACCGCTATGGTCCCCAAGCGCCGCCCCGCCCGGGTCACCCTCGTGACCAAAGACGGCAAGCGGGTGACCTTCGACGTGCCCTACGCCGTGGGTGAGCCGGAGAACCCTATGTCCCTGGACGATTTCAAAGCCAAATTCGTCGACCTCGCCTCCTACGGCGGCAAGACGAAAGAGCAAGCCGCGCGCCTCGCTGATTTCGTTCTGACTCATTCCGGCGCCGTCGCTGACTTCATCGCCGCTCTGTAAGGAAAGAAGAACATCATGTCGGAAGAATATAAACCCTTGAAATTCGGATGCGGACGCTACATCCAGGCGCCCGGCGCCATGCAGGTGGTGGGCAGGGAAGCCGATCTGCTCCACGCGAAAAAGGTCCTGGTGATCGCCGGAAAACGCGCTTTTGAACTGACCGGTCCCGCCATTGAGAAGAGCTTGCGGGACGCGGGCATTCCCTATGAAGTTTATTTTATGGAAACGGATTGCACCTACGATACCCTGGCGCTTCTGAAAGAAAAAGCTGTCCGGGAGGGCTTTGACTGCGTGGTAAGCTCCGGCGGCGGCAAAGTGATGGATATGGGCAAAGCAGTGGGGCACGGGTGCGATATTTCCGTGATCAACGCCCCTTCCTCCACGGCGACCTTCAACTGCTGGTCCGCTATGAGCGTGATGTATACCCCGGATCACAAGCCCATTGACCGGATCTGGCACGCCAAGGAAAACAACGCGGTCATCCTGGATACAGAGCTTTTGGCGAAAGCGCCTGTAAAGCTCTTTGCCTCCGGGATGGCGGACGCCTTCGCCAAATACATCGAAACGGGTCTTATGGATGAAAGCTATACTTTGATGAGCACCCCCGTGGGGATGTATTGCTCCAAGCTGATGGCGGGCGCCACCAATGAGATCATCCTGAATAAAGGGGAAAAGGCGTACCGGGACTGCGCCGCCCACCAGGTTACGGAGGAATTCGACGCCTGCACCTTCGCCGTGGTGGCAACCGCC
>JAGDAA010000128.1 GCA_017959745.1 Clostridia bacterium
CGCCGCCTGTTCCTGGGTGGTGATGGTGCTTTGATCCGGATCGATGGAGCCGTCCGCCTTTTTCACCACATTCGCCGCGGCGATCGCCATACGGGTGTGCCCCCTGCCTTCGGAATCGTCCCCGTACACCAAAACGTCTCCGGGCTGCACGGCGGCATAGCCCGCCAGCACCTTGTCCGTCCCGTTATCCTGGACGATCTGTTTGGTATAATACGCCGAGAAGTCCGTAATAGCGGGATCGTATGTCACGTCCCCCAGGGGCAGATATCCGTTGGAGATAGTCAGGAAGTTGCTCACGTTTTCACCGGTGATGGAGCTGCACACGGAAAGGAGCCCCCAGCCCACCGCGCCGGCGCAGGACGTCCCGATCACCTCGTTGAAGGACGCCTGATCCGTGTAATGCAGACAGCCGGTCTCTTTGTCGTAGTACGCCAGGAACTGAAAGAGCCCCGTTCCCGCGCTGGTATAGGGTACGCCCATATAGTATTTGTTCGCTAAAACCTCAAAGTCCTTATTGCTGACGGAGCCCTTCTTGTTGTAGCGTATGGTCACTTCCGGGAACCACTGGACGGAGACGATGTCATGCATGGCGCGGATCGCCGTCTGGCGCATTTCGTCAACGGTGGGCTCGTGGTCAAAGCTGTAGTCCGGCGCGTCCTTCATGGGCGCGGGCACCTGCCGGGTGTCCTTCTGTTCTCCGGCGGCGGTTTCGGTGAGACTTACGGTCTCTTCGGTTTCCGGCGCCGCCGTGAGCTTGCCGCCGCCGCAGGCGGTGGTCAAAAGCGCCGCCAGGGTCAAAAATAAAGCTGTGATTCTTTTCATATCGTTCTCCTTTTATCTATGTGGGTTATGTTACCGGATTTTTACGGTTACAGGACGAAAGACCTCCCCGGTGGAAGCGGTGATCTCCAGCGCGAGGGACGCGCCCCGCGCCGGCAGTATGCCCGTCTCTTCCGCTTCAGCGAAAAGCTCCGCCAGGGGATAATGCCGCGCCAGACCCGATCCGATCATCTTCCGGTCAAACAACCGGTGCAGCAGGACCTTCTCACCGTCCTCCGAAATATCAAGCAGGCGCAGGATCGCCATGGGGTAATTGCATCGGAGCGCGCCCGCGGCGAGATCCGCCGGGGTATCGCTCTTCCCTTCGTAGGTCAGATGGCATGTTTCATAGGGCTTTTTCCCCAAAAACTCCGCAGTGGAAACCGCGATGTAATTCTTTTTCAAAAACTCGTTGAAGGTATAGGTCTTGGAGATCTGCCCGCCCCGGTACATCAGAATGCCGCTGGAGGTATCCTCGTGGTCCTTGGCGGCTTGCTCCTGGGTGGTGATGGTGCTTTGATCCGGATCAATGGATCCGTCCGGATTCCGAACCACCTGCGCCGCCTCCAGCGCCATGCGCGTATGCCCGGCGGCGGGGGTATCCTCCGCGTAGAACAGGACGTCTCCGGGCTGCACGGCGCAGTACCCGGCGAGAACCTTATCCGGGCCGTTGTCCTCTATGATCCGTTTGGTTTCATATGTTTTGAGATCCGTTATGGCGGGATCGTAGGTGACGCCGCCCAGGGGCAAAAAGCCGTTGGAAATCGTTAGAAAGTTGCTGATACAGGACCCGCTTATGGAAGAACAAACAGCGGCAAGCCCCCAGCCCACGGAGCTGGCGCAGGAATTGCCGATGGTCAGATTGAAGCGGTCCTGATCCGTGAAGTTCAGGCAACCGGTCTTTTCATCGTAAAACGCCAGGAACTGGAAAAGACCCATACCCGCGCTGGTATAGGGCAGCCCCATATAGTATTTTTCCGCCAGGAATTCAAACTGCTTGTTGCTCACCGCGCCCTGTTTCCGGTAGCGCACGGTCTCTTTGGGGAACCACTGAACGGAGACCATATCGTGCATGGCGCGAATCGCCATGGCGCGCATCTCCTCCGGCGTGGGATCGTGATCGAAAGTATAAACGGGCTTCGCGATGGGCGAAGGCACCTGCCGAAGGTCCTTTCGCCCATCCGCCGTATCGGATCTTTTCATCGCTTTCTCCTTTGTCTGTTCGATTTTCTCGTTTTTTCACCAATCCCTCTTGACGGCGTATACTGGTAATGGGCCGGCGAAAAGCCGGCACTGAAAGAAAGAGGTACCGGTATGGACTGCATTGGTAACGTGATCAACCGCGACGTTCTGCTCTGGGTCATCATCATCGCCGCTTTGATGCTCCTGTTCTGCTTCAACTGACCGGAACGCACCGGGAGGGCAAATGCCCTCCCGGGCTTTTTTACGCTTCCGGGATCGTCACGTTCAGGGTGTAGGTCCCCACGGCGTAGAACTTCCCTTCCGTGGCGCTGGTCTGCACCACCTCCACCGTCACCTCCCGGGTACCGGGGGTGGTGAAGGACGAAAGATCCACGTGGAGATAGAAGTCGTCCGCGGTGGCTTCGGTCACCGTTCGTGCAGAGCCTCTCACCTTCAGGGTAATGGCGTCCACGTCAAAGCTGTACGGCAATTCTTTGCCGTCCGCCGTTTCCGGCGGCGTCACAACCACGTGGGAGGACGCCAGGGGCATCCGGATCCGCTTGAAGGAAGAATCCGTCACGTTCACCGTCACGCTGATATCGCCTAAAGTCTCCGCCAGGGAAATGCCCCGGGGAAGCGCCAGCTCCGACGGCAGGACCTTTTGAGCGAGCCGTGTGTCGTCGAATTGGGTCTCGTCCAGGTTCAGCGCGGCAACCTCGCTGACGCCAGCCATCAGCTCCGGTTCACCCATCACAGTGACGTATTCCGGCGATACCGTGTAGCGCCAGGAATCCTCCGCCCAGTACTTATGAACGGTCTTCACCACCAGGGGCACCGTCTTCTTCAGGTTGACGGCAAAACGGACGCGGACGTTTTTCTGAGGCAAAACCAGGTGCCGGTCCGATACGGACTTGCCGTCCTTGTCCAACAGACCGAATTCCAGCGTCTTTTCAAAGCTCTGGGTCACTTCTCCCAGATCGCCGGTGGCGATGGCGGCACGATCCACCTGAGCCAGAACGGATTGCGGGCCCTTCACGGTGATCTCCTCCACCGCGGGTGACGCGGTGATCACCGTATCCGCCGCCGCGGTATAGGTCCCCAGATCCACCTCCAGGGGGAAGGACATGGAAACGGTCCGGTCCACGTGCAGAGAGGTTGTCTTGGGGAAGATATCCACCAGTTCCGTCCCCTCCGGCAAAAGCGCGGAAATGGACGCTTCATATCCCTTCACCGGTTCGGTGATGCCGGCGAGGCTGATGTACGCCTCCAGGTCGTCGGGTTTGATGCGGTTCAGATCCGTGCGTTTGCCCCGCAGAGTGATGGTCACTTCCGTTTCCCCGCCGCTGATGACGGAGAGATCCTCCGCCAGGCCCTCTACCTTCACGGAAACGCCGGAAAACGGTTTCTTGTAATCGGGCGATTCGGCGTCCTGTACGTAAAACCACAAAAGAAACGCCACGAAAATGGACAGGAGGATCGCCAGAATGGGGTGGCGGCTCTGTTTCCCGCTGTAATCGGACCACCAGCTTTTCGCCTTACTCAGAAGTTCTTTCAGTTTCACGGCGTCTGCCTCCCTTCCTTCTGTTCTTCTTGGAGCGGTTCAGCCCCAGTTCGTTGGCGAGACGGTGACGTAAAACCTTCGCGGAGATCCCTTTATCGATCTCCCCGTTCTTCGCCACGGAAATATCCCCGGTCTCCTCGGACACGATGATGACGAAAGCGTCGCTGATTTCGGAGATGCCCAGTCCCGCCCGGTGCCTGGTCCCGAATTCCTTGGGCAGGTCCGGGTTGCCGGTGAGGGGCAAGAAGCATCCGCAGGAATGGATGCGCCCGTTCCTGATGATCATAGCGCCGTCATGGAGGGGCGCCTTATCGAAAAAGATGTTCTTGATCAAAAAGCTGTTCACAGCGGCGTCCACTTCCACGCCGGTCTTGATCTCATCCCCCAGGCGCGTGGTACGTTCCAGCACGATGAGAGCGCCGGTGCGGCCCCGGGACAGATCCTCCGCCGCCTGGCAGATCTCCTCCGTCATCCGCTCCGCGTCGCTCTCCCTTGTCTCCGTGATGCGGTTCAGGTTCCGGAAATTGCCGCCCATCTTTTCCAGGGCGGAGCGCAGCTCCGGCTGAAAGATGACGATGAGGGCGATGATCCCCACGTCAAACAGTTTTTCCAGAATGTAGTGGAGGGCGCCCATGCCCGCCACGTTGCTGATCCACGCCGCTAAAAGCACCGCCAGGATACCCAGCGCGAGTTTCCCCGCTCTTCTCTGCCGCACGAAGCCGTAAACGTAGAACACCAGCACCGAAACGATGATGATGTCCAACACGTCCGAAAAGTTCATGGACAGGATCTGGTTCCAGAAATAGCGGAAAGCGTCCGCGACGGATTGGAAGAATCCCAACATGGTTCCGTTCTATCCTTTCTGCGTGATCTCCTCCCCCCACGGGAAGAAACAGGGTCAGGCGTTGTAAAGAAGATCGATGCTGGCGTCGATGAATTCCTGCAATTCCTCTTTGGTAAAGCTCCGTTGAGCGATCAGGGCGATGCGGTAGACCTGTCTGGCGAGGGCGAGGGCCTTTTCCCGGCTCTCCTCCTTGCCGGCAAGTCCGGCGATGCGGGCGATCAAGGGGCAGGAGCGGTTGATCACCAGCGTCACTTCGTCCTCCGGCGGCTTCACCCCCGGCAGATTGGAGCCGAACTGCTTTAAGATCTCCGCGAGGCGCCGCTTTTCCTCCGCCAGGGTGATGACGGCGGGCATCTTCGCGCTTTTGAGCACCTCTTCCTTCACGTTTACCCCTTCGGGGGCCGCTTCCTTGAAGAGCGCCAGGAGCGCTTCATCCTCCTCCGCCACCTCGTCGGACACCAGGACCTTGTCCAGTTCACTGTCCACCCGGACAAAATGCACGGCGTGGTCCTGCATCTCCATAAAGGAGAGGAAGCGGGAGTCGATGACCCCGTCCATCACCGCAACGGTGATCCCCTGTTCCTGGAACAGAGAGAGATAGCCGATCTGCTGCTGGGGATCATTGGTGTAGTAGACGGTGTTGTCCGCCCCCTTGTCCTTGTTCTTCTCCAACAGTTCCGGCGCGGTGAGATAGTCCCCGTCCACCGTCTTATACAGAATGATGTCCTTCATCCGGGAAAAGAACTTTTCGTCCCGGGTACAGCCGTATTCCGCGAAGGGCTTGATATCGGCCCAGATGCCGGCGAGCTTCTCCCGGTCGTTGTTGAAAAGGGCGTTGAATTTATCCGCGATCTTCTTGGTGATGTGATTGGAGATCTTCGTGACGTACCCGCTGTTCTGCAAATAGGAGCGGGAGACGTTCAGGGGCAGCTCCGGGCAGTCCAGGACCCCCCGCAGGAGCATCATATACTCGGGGATGATCTCCTTGATATTATCCGCCACGAAGACCTGGTTGTAGTAGAGCTTGACCTGCCCCTCCAGGGAGGCGTATTCATCCTTCAGCTTCGGGAAGTACAAGATCCCCTTGAAATTTAAAGGAAATTCCGCGTTGATGTGAATGTGGAACAGCGGATCGTTCTCATCGACAAAGACCTTGTGGTAAAAGTCGATATAATCCTGATCGGTGCAGTCCTGAGGCGCTTTCAGCCAAAGCGGCTCGGGATCGTTCACCGGTTTCTGATCCTCCTCGTTCTTCTCGCCCAATACGGAAAAATAGATGGGAACCGGCATGAAGGCGCAATATTTTTTCAGGATGGAAAGCAGCTTTCCTCGGTCCAGATACGCCTTTTCCTCTTCGCTGACGTGCAGTACCACTTCGGTACCCCGCTGATCGCGCTCCCCCGCCGAAAAGCTGTATTCGCCCCCGTCGGTGCAGGTCCAGGACGCGCTCTCGGCGCCCTCCCGGTAGGACAGGGAATGGATCTCCACGGATTTTGCCACCATAAAGGCGGAGTAGAAGCCCAGTCCGAAGTGCCCGATGAACCCCGCCGCGTCGCCTTCCTCACCCTCATATTTCTCAATGAATTCCAGGGCGCCGGACAGGGCGATGTTATTGATATAGCGGTCGATCTCCTCCCGGGTCATCCCGATGCCGTTGTCCGAGACACGGATCTCCTCCAGGGTCTTATCCAGCACCACGTCCACCCGGTATTCCCCGTCGAACGCCGCTTCCCCCAGGGAAACCAGGCGCTTCATTTTCGTCACGGCGTCACAGCCGTTGGACACCAATTCCCGGAGAAAGATCTCCTTGTCAGAGTACAGCCAGCGCTTGATAACGGGAAAGATATGCTCCGTGTCTACGCGGATGCCGCCGGAATTCTGACTTTTTGCCTTTGCCATAGTAATGTCACCTCTGGTTCTTATTCATCCACGGTTTCCACCGCGATGATGATCATTTTGAAACTGGCGGTATCGGTGGTCAGGGTGTAGGACACGCCCTTTTTGACCTTCAACCCGGAAACATACAACGCCCCGTTTTCCCGGATCGCCTCCGCCTGTGCCTTACAGGTCAGGGTGGACAATACCACCGTGGATTCCCCCGCGTCGTTGTCATAGGTCCGCTGGGTCTCCGACAGGTCCGTCAGCGTCCCCAGGGGGGACTGGGTCTCCTTCTCGTACAATACCTCCCCCTTGCTGGGCAGGTTGACGGCGGAATCGGTCACGTTTTCCACCAGGAAGGTGTAGCTGATCCTGGCGATCTCCTCTTCCTTCAGAAAGGAGCGGATCTGATCGTAAAAGACCGTGGAGAGAACGGCGGCGGCGACCAGGACCACCAGGATCAGATCCAACAGCGTCATCCCGATCCGGTTCTTCTTTATGTGCTTCATTTCCCGTCCTCCGTGACCACGGCGATTTCCGTGATCCGCATCGTTTTCACCAGGTCCGCCGTTTCCATACGGAACGCCATGCCCTCCGGCAGATCTCCTTCCCACTCGCATTCCAGGGTGAGGACCTTTCCGTCCCCCTCACGGGCCACGGCGGTGGAAAGGACCCGTCCCGCGGGATTGCCGTTTTCATCCAGGAGCCGCTGCCGATCCGCGGGGAGGGCATCCTCTTCCCAGTCCGACAGGGTCCCCTGCATCACCAGGTTATAAACGGGCTTTTCTCCCGTATCGACTCCGTAGGACGTCTCCAGGCGGAAATACACCGCCAGGCTGACGGCAAGCGCCGCCGCTAACAGGAGAAAGACGTCAAAGACGGAGAAGGATCTCTTTTCTGTTTTCTGTTTCTGCATCGCGCTCCCCCCCTCAATACGGCTGGCGGTATTCCTCCCGCCGACAGGCGTCCTGAGCCGCCTTCGGGAAGGAGAGGAACAAAGCCACGGGAAACAGGGCTTCCGGCGAGGTCATAGGGGAAGTCAGTCCGCAGACCAGCCAAACCAGGACCCCCGCCATAGCGCCCAGCACCAGGGGATGAACGTCCCCGATGCCGCCGCAGGCGGAAAACCGGGCGCAGCGCACGAAAAACCAGATCACCGCCGCCGCCATGGCGGCAAGAACGATATACCCCCCGAAAACGCCGGCAAGGTCGTACACGCCGATGCCCTCCGGCGCCAGCCGGGACGTCCCCTTGCCCAAGCCCCAGGGGAGCGCTTCCTTCAGAAGCGCGCGCCCGTCGGTCAGCCGCTTTGCCCATTCCGCCAGCGCCAGGTCGTTCACACCGAGAAACGTGGTCAGCCGCAGACGCAGACCGTCGGGCAGAAACACCCAACCGGTGTAGGCGCCCAGGCCGGAGAAGATACAAAACAACAGCCCCCACCGCCGGGACAGGGACAGGGCAAGCACCAGTCCCACGGCGGCGCCCAGCCACAGACCGGGATCGTGGGACGCGGCGAGAACAAGAGCCGCCAAAGGCAGGATCAGGATCCCCAACAGACGCGTCCGGGTTTGTTTACCGGCGCCCGCCAGGCAGAAGATCGCCGGCAGCAGGATCACCGCCAGAGCGGTATGCTCCCGCCCCGTCAAGGCGGAAAGCAGAACCTCCGCCCCGGGCACGTAACGCAGCGCCTCCGGCGCGAAACGCCCGAATGCCTTGACGGTCAGCGCCGCCAGGGCGGAAATCCCCACGGACAGGGCCAGGGCGATAACGATGCGCCGCAGCCACACCGCGGTGCGGCAAAGATTGATTCCGAGAAAATACACCGACAAAACCACGGCGTAGATCACACCCGCGGCTCCCCCGCGGATCAGGATCACCGCGATCAGGATCAACACAAACAGATCCGCCGGACTGCGTGAAAGGCTCCGCTTGCCCACGGCGATCTTCATAATCAGGGACAGGTGGATGAGAAGGATCAGCCCTATTTCCGCCACCGGCGGCAAGAAGGGAAAAAACAGGGCGGCGAACGCCAGACCCGCCTCCGGCTTGTATAAAGTCACGCAAACGGCGACCGCGAAGGTGATCCACAGGATCACCCGGTACGGGGAAGCTATGACGGAGAGAACGCCCAAAGCGGCGCCGCTCGCCAGCATCCACCAAAGATGCTCCCGGTTTCTTCCCTCGGGGATCTCCCATTCCGACACACCGAACAGAGGATGGATCACGTGGCGGAACAGGGCGCTTTGCTTCAGCACCACGCCGAAGGCGGCGCGCTCAAAGGCGCAGACAAGGCCCAAAATAATCAGGACCAGCCCCACCACCAGGTTGTCCTGGGTGCCGGACAAAAGGGGAAAATAACTGCCGATGAAATAGGAAACGGTTTGAATGAGACCGCTGGTAAAAAACAGGGTGGCAAAGCTGCGGAACCGGGTCAGAAGCATACCCCGGGCAAAATCCCCCGCCAGAGAGAGGAAGAGGCTCTGCTCCCGCATACGCGCCAGGGCGTTTTTCAGCACCAACAGCTTTTCAGGGGGGATCAGGCGATAGGAGCGGGGCTCCTTTTCCGGAACGAACCGATCCTCTTCCGGCGCGAAGCGCAGGGCATCCCCCAGGCGCAAAAGCCCGGCGGATACGGAAAAGGTCCTGTCCCTCTTGCTCATTCCTTACGTTTCTCCCTCGTTTTTCTTTTTGCTTCTCTTCTTTTTCTTGACCGCCGGCGGATGGAGCGCCATATACGCCTCATACAGATCCGGGCGGTTCTTTTTCGTGATCTCCAGCGATTTTTCCAGGCGCCAGGCGTCGATCTTCTCGTGATGGCCGCTCACCAGCACCTCCGGTACGGAAACGCCCCGGTAAACTGCGGGACGGGTGTATTGCGGATATTCCAGAAGCAGGTCGCTGTGGCTTTCCTTCTCATAGCATTCCGGATCCGCCAGCACCCCGTCCACCAGGCGGGATACGGCGTCCACCAGGACCGCGGCGGGCAACTCCCCGCCGGTGAGTACGTAATCGCCGATGGAGATCTCTTCATCCACGATCTCGTCCAGCGCCCGCTGATCGATCCCCTCGTAGTGCCCGCAGAGAAGGACGATCCGGGAAAGCCCCGCCAGCTCCTTCGCCTTCGCCTGGTCGAAGACCTTTCCTTTCGGCGACAGGTAGACGGTATGCGGCTTCTCCGTCGCGTCCGCGGTGACGGTCTCAAAACAGTCCACCACCACGTCCGGCTTCATCAGCATCCCTTTTCCACCGCCGTAGGGGGTGTCGTCCACCCGGCGAAGCCGGTCCTTGGAATAGTCCCGGATGTTGTGACAGCGAATATCCAGGATCCCCGCCGCCCGGGCGCGCCCCACGATGCTCTCGGAGAGGATGGCGTCCACCATTTCAGGAAAAAGGGTGAGAATATCAAATCGGATGGCGCTCATGAAAACAAGCCCTCCGGCGCCCGGACACGCACTTCTTTCTCCGGGTCCAGCTTCACAATAAAATCTTTCACCATGGGAAAATACCCTTCCCTGCCGTCCGGCAGGGCGATGACCAGCAGATGTCCGCTGCCCCGGTCCGTCACGTCCCGCACGGTTCCGTACACCGTGCCGTCCCGGTCCTCCACCAGAGGCAGGTCGAAGAGGTCCGCGAAGAAGATCCTGTCCCCCTTCGGGTCCGCGTCCGCCCGGCGGATGTAAAGGGTCCTTCCCTTCAAAGCGGAGGCGGCGTCCACGTCGCCCACCCCCTCGAAGCTCAGAAGGAACAGATCCCCCTGCTTCCGGGACGAGACGACGCGCAGCGGTTTTTCCTCCCGGGGCGCGGGAAACAAAACGAGACCCGGACGCAGGGCGTCGCCGTCGTCCAGCCAAACCTCGAATTTTACTTCCCCTTTGAGAGCGTGGGTATTGCGGACCCTGCCCGCTTCCAAAAACGCCTGCTTCATAATGATACGATCCTCCGCGCACTCTATCACTTTATTGTAGCATATATTACATAAAAAGACCAGCATTTTTTGTAAAATTTCTTTCCTTTATCACGTTTTTTTCTTTCTCCGCCGCGGGCGAGGCGCGTCGGGCGCTTTTCTGTCTCCGTTTGCTTGACAAACGCGGACGGGGCGTTTATAATGGGGCGGATAGAAATGTCTATCTTGAATTATATTTCCAGGAGAAAGACTATGAGCTTGAAGAATGTGAAAAAGGACGAGACCAACCGCGCCGCGTTGGAGATCGTCATCCCCAAGGATCAGTTTGACGCCGAGGTCACCAAGGTGTACCGGAAAGAGGCGAAGCGCATCACCATCCCCGGCTTCCGGAAGGGCAAGGCCCCCCGGAGCATCATCGAGAAGATGTACGGGAAGGGCGTGTTCTACGAGGACGCCCTGAACGCCCTGCTTCCCGACGTGCTGGAGGAAGCGGTGAAGGAAGCGGACATCGAGGCGGTCAGCTCCCCCGACCTGGAGCTGGGCGAGATCGATGAGAACGGCGTGGCGCTCACCGCCACCTACTGGACCAAGCCCGAGATCACCGTCAAGAGCTACAAGGGCTTGAAGGCGGAAAAGACCGTGCGCAAGGCGGACAAGAGCGAAGTGGAAGCGGATCTGGAACGGGTGCGTCAGCGCAATTCCCGCACCATCGAAGTGACCGACCGCGCCGCGAAAAAAGACGATATCGCCATCATCGACTACGAGGGCAAGATCGGCGGCAAGGCGTTTGAAGGCGGCAAAGCCGACGGGCATCGCCTGAAGCTCGGCTCCGGCCAGTTCATCCCCGGCTTCGAGGAGCAGATCGTCGGCCATAAGATCGGCGACGAGTTCGACGTGACCGTCACTTTCCCCGACAATTATCACGCCGAGGAGCTTCAGGGCAAGGAAGCCGTTTTCAGCGTGGCGCTGAACGGCATCGAGACCGTGGAGCTGCCCGTTCTGGACGACGAGTTCGCCAAAGACGTTTCGGAATTTGATACCCTGACTGCATACAAGAAGGATATCGAGGCTAAACTAAACGACAGATACGCCGCCGATGCGGATCGGGAAACGGAAGAACAGCTCCTGGAGCAGGTGATCGGCGCCATCGAGGGAGAGATCCCCGAGGTGA
>JAGDAA010000011.1 GCA_017959745.1 Clostridia bacterium
GTACCGACGGGGAGAAACAGCTTTTGGGACAGATCGTGGAGGAGGGGCGCAACGCCTTTTCCACCCCCCTGGGCGATCCTTATACCGAAGAATTGATCCGGCGGGAGGATCCCGTTTTCGGCTGTGAGGAATTGATCGGGCATACCGTCGCCGCCCTTTGCATCTCCCTGATCCGCCGCACCCGGCGGCAGGGAAGCGTTCCCGCTAAGGAAAAGGGCTATCCCAAACGCCGCATGGACGAGGTGCGCCTTCGGGAGATCTGTTCCTACCTGCAGGATAATGTGGAACAGGACCTGACCAGCGGAGACGTCCTCGCCGCCTTCTCCCTTTCGGAATCCAGCTTGCAGAAGCTCTTTCAGAACAAGGTGGGCATGGGCGCCATGCAGTATTTCCAGCGCTTGAAGATCGATAGGGCGAAGGAACTTATCCGGGAAAAGAAGCTGAACTTCTCCGAGATCTCCGAACGCCTGGGCTTTTCCTCCATCCATTATTTTTCCCGCCGCTTCAAAGCCGTCGCCGGTATGACCCCCTCGGAATACGCCGCTTCGGTGAAATCCATTTCTTTGTAATACTTTTGCTTCTCATCGCCGGGACGCGGAACAGCCGCGTCCCGGCTTTTTATGGAAATAAGCAAAAAAGCGTACCGAAAACGGCGCAAAATCATTGTTTTGCTCTTGACTTTATCAATTTAGCGTGCTAAACTGTGAAACAAGAACGTTAAGGAGGCTTCTCATGGAGCAAATGCATACGGATTCCGTTCAGCGCCTGTATCGGGCGTTCGCCCGGCTCACGACCGAGGAGGACTGCGCCCGGTTCCTGGAGGATCTCTGCACCATCAAGGAGGTGCAGGATATGGCGCAGCGTCTGGATACCGCCGTTTTACTGGATCAGGGCAAAAACTATCAAAGCATTGCCAAGGAGGTGGGCATCAGCACCGCTACCATCAGCCGGGTCAGCCGCTGTCTCAATTACGGGAGCGGCGGATACCGCAGAGTTTTAGATGACATAAAGGAAGAAAAATCATGACCAGCGCCTTTATTTCCCGGGAGGAGACCGTCGCCGCTGAGCTTTGCTCCCTGTTCCGGCGCTTCGGCTATCTCCCCTATAAAATGCAGAAATTTGAGGACTACGACCTGTACGTGCGCTTCAAGGATTATCTGCTCTCCGATTCCGTTATCACCTTCACGGACGAGGGAAAGCTGCTCGCCTTGAAGCCCGACGTAACTCTGTCCCTCATCCGCTCCGTGAAGGAGGAGAAGGGCGGGATCCATAAGCTCTTCTACCGGGAGAGCGTTTACCGCCGTCCCCGTCCCGGGGAACCCATCCGGGAGCTTTTGCAGACCGGGCTGGAGTGCGTCGGTGACCTGGACGCCTTCGCCCTGAGCGAGGTCCTTCTTTTAGCGGGGACCGCTCTTGTGCGGATCTCCGAGGAAGCGGTGCTGGTTTTGAGCGATCTGGATATCCTCGGCGCGGTCCTGGACCGGGTCACGCCGGACGCCGCTTTGAAAAAGACGCTATCCCGGCTGGCAGGTGAGAAAAATCTCCCCGGGGTGCGCGCCTTAGGCAAGGAGTACGGCCTGCCGGCGGAGGAGCTGGAAGACTTTTGCGTGCTTCTCGCCATCAGCGGCTCGCCGGAGGAGGTTTTGCCCCGTCTTCGTCCCATCGCGGAGAAAGCGGGGGCATCCGGGGCGTTCGCGGCGCTTTCCGGGATCCTTTCCACCCTGAAGGGGACCCCTGTTGAAAAGGTCTTGCGGCTGGACTTTTCCGCCGTCAGCAACGGAAAATACTACAACGGACTGGCTTTCCGCGGCTTTGTGAAAAATCTTCCCGAGCAGGTACTTTCCGGGGGTCAGTACGACAATCTCCTGACCCGCATGGGCAAATCCTCCCGGGGCGTGGGATTCGCGGTCTACCTGGATCAGATCCCCCTGCTTGACAGCGCGGACGAGACGGACGCGGACGTGCTTCTGGTATATGGGAAAACGGACCCGGAAACGGTGGGGAAAAAGGCAAATGCCCTGCGCGCCGGGGGCAAGACCGTCTTGGCGCTGCCCGAAAAGCCCAAAGGCGGTACGTTCCATGAAGTGATCACCCTTACGGAGGACGCGAAATGAAAGAGTATTTGAATATAGCCCTCCCCAAGGGACGATTGGGCGAAAAGGTCTACGATTTATTTGAAAAGTCCGGCTTCGGCTGTCCCTCCATTCGGGAGCCGGGCAGGAAGCTGGTGTTTGAAAACGAGAATAACCGCGTGCGCTACTTCTGGGTGAAGCCCTCGGACGTGCCCATCTACGTGGAACGGGGCGCCGCCGACCTGGGGGTCGCCGGGAAGGACATTCTTCTGGAATACGAGCCGGAAGTGTACGAACTTCTGGATCTGGGTCTGGGAAAATGCCGCCTCGCCGTGGCGGGGAAGAAGGGGGCGCGGCTCCGGTCCGACAGGACCCTCAGGGTCGCCACCAAATTCTCTCACGTCGCCCGGACTTACTACGGCGCCTTAGGGCGGGACATCGACGTGATCCATCTGAACGGCTCCATTGAATTGGCACCCATTTTGGGGCTGTCCGACGTGATACTGGATATCGTGGAGACCGGTACGACCCTGAAGGAGAACGATTTGGAGGTCCGGGAGGAAGTGGCGCCCGTGTCCGCCCGTCTCATCGCCAACAAGGCGTCCTTCGCGTTCAAGAAACAGGAAACCGACGCGCTGCTCGCGGCGCTGACAAAGAATCTGGAGGCATCGAAGTGATCCGTATTTTATCCTGGGGGGAAGTTGCCCCCGAAGAGATCTTCGCCCGGAAAATCCCCACGGTGACCGTGGAGGAACCGGTCCGGGAAATCATCAAGACCGTGCGGGAGAGAGGGGACGCCGCCCTGTTCGCCTACGCGGAAAAGTTTGATAAAGTGACCCTTTCCTCCCTCACCGTGACAGACGAGGAATGGGAGGAAGCGCGCGGCGCGGTCTCCCCCGAATTCCGCGCCATCCTGGCGGAGGCTGCGGAGAATATCCGGCGTTTCCACAGCGCCCAGGTGCGGCAGAGCTTTCTGATCAACGATAAGCCCGGGGTGGTTATGGGGCAGAAGGTCATCCCCCTGGACCGGGTGGGGCTTTACGTGCCCGGCGGCACCGCCGCCTATCCCTCCACGGTGCTGATGGACGCCATCCCCGCCCGCATCGCCGGGTGCCGGGAGATCGTCATAGCGACGCCCCCCGGCAAAGACGGCAAGGTACCCCCCGCCATTTTGGCAGCGGCGGAAGAGGCGGGGGTGGACCGCATCTTCAAAATGGGAGGCGCCCAGGCGGTCGCCGCACTCGCCTACGGCACCGAGACCGTGCCGAAGGTGGATAAGATCGTGGGGCCCGGCAACGCCTTTGTGGCGGAAGCCAAGCGGCAGGTGTACGGCACCGTTTCCATCGATATGATCGCCGGACCCAGTGAGATCCTCATCCTCTCCGACGGGAAATCCGATCCAGCCTGGATCGCCGCGGATCTGTTGAGCCAGGCGGAGCACGACAAGAACGCCTCCGCCGTTCTGGTGACCTCTTCTATGGAATTGGCGAAAAAAGTGCAGGCGGAAGTGGAAACTCAGTTGAAGGAACTGGAACGGGCGGAGATCGCCCGCGTCTCCATCGACGAAAACGGCAAGATCATCGTTTGCTCGGATCTGACAAAGGCGCTGGAGGTGACCAACGAGATCGCCCCGGAGCATCTGGAGATCTGCACCGACGATCCCTTTGCCTTGCTGGACCGGGTGCGCCACGCCGGAAGCGTCTTTCTGGGCAGGCATTGCCCCGAGGCGCTGGGGGATTACCTGGCGGGTCCCAACCACACCCTGCCCACCGGCGGCACCGCCCGCTTCTCCAGCCCGCTCTCCGTCGA
>JAGDAA010000129.1 GCA_017959745.1 Clostridia bacterium
CCTCCTACGGCCCCGAAATGCGCGGCGGCACCGCCAACTGCTCCGTCATCGTCAGCGACGATCCCGTGGGTTCTCCCATCGTTTCCAAGCCCGACGTTCTCATCGCCATGAACCTGCCCTCTCTGGATAAATATGAGAAGGCGGTCAATCCCGGCGGCATGATCTTTGTGGAATCCACCCTCATCGAGCGCAAGGTAGAGCGTGACGACGTAAAGGTCTTCTACGTGCCCGCCACCCGCCTCGCCAACGAGATGGGCGCTCCCACCCTCGCCAACATGGTCATGGTGGGCAAGCTCATCAAGGAGTGCGACGCGGTCACTTACGACAACCTGGAAGCCGCCCTTCACAAGGTGGTTTCCGCCAAGCACGCGGATCTCTTCGATATCAATCTGAAGGCGATCAACACAGGCTACAACTACGAAGCATAAAAAAAGAGGCGGCGGACGGGGATCATTTCCCGTCCGCTTTTCTGGTTTTATAAATACCGGAAAGGGACAAGAGGAGGAAGGAACGTGGATCACGGAAACAGAGTCTTGCAAAAGGGGTTGACATTTGAAAAGATCGGCCTACGCCTTATTTTCACCTTGTTGGGCGGCATCGTGCTTTTGATTCTGGTCGTCCTCATAGGCGCCATGATGGGAAACAGCGAGCCCGTTTCGATGCTTTTCTTTGTAACGCCCGAGGGTTATGAGTTCGTCCCCTTACTGGTGGGTATCGCCTATCTTGCCATTGTGGCAGGGAGCTTCGGTATTCCGTTGTATTTCTTCGGTCTGGTCTACGTAGGATTGGGTCAGATCGCTGTGAATACGGGAAAAGGGCGCGGCAAAGCGGCGCAAACTGCGTTAAAAAAGTCGATCGAACGAAAGCCTGAGAAACGCGCTGCCGAAGCGCTTGTAAGTCAGTCGGGCGTGTCCCGGGCGGATGATTTCGAATGTGATATCGAAAAAGTATTCGAGGAAAGCGGCGAGCGGGTGATCCGGGCGGACGTCATTGCGGGCGACGAGCCCGAAAATTACGAGAACTGCGACCTTTGCAAAGAAAAGAAGGAAGAGATCCTCCGGATCAGAACGGCGGACGCCGCCGGCGTCACGAGGGAGTACTTTCTTTGCAGGGACTGCCTGGGCAAGTTCCGCCGTGAAAGGTCATAGTTTTCTCGTTTCAACAAAAATGCACGCCGCTCCGATCGGGGCGGCGTGTCGATTTCTGCGTTTCAATCCGTAAAATCGCTGTCGAGGATGATCTCGAAGTCCTTTTCCGGATACTGCGCCGAGATCTTTTCCTTGATCTCATTGAGGATCGCTTGGGCATCACATCCGAAGGCGATCACCAGGTCAAAAGTGACGCGATTGGTGCCGGGTTCGCAGTAGAAGCCGTGAAGCTGAAGCACCTGAGGATACTCCTTCAGGATCTCTTCTACTGAGCTTTTAATGGCGGCGTTCTCTTCGTCCTCGTCATTGGAGGCGTAGATACCTACTGTGATAAGAATGCCGAATTCCACGTAGATCGTCTCCATGATGCTGCGGGTGAGATGGTGGATCTCCCGGGCAGTCATGCTGTCGTCCACCTCGATGTGGATGGAACCGATGATCTTTTCAGGACCGTAGTGATGCAGGATCAGATCGTACGCGCCGTGAACTTCGGGGAAGGAAGTGACCTTCTTTTTGATCGCTTCCGTGACGTCTCCGTCTACCCGGGTGCCGATGATGCCGTTGAGGCTCTCCATGAGGATCTCGATACCGGCTTTGACGATGACGATGGAAATGACGGCGCCCAGATAGCCTTCCAGGTTGACATGCCAGATCAGGCTGATCACCGCGGCGACCAGAGTGGTCAGGGAGATGATGGAATCGAAGAAGGCGTCCGTGCCGGATGCGATCAGGGATTCGGAGTGCAGCGCCTCGCCCTTCTTTTTGACCCATCTGCCCAGAATGAATTTGACCACGACGGCTACGGCCACGATGATGAGGGAAACGTAGGTGTAGTTCACCGCCGTGGGGTGGATGATCTTCTCCACGGATTCCCGGAAAGCGCCCGCGCCCGCCAAAAGGACGATGACGGCGATGATCAGCGAGGTGATATGCTCGATCCGCCCGTGACCGAAGGGATGCTTCCGGTCAGGCGCCCTGCCCGCCAGACGGGTTCCCACGATGGTGATCACCGAGGAGAGGGCGTCGCTCAGATTGTTTACGGCGTCCAGAATGATGGCGATGGATCCGGTGACCAGGCCCGCGAAGGCTTTCCCTGCGACCAGGAACAGATTGGCAAGGATCCCCACCAGACTGACGCGAATGATTTGTTTTCCGCGGTTCATATCGACCTCCTGCAACGTCTAACTTTATCATACTATATGCATTTACATAAACTTGTCAAGCCTTTTTGCCTTGTCAAAAGCCGCCGCCGGTGGTAGAATAGGGGCAAAGGGAGGGATGGATCATGCGGTACGACAGGGTTACAAGCGCCGTGTTTTTGTCCCGTCCCAACCGATTTATCGCGCGCGTTTTACTGCCCTGCGGTGAGGAGATCGTCCATGTGAAGAACACCGGACGGTGCAGGGAACTGCTCGTTCCCGGGTGTCGCGTGTACCTCGCCGCCTCCCTTAATCCCGCGCGGAAAACGAGATTCGACCTGATCGCGGTGGAGAAGGAGCGGCCCGGCAAGGCGCCGCTGCTGATCAACATGGACGCGCAGGCGCCCAACGCCGCTGTGGGGGAGTTTTTGCGGGCGGGCGGTCTGATCCCCAATCCGGACAGGGTGCAAAGTGAAGTGCGCTACGGCGCCTCTCGTTTTGATTTCTACGCGGAAAAGGGTGAAAGGCGCGCCTTTCTGGAAGTGAAGGGCGTCACCCTGGAAGAAGACGGC
>JAGDAA010000130.1 GCA_017959745.1 Clostridia bacterium
ATCAATACCCGGGATTATGAGACACGGGTCCCCGCCCTGATCAACGCCGGCGCGGACGTTTTGTGCATCGATTCCTCCGAGGGCTTCTCCGAGTGGCAGAAGCGCACCCTCGCCTGGATCCGGGAGAACTACGGCGACACCGTCAAGGTAGGCGCCGGCACCGTGGTGGATAAGGAGGGCTTCCGCTTCCTGGCGGAATGCGGCGCGGATTTTATCAAGGTGGGCATCGGCGGCGGCTCCATCTGCATCACCCGGGAACAGAAGGGCATCGGCAGGGGACAGGCGACGGCGCTCATCGAGGTATGCCGCGCGCGGGATGAGTATTTCGCTGAGACCGGCGTATACATCCCCGTCTGCTCCGACGGGGGCATCGTCCAGGATTACCATATGACCCTGGCGCTTGCCATGGGCGCGGATTTCCTTATGCTGGGCAGGTATTTCGCCCGCTTTGACGAAAGTCCCACCGCCAAGATCAATATGGGCGGCATCTACTACAAGGAGTATTGGGGCGAAGGGTCCAACCGCGCCCGGAACTGGCAGAGATACGATATGGGCGGCGCCGCCAAGCTCTCCTTTGAAGAGGGTGTGGATTCCTACGTTCCCTACGCCGGCACTCTGCACGACAACGTGACGACCTCCCTCTCCAAGGTGCGTTCCACTATGTGCAACTGTGGCGCTCTGGATCTGCCCGGGCTTCGGGACAAGGCCAAGATCACCCTGGTCTCCGCCGTCTCCATTGTGGAGGGCGGCGCCCACGACGTCATCCGCAAGGACCGCGCCGCTGAATTGATCAAGTAAGTTTGTTTCCAATAAAAAAGCCTCGACAAACGGCGCGTTCGATCAGGCGTTTAACGAAATGAAAAACAGAGCGGAAATCCATCCGGATCTCCGCTCTGTTCCTTCTTTAACGCGTCGTCGCTTTAATCCGCCACTACCAGGTAATAGCAGGCGGGGTTGTTCTCGTCGCCGATCTCAAAAGAGACGGTGCCGTCCCCGTTATCGGTGGTGAGGCACTTGCCGGCGTAATACCCTTCCGCGTTCACGCCCCAGACCCGCAGGGTCTTCGCCTTGTCGGTCTTTAAGGTGATCCTGGCGCTGATGACCTCCGCCAGAATGGGCGGCTGACCCAGCTCCAGCATCTTTTCCCCGTCGAACTGGGCGCCGGTGTTCCTGGCTCTGCCGATGGCGGAAATGAGGATGTTGTCACTGGTCTCAATGGGATCGTCGGTGAGGGAGGACAGGGCGATCACGCCGAAGTCCGTCTTGCACTCGATGGTCACGCCGTTTAAGGATACACCCTCCTTCACGGCTTTTTTCGTGGAGGCTTGCGCGCCGCCGCGGCTCAAAAAGCCGTAGGCGATCTTGGTGCGGGGGGTGTCGATGGCGCCGATGCGCTTTTTCAGATCCCGCCATAACTCGCCCGTGTCGGAAACGAGCATCCCGGGGGTCTCCAGAGCGAAGGCCTCCTTCTCCCCGCGGATCTCGTCGTACCCTTCGGGGGTCTTGTCATCGAACACCGTACCCAAACGGTGCTGTTCCAGTCCGGTGGCGGCGGCGCCTGTGAAGAGACTGGCGGTGTAGGGCGCCGATTGCAGGGCGACCTTCTGTTTGGCGGGGGTCACGTCACAGCGGCGGAGCATCAGCGCCGCGTGGTAGAACAGGCCGAATTTCGCCGGATCGTTCCAGGTGGAGAAAATGCCCTCCCGGTAGGGGATGCCGCCCACGGGACTGGATTGCTCCCTGCCCAGGACCTTCATATCCTCCAGCCGCGTACCGTAGGCGTAGGTGTGGATGGCAAATCCGCCCCATCCCTGCAGGGCGCCCACGGCGGCGTAGTAGATCACGCCCTCCGCCCTGAAGGAGTTGGGCCAGGGCATATCCCATTCGGACACGAAGAAGGGCTTATTCGCCACTTTCATACGGCTCATCCCGGCGAATGCCTGGGGCGAGGAGGTGATGGAACGGTGGGCGCAGGTGCGCTCCGTGTTGCCCCATTTCCAGTCGTAATAATAGTGATGGCTGTCGGTGAAGTCCATTTCCTCCTGGGCTTTCACATGGGCGTTGCACTTGGTCCAGTTGGAGCCGGTGATGGGGATCTTCACGCCGATCTCTTTCATGTGGTCCCGCATGACGCGGTAGTACTTCTCCGTGAGACAGACCTTGAAGCGGAGCATGGTCTCGTCGTTGCGGTAGAGGTCGCAGGTCTCCCAGTCGTAGTCCGCGATCCCCTCCTTGTCCAGCCATTCCTTGAAGAACTGCCGGAACTCGTTTTCATAGTAGGTGGCGTGGACGTAGTCCGCGCTTTTCCCAGCGGCGTCCAGAAACAGGTCGTTTTCGTTGGTGATCTCGCTTAAAACGATAACGGGATCGTCCTTGTACGCCAGTTTGGTGTAGGGGTTGACGTGGCTCCAGATCTGGGTGGCGAATTCCTTTTGCAGCTCGATGAGATAGGGATCCACCAGGGACCAGGGACGGCCGTTGTCCGGGAGCTTGTCATACTCCACAACGCCGTCGTCCTCCTTGTAGTGGCGGTAGGTGGACATATCCAGGTAAACGTAGATGCCCTCTTCCTTCAGGCAGTAGATGAGGTAGTCCAAAGAGTCCAGACTCTTTTCATCCAGCTTCCGGGTGGTGCGGACCCGGCGGCCCTTACTGTAGCTGAAGATGTTGGGGGTATCCCATTCTGCGTCCAATTGATGAAAGCGCACAATATTGACCCCCGCCTGGGCAAGTCGGCGCGCCACCTTGGGGGCGTAGTCGCGGTCCGGGAAGCAGGCGCCGCCGTTGAAGTTGACGCCCCAGAAGCGGCCCAAAGCGCCGTCCTCAAAGCGGAAATCGTCGCCGTCCGCCTTCAGAAAGCCGTGCTTGCCGGCGGGCTTTTCGTCCTCGAAGACGAAGGAAATATCCACGGGCATCATATCGGGGTACGCGGGTTGGGGAATGTAGCGGGACATAATCGTTTCTCCTTTTGCTTTTTGCTTAAAATTCGCTTGGAAAATATTGATTGATGCGGGAGATCACGGTCTCCACAAAGACCTCGCCTCCCTCACAGCTGACCAGCTGGTTGGTGACCAGCGCCGAATAGCTCTTCGCCGCCACCGCGAAAGGGGTGGGCAGGTACTCGGTCTCGTCGTCGGTCAATTCCGCGATGAGGGTGTGGGTGGCGTTGGAACGGGCGCGCACCCGCAGACCGTATTCCAGATACAATTCATAGGGGCAGGTAAAGAGGGCGCAGTCTCCCAGTTGCATCACGTGCAGCGGGGTCTGGTAAAACAGATCCTTCTTCTGCCGTTCGTACCGGACCACCGTGCCCGCGTCCAGGGAGAGCGCCTTTTTTTCCTCCTGGGTGAACAGGGATATATCGCCGCCCTTCTCCGCCAGAGCGGCTTGCCACCGGGCATTGGCGGCGGCGTAGTCCGCTTCGCTGACGGTGCGGATCGGGGTGGGCAGGTACTCAAAACCGTGGCGGAAGGGGAAGTCATAAGTCACGTTGGCGTCCGCCTTTTCCCGGTCGTAGAGAAAGCTCCACACCAGGCGGCGGCCCAGTTCATCCGCTCCCTCGAATTCCCGCATACTGGGCTCCCCCCGGCTCCAGACGGGCTTTTTGCCGTCCTTTCCCGCGCTTTGGGGATTCCGGGGATCGCTGCCGGGCCGCTGACGCACCAGGTCCCGGGGGGAAATATCCCCCGCGGCGCCGATGATGGTCAGAACGGGGAGATTATATCCCAGCTCCTGCGCCAGCCTCTCCCGGAAGGCGCCCACGTAGTCCGCGCTGCAAACGCATTTGCTCTCCACCACCTGGGCGGGACAGCATACGTTCATCACCAGCCCCGTGAGCTTTTTTGCCCGGTCGTACACGTAGATGAACTCCACGGAGTCGTCGGAGGGACCCTCCGGCTTTTCAAATTCATAGGTGTTGGTGGAGCCGTACATCTTGCTGGTGCCATCTCGGTACACCACCCGGCGGCAGTGGCCGATGACCGCGTGGCTTAAGACGGGGGAGATCCCCGCGGGCTTCATATCCGCGAGGGCGTCCAGACAGGCGCTTATCACCCCGGGCAGAAAGACCCTGTCCCGGTATTCCTCCGGGGGCATGACCCCCTCCGGGATGGAACGCAGGCGGTAGAATTCTCCCCACATCCCGCACTGGGCGTCCCGATCCAGAAAGGGGGCGGTGTGGGTGTGGATGCAGGAGCAGATGAGCCGGTCCCGGGTGAAACCCGGGATTTTTTCCGCGAGCCTTTCGGCGATGAGAAGGGTCACCCGCTCCGGCATCTGTGTCAGATCCAGGCTCAGCCACAGAACGGCGTTCTCCCGGCTGTGACCGATCGCCATGCAGGTGGCGGTGAGGGGATCGTGGGTGCCGGTGGAGATCCGCCGGTACGTCTGACCCCGGAGCAAAACGGGCGCGTCGGGATTGATGGAGCCCGTGCCCCATCCGATCAAAACGGTTTTTTCGCTCATACCTTGCCTCTAAAAAGATCCCTTCCCTCTCTTCCGGGAGAGGGAAGGGAATAGAAACGCTTATTTTTATCTCTTCTGCTGCAGGGTGAATTCCACCATTTCCGCTTTTTCTTCGGGGGTGAATTTCCGCAGGGTGTTGATGGTCTCGCCGCCGTTGAACTTGCGCTCCTCGGGGCTGATAGCCTCGGTGGTACCCATCACGGTCACGTTCAGCTGTCTGTGGCGGGCTCTCACGTGATCCCAGTCGATGAAGTAAACGTGGGCGAATTCGCCGCCGTCCAGCTTGCCGTCCTTCACGGTCATAGTCTCGCTTCTGCCGAAGAAGACGGAGCGGAGATGGCCGTCGGTGTTCATCGAGGTGTAGTTACCCGGCTCGTTCACGTAGCGGCCGAACTGGGCGTGGATGGGACCGGGATGACGGTACTGATGCTCCTCGGCGAAGTCGGGGATCAGCTTCCGCATAATGTCCAGAAGGTCATGCTGCAAAAACTCCAGGTCGAAGGTGTCGATATCGTGGCTGCATTCCTGGACCATGACGGAGCAGGTGGTGTGGTGAGAAGCGATGCAGCAGGTGCCGGACTTGATGCCGGACGCCGCCACGATCTCCATGATCTCCTTGGAAACGTCATGGAAAGTGGGGATCCAGCCTCTGGACTGCAGTTCCAGTTCTTTTTGATAAACTTTGAATTCCATGGTTATACCTCCATAAAAATATACGGTTTTATTTCCCGTTCCGGGCGTCGTAGGCCTCCCGCACCGCGCGGATCATATCGTCCACCATTTTATACTGGGCTTCTTTGGTGGGCAGACCCACGATGCCGGAGGAGGAGCCGGTGGCGTCCGCCCCGGCGAAGATGTTGCGGTATACGTCGTCGTAGCATTTGATCCCCGCGCCCTGGAGCACCAGGATCTCGGGATCCACGTCCTTCACCGCCCGGGTGGAGGCCTCCACGTACTCCTTGTCGCTGGCTTTCCCCGTGCCGATCAGTTCCGTGGGCTCCGCCACGATGATGTTGGGCTTTAAGTGCGCGATGGCGGCGGCTTCCGCGCAGGAGTCGGCGCACACAATGGTCGCCAGCCCCACCTCGTCCGCCCGGACGATGGCGGCTTTCAATTCCGCGATGGTCAGGGGCTTTTCACAGTGGTTGAGCATCACGCCCTCCGCTCCGGTGGCTTTCACCGCCTCGGGGAGAATGTCCGCCAGGCCTCTGCCGGGCTTTAAGGAATCCATATGGGGCGCGAATACGTGGATGTACTTCGTGGCGTCCTTCACCCGACGGATCTCGGTGAGGGGCGTGGTGAAGATAATGTCCACGTTGTACTTTTTGCTGGCTTCGTCGGCGACCTTCGCCAGTTCCACCACGTCGTCGCCCCAGAGATAATTCTTGGGGCCGATCTCAAAGAAGGGCGCTTTGATCTTCATGCCTTGGATCATGTTTTACACCTCGGTTCTTTCGCAGTTTATTTCTTTTTGCCCTTGTTCAGGCGTTCACCCACGGCGCCGCCGGGATGGACCAGGGCAAATTTTTCATTGACGTATCCCGTCTCCTCGATGAGGGCGGTCTGCAAAGCGTCAAATACGCTGGACAGCGCCACGAAGCTGGAGGTGGACTGGGTGTTGTATTTATCGGTTTCCAGATCCACCCGCATGGGCAAAACGATGTCCGCGCCCACCGCCAGAGGGGAATCCATTTTTTCCGTCACGGAAATGACGGTGGCGCCCTTTTCTTTGGCGATGTTCAAAATGGGGATCAGCTCCGCGGTTTTCCCGCCCCGGGAAGCCAGGACCATCACGTCCCCCTTCTGAATGAAGCCCATAGCGCCGTGGACCGCCTCCGCGGGGGAGACGAAGCGCGCCGGACGCTCGATGCAGCACAGGGAGTGGGCAAAGTGGGTGCAGCAAATGCCGGAATGGCCGCATCCCGCGGTTCCGATCCAGGGGGCTTTCTTCAGAACGGCGACGGCGGCAGCAAAGGCGTCCCAATCCATCACTTCCTTCGCCCTCAGGATCTCTCTCGCCTCAATGTCAAACGCCGCCTGAGCGGCTTTCAGTGCCTTCTGTTTCATGATTCCACCACCTCGATCCCGCGAATGGCGCAGAAGTCGCGGATCAACTCACGATTGTCCCCGTAGGTGACGATATAATGCTGGCACGCCACGTTCTGGGCGAAGTTCTCCACGCTGGGAACTTCGATCTCCAGGGAGGGGAGCTGAGGCGCGGGATCGTCCCAGCCGTATTCGTTCCACTTCCGGGGCGCCTTGCCCTCGCCGTGGACCATGTGCATCACGTACTTGCCCCGGCGGTAGGTGAGACGGCACAGGGTCACTTCCCCGGTCTTCACCTTGGAGATATTCAGGATCCCCTCGGACAATAGTCCGAACGCCGCGGGCATCACGGTGACTTCCCCGTCCACCACCTGGCAGGGCACGTAGTCCGGCACGCCGGCAAGCAGCGTTTTCTCAAAGAATTCGTAGAATTCCAGATAGAAGGGAGTGCCGCCCGCCAGCTCCTTCATGAGCATCAACGTGACGCAGCCCATGGAGTCGTTCTCCGGCACGGTGAGATAGCCGTCTTCCTGGAGGAGCATGAACACGGGCGCCGGCGGGAAGCCGACCAGCTTCTTCATGCCGTCCACGTCCTTGATGGAAATGGCTTTGTAGTCCCGCTCCTGGGCGATCTCCTTCACAGCAAGGTAGTACCCGGCGGCGAGGCGCATCCCCTCGGGATTGGTGGGTTCTTTCACAAAGTGCCACTTCTTGATGCGGTTTTCCACCACGTCATCGATGGCTTTGGGGTCGAGCTTTTCATAGCGCTGTTGCATTTCCAGCATCTCAAAGGTCTCGATCTCGGGACCCACCTTCTCCTTCAAAGAACAGCCGTCGTACAGGGTGCCGTACAGGTTCATATCCCGGTAGCCCGCCATGCCCGCCTTCTGATGGCGGATGTTCGCCGCGGCGATGGCGGCTTTGCAGTAATCGGCGACCTTTTTCGCCCGGGAGGGAAGCCCGATGGTGTTGTAAACGTACTTGAAGGTGTATCCCATATCCTCCAGAGTGGCGCGGATGCCGGAGGTGCCCGCCTGATCGGCGGTGGTCACCACCTTATCGCCCTCGATCCAGCCGCACAGGCCCCACAGGACCATGGGCAGATGGCGGAAATGCTCGCTGATCTTCACCACGGCGTGGGTGGGGATCCAGCCCGCCACACAAAGGACAAGCGCGTCAAAGCTCTCTTTCTTCAAAGCCTCGACCGCGCCCTTTACCTGTACTTCCTCATAATCGTCCGCCACGGGAAGCACCTTCACAAGGTCCAGACCCTGTGCCTCCAGCTCCGCCGCCGCTTTTTCACAGCGTGAGATGATGGCGTCCACAGGGGTGTTGACTTCGCCGAAGCCCACAAAACCGATCTTAGACATTCTTTTTACCTCCGCGCGCACAGGGGTGCGCATAGTTCTTTTATATAATGCGCATAGTTCTTTTATATAAGTAAATATTACCATATAACAAGGGGCGTGTCAACCACGCCCCGCTTGAAAAAACAAGTTTTCATTTTATTTTTCCTTTTTCGTCAAAGGCTTTACCGCGTTCTTTCTTTCGGGACGCCGCCTCCCCCGGGGGCAGGGTCCGTGAAGGAATCTTTTTTCGCGCTTCCCGGCTTTTGTAAAGGGATAAACCCCCATACCTTGTGCCTGTCCGCCCTTCGACCCACAAGACCTTGACGAACAGGGACTTTTTTGCTATAATAAACTGATTCTATATCCCCCGAAGGAGACACTATGGCGGACACGAAAAAAAGACTTGAGGAATACGGCGATCAGAGCATCTCCAGCTTAAAAGGCGCGGAGCGGGTGCGGAAGCGCCCCGGCGTCATCTTCGGCTCCGACGGACTGGACGGCTGCGCCCATTCCTTCTTTGAGATCCTCTCCAATTCCATCGACGAAGCCCGGGCGGGCTACGGCGACAGGATCAAGGTCAGCGTCACGAGGGACCATATCATCACCGTGGAGGACTACGGCCGCGGCGTGCCTCTGGACTGGAACGAGAAGGAGGGGCGTTACAACTGGGAATTGATCTTCTGCGAGCTGTACGCCGGCGGGAAATATGACAACGCCAACGGCGGCGCCTATCAGTATTCCCTGGGGCTGAACGGGCTGGGCGCCTGCGCCACCCAGTACGCCTCGGAATTTATGGACGTGGAGGTGTTCTCCAAGGGCACCCGGTACACCGTCCATTTCAAAAAGGGCGAGATCGACGGGGAACTGCAGAAGGAGCCTTATCCCCACCGGCGCACCGGCACCGTCATCACCTGGCGGCCGGATCTGGACGTGTTTACGCAGATCGATATCCCCGAGAGCTACTTTGTGGACGTGATGCGCCGCCAGGCGGTGGTCAACGGCGGACTGACCCTGTCCCTGCGCTTTCAGCAGCCGGACGGGAGCTGGACCGAAAACGAGTTCCTCTACAAAGAGGGCATTCTGGACTACGTCCGGGAGATCGCCCGCATCACCCCCGAAAACGAGGTCATCGGCGAGGAGGAGGGCAAGGTGGGCGTCCTCACCGTGCCCGTGTTCTGGGAAGGGGAGAAGCGGGGCAGAGACCGGGAGGACAAGACCGATTACGACGTGAAGATCGAGACCGCCTTCTGCTTCTCCGCCGCTACCCAGCGCCTGGAATACTACCACAACTCCAGCTGGCTGGAACACGGCGGAAGCCCGGAAAAGGCAGTGAAATCCAGCTTTGTCAAGGCGGTGGACGGGTATCTCAAATCCGCCGGCAAGTACAATAAGAACGAATCCAAGATCTCCTTCCAGGACGTGGAGGACTGCCTGATCCTGGTGACCAACTGCTTCTCCAACGTGGCGTCCTTCTCCGACCAGACCAAAAAGGAAGTCACCAATAAGTTCATCGCGGAAGCTATGACCGAGTTTTTCAACGAAAAGCTGGAGGTCTACTTCCTGGAGAATCCCCGGGACGCGGAGCGCATCGCCCAGCAGGTATTGATCAACAAGCGCAGCCGGGAGAGCGCGGAAAGCGCCCGGGTCAATATCAAAAAGAAGCTGTCCGGCAGCGTGGACGTGACCAACCGCATCGAAAAATTCGCCAACTGCCGCAGTAAGGATAAGGAGAAGCGGGAGCTTTACATCGTGGAGGGCGATTCCGCCCTGGGCAGCTGTAAACTGGCGCGGGACGCGGAGTTCCAGGCGATTATGCCCGTGCGGGGCAAGACCTTGAACTGCCTGAAATGCGGCTACGACCGGATCTTCAAAAGCGACATTATCGTGGACCTGCTGCGCATTTTGGGCTGCGGGGTGGAGATCGGCAAGGGCAGGAAGGACCTGGCGGAGTTCAACCCGGACAACTTGAAGTGGAGCAAGGTCATCATCTGCACCGACGCGGACGAGGACGGCTACCAGATCCGCACCCTCATCCTCACCATGTTCTACCGGCTTCTGCCCACCCTCATTCGCCTGGGCAAGGTCTATATCGCCGAATCCCCCCTGTATGAGATCACCACCAAGGAAAAGACTCTCTTTGCCTACGATGAGAAGGAAAAGAACGCCCTTTTGGAGAAGATCGGGGATAAGAAATACACCCTGCAGCGTTCCAAGGGGCTGGGGGAAAACGAGCCGGATATGATGCGGCTCACCACCATGGCGCCGGAGACCCGCCGCCTGGTGCGCATCGTCCCCGAGGACGAGGAGGCCACTCGGGAGATGTTTGAGATCCTGTTGGGGGACGACCTGGAGGGGCGGAAGCGCTACATCTCCGAAAACGGCCACCTCTACGTAGATCTGGCGGACGCGTATTGATGGAGCGCTATACCACCGTCGCGCGCTTCGCCGAAGCGTCCTTCACGGAAAAGAAGAGTGAATTCATCGGCGCCGCGCGCCCCTGCGAGACCCCGGAGGAAGCCGCCGCCTTCGTGGCGGAGCGACGGAAGAAATATCCGGACGCCCGACACCACGTGTGGGCGTTCGTCAATCCCCCGGGGAACATCCAGAAATTCGACGACGACGGGGAGCCCAAAGGCACCGGGGGCATCCCGGTGATGGAGGTGCTGAAAAAGGAATCCCTCACGGGGGTATGCGTGGTGGTCACCCGCTATTTCGGGGGCATCCTCCTGGGCGCCGGCGGGCTTGCCCGGGCGTATGCCCGGGGCGCCCGGGACGCCATCGAAGCCGCCGGGATCGCCTCCTTCTGCCGCTTCTGCCGCTGGCGGGTCGCCCTGCC
>JAGDAA010000131.1 GCA_017959745.1 Clostridia bacterium
ATATAATCCGTTCGTTGCGTAGCGATGGGTTTCCCGTGTGCTCGCTCGGCATGGAGAGATGGCCGAGGGGTTTAAGGCGCCGGTCTTGAAAACCGGTGATGTCGCAAGGCACCGGGGGTTCGAATCCCTTTCCCTCCGCCACTTTTTTGACTGGGGCCAAATACAGATTTCTTTCGACTTTGGAGAAGTACCCAAGCAGGTCGATGGGGACGGTTTGCTAAACCGTTAGGCTGGTGAATGCCGGCGCCGGGGTTCAAATCCCCGCTTCTCCGCCAATACAAAACCCACCCGACAGGGTGGGTTTTGTATTGGCGGAGATATGGAATACGACCGGCGCCGGGAACCGGTGCCGGGGGAGCGATCCGAGCGGTGCGAAGCGGATTCAGCGAGGTGAGCGAGTCGCCGCGGTCGAAAAACGGAAGGGCAGGATGCGGTAGCATCCCCGCATCGTTTTTCGGGCACCGCAAGAGGGAGCGAGGTACAACAAGTATCGCTCAGCAGATGGCGGGAGGCATCTGACACAAAACCCACCCGACAGGGTGAGTTTTGTATTGGCGGAGATATGGAATACGACCGGCGCCGGGAACCGGTGCCGGGCGGAGTTTGTCGATTGGATTGTAAAATCGTCGAAGACGTGCTATAATGAGAAAGATCTTTTCGGCGGGAACGTTTTTTCGGATAACGCCGGATCGCGATCAGGCAATATCACTTAAAGGAAGTCATTATGGTCATCTGTGTTGTATGCGACGTGCTGGGTCGGGAGAATAACGGCACCACCATCGCCGCAATGAATCTGATCCGGGCGCTGCGCGCCAAGGGGCATACGGTCCGCGTGATCTGCCCCGACGCGGAAAAAAGCGGCGAGCCGGATTATTATATCGTTCCGCATCTCTCTCTGGGACCGTTGAACGCCTATATCCGGAAGAACGGCGTTTGTATCGCCCGGCCGAAGCGGACTGTGCTGGAGGCGGCGCTGGACGGCGCGGATCACGTGCATCTTCTGATCCCGTTTCTCGTGAGCCGGGCGGTCCTGAAGCTGGCGCGGAAAAAGGGGATCTCCGTTTCCGCGAGTTTTCACTGCCAGGCGGAGAATTTTACCTCTCACCTGTTTTTGAAGGACAATCCTCTGGCAAACCGGGTGGTTTACCGGACCTTCTACCGCCGATGCTACCGCTACGTTGACGCGGTGCATTATCCCACGGAGTTCATCCGGCAGGTATTTGAAAAGTACGGGGGCAAAACGCGCGCCTACGTGATCTCCAACGGCGTGGGGGACGCCTTCCGCCCGATGGCTGCGGAGCGGCCGAAGGAATGGGAGGGGAAGTACGTGATCCTGTTCACGGGCCGTTTCAGCAAGGAAAAATCCCACAAGGTCCTGATCGACGCGGCGAAAAAGAGCCGCCATTCCGAGAAACTGCAGCTTGTATTCGCCGGGGACGGGCCTTTGAGGCACAAGCTGGAAAAGCGGGCGCGGAGCTTGAAGAATCCCCCTGTTTTCCGCTTTTTCTCCCGGGAGGAGCTGGTGCGGATCATCAACTGCGCCGATCTCTACGCCCATCCCGCGGAGATCGAGATCGAGGCGATCTCCTGCCTGGAGGCGATCTCCTGCGGTCTGGTGCCGGTCATTTCGGATTCCCCCCGGAGCGCGACCCGCTTTTTCGCGCTGGACGAACGCAACCTGTTCCGCTGTAACGACAGTGATTCCCTCGCCGCCCGGATCGACTACTGGCTGGACCACCCCGAGGAAAAGGAAGCCGCCGGACGGGCGTACCGGGGCTATACCCGGCGGTTCGATCATAAGGTCTGTATGGACCGGATGGAGCGGATGATCCTGGAGACTTATGAAAACAAGCGCAGGGCGGGATGATGAGTAAGAAGATCGTTTATTACCGCGACCTTTTACAGGACGACTTTGCCGGAAACGGCATTCAGGCAAAGCCGGTCCCGGCGGATTTTCCCTTCGCGGCCCGGAATCCCCTATGGCGCGCTTTGGAATTTTTCCTCTACCGGCTGTTCGCGACGCCGGTAATCTTTCTTATCGGGAAGATCGGATTCGGTCTGAAGATCCGGAACCGGAAGGCGCTGCGCGGTCTTCGGGGGCAGGGCTTTTTCCTCTACGGGAATCATACCCAGGGGATGATGGACGCCTACACCCCCACACTGGCGGTTTTCCCCGCTCACGCCCATATCCTGGTGGGACCGGAGGCGGTCTCGGTGCCGGTCCTGCGCCGTCTGGTCCAGCTTCTGGGGGGAATTCCTCTGCCCGGGGGCAAGAGCGGATACAGACCCTTTCTCGGGGCGATCCACACCAGAATCGGCGAAAAGCGGATCATCACCATCTACCCCGAGGCGCATATCTGGCCCTGGTATACGGGGATTCGTCCCTTCCCGGACAGCAGCTTCGCCTACCCCGTGCGGGAGGGCGCGCCCGTGGTGGCGTTCGCCACGACCTTCCGGGAGCGCAGGATCTTGAAATGCCTGTGGCCCTGCCTGACGGTGACCCTTTCCGATCCCTTTTATCCGGACGCGGCCCTGTCTCCCCGGGAGGCAAAGGAAAAGCTGAGAAACCAGGTCTATGATTTTATGTGCCGTACCGTTTCAAGCCCGGATAACTACGCCTACTACGAATATCGAAAAAAA
>JAGDAA010000132.1 GCA_017959745.1 Clostridia bacterium
AATAATGGATGGAGGAAAAGCCCAAGCGTTCGGAGATCTCGGAGAAGTTCAGCTTCTTTTCCCGGATAAGTTCCTTCGCCCTATCGATCTTCAAGCGCTGAAAATACTGCATGGCGCCCATGCCCACCTTGTTCTGAAAGAGCTTCTGCAGGCTGGATTCCGAAAGGGAGAAGGCGGCGAGAATGTCCTGGCTGGTCAGATCCTTTTCCACATTATCCTGCAGGTAGGAACAGATCTCCCGAAGGCGCACCTCGTCCATCCGGCGCTTGGGGTACCCCGTCTCCTTGGCGGGGACGCTCCCCTTCTGACGGGCGCGGCGGATCAGGGAGATACAAAGGGCGCAAATGGTGCTGCCGATCATTTCCTCACAGCCGAAGACGGGATCCTCCCGCCGGATCAATTCCTCGGTATAGGGATCGCCCAGGGGGGTGGAAAAGGCGTTGCGCCCCTCCTCCACGATCTGTCCCAAAAGCTGTTTCTCCCCGTCGGTACAGGGGATGACGCGCCCCGCGATCTCAAAAAGCTCGGGGGAATCGGAAGAAAAGGAGAAGATCACGGAATTGGGCGCGTGAACACCGTTGCCCCGAACGTTGTGAAACTCCATAGGCTTATGAATGAACAGGCATCCCTGAGGCAAAATGATCTCGTTGGCGTCGGCGGTGATGACAAGCTCGTTCTTATCCGCGTAGACGACCTCCCAAAAATCATGAAGTTCACCGGAAAAGGCAAAGTCCACAGTGTACTCAAAATAGTGAATTGAGATGACGTCATTGATCGTAAGGTCTTGCCGCAGCGTTGTTTTCTTATAATTCATATTTGTTTCCTCCGCAACGATATAATACAATAAATTCTTTTTTTTGACAAGGATTATTACGAAAAAATGCAAAAAAAAGAAGGGAAAAACATAAGTTTATCCTTTTTAACATGAGCGGAAAATGTTATAATAAGTAAAATGAATACCAATTGGAGGGGTCCGAAATGGAAAAATCACTGGTAACAAACGCCCGTATCGGCGAAAAACTGTATACCATAGAAATGACAAACGGCGTGATCTCCGACCTGCGGGAGGGCAGAGAGTCCGGCGGAATCGACGCCGCCGGGCGGCGGGTGATCCCGGGTCTGGTGGATGTCCACGCCCACGGATGCATCGGCATGGACGCCCTGGACGGGGATTTCGAGCCTATGTGTGATTTTCTCGGCAAAAACGGCACCACCACCTGGCTGCCCACCACTATGACCATGGACGCGGACACCCTGGAGGCGGTGACCCACAAGAAAACGGATTTCCCCGGTACGAGGATCGCCGGCTTCCACCTGGAGGGTCCCTATATTTCTCCCAAATACAAAGGCGCCCAGAACGAGGACTATATCAAGGCGCCGGACATCGATGAATTTCATCGCTTCAAAAACGTGAAGATGATCACCGTCGCCCCGGAATGGGAGGGCGCTATGGACTTCATCCGTCAAGCCACCGACGAGGGAACGGTGATCTCCATCGGGCATTCCGATACGGATTACGACACTGCCGTCCGCGCCATCGACGCGGGCGCGAAGTGCCTGACCCAGACCTTCAACGCCATGCAGCCCATCCATCACAGAAAACCCGGCCCCATCGGAGCGGCTTCGGAAAAGCATATCTGGGCGCAGATCATCTGCGACGGCATCCACATCCACAGGGCGACCATCCTCATGGCGTTAAAGCTCTTCGGACCCGACCGCCTGACCCTCATTTCCGACGCCATCCGCCCAGCGGGGCTTCCCGAGGGAACCGTCTCCGAGTCCGGCGGCATCCCCGTGGTGGTCCGGGACGGCGCGGTGTACTTGAAGGATTCCGACACCCTGGGCGGCAGCGGATCCACCCTGTGGCGCTGTGTGAAATGCGCCGTGGGGATGGGCATCGATTTCGATACCGCCGTGCAAATGGCGACCGAGACCCCCGCGAAGCTCCTTGGCTTGAAGCGGGGACAGATCAAGGTCGGCTACGACGCGGACCTGCTCATCATCGGCGAGGATATGACCCTGGACGAAGTGATCATCAACGGAAGGAGATTCAAGTAAATGAAACGTTTCGGGATCGAATTTGAATTGAAAAACAAACCGGCGCTGGACGGGGACTTCATCCCCCTGTACCGCTGGGAACAGGCGTATCTCAAAGGCGCGAAAGAACCCATCGCCGTCGCCCTGGAGCGGGAGGACGGCAAGACCGCCGTGATCGATACCAAAATCTACGGAACGGAAGAGATGAAGGAAGCGGACTGCTTCTATATCGAGCGCCTGGTGAAATATCTTCTGTGGGCGAAGGGCGGTTTTCACGTGATGATCTGCGGAAACAAGGGCGTCTACGACTATGTTGCCGCCTCCTACGCCAAAGACGGCGCCCGCGCCTTTGACTTCAAAACCATGGGGGACGTGTACGAGCATCCCTTTACGGTGGAACACCTTTCCTACGGAGACCGTCCCGCGGAAAAGGACGCCTCCGCCCCGGTGGGCGGTCATCTGGACGGCTGCCGCATCGGCTTTGACGCAGGTGGATCCGACCGGAAGGTTTCCGCCGTGGTGGATGGAAAGCCCGTCTTCTCCGAAGAAGTGGTATGGTTTCCCAAGACCAATTCCGACCCGGACTATCATTTTCAGGGGATCGTGGACGCGTTGAAGACCGCCGCATCCAAAATGCCCCGGGTGGACGCTGTGGGCGTCTCCTCCGCGGGGATCTTCATCAACGACCGCACCCGCCTCTCCTCCCTGTTTTTGAAGGTTTCTCCCGAGGACTTTGACGCCAAGGTGAAGGATATCTACATCCGGGCGGCAAAGGAACTGGGTGATATTCCCGTGCAGGTCGCCAACGACGGCGACGTCACCGCCCTTGCCGGCGCTATGGGACTGGAGGATACGGGCGTGCTGGGGATCGCCATGGGCACCAGCGAAGCCGGAGGCTACGTGGACCGGAAGGGCAATATCACCGGCTGGCTGAACGAACTGGCGTTCACCCCGGTGGATGCGTCCGAAAGCGCCGCCGTGGACGAATGGAGCGGCGATACAGGCTGCGGCGTGAAGTATTTTTCCCAGGACGCCGTGATCAAGCTGGCGCCCCGGGCGGGCATCTTCCTGAATGAGGATCTTTCCCCCGCCGAAAAGCTGAAAGTGGTCCAGACCATGGCGAACGACGGCGATGAAAACGCCCTGGACGTATTTCGCTCCATCGGCACTTATCTGGGGCATACCATTCCCCTGTACGCGCAGGTTTACGACCTGAAGCACCTTCTCATTTTAGGGCGCGTCACCAGCGGCAAAGGCGGCGATCTGATTCTGGAAGAATGCCGGAAGGTATTGGCGGAGGAATATCCCGAAATCCAAGTCAATGTGCAGCTTCCTGACGAAAAGACCCGCCGGGTGGGTCAAAGCGTGGCGGCGGCGGGGCTACCCGCCATCCGGTAAGGATACAAAAACGGCGGACCTCTCAGACCTTGAGAAGTCCGCCGTTTTTTACAAATCTGTCAAAGGGGCAGGATATCCAGCAGGATCATGAAGAAATGGGCGATGCTCCCCATCAGAACGAAGATATGGAACACACCGTGGATGAACGGCGTGTTCTTCTTTTTCCCGATCAGGTACAGAACGGCGCCGATGGTATACAGAACGCCCCCCGCCACCAGAAGCACGGTCCCCCGGGCGCCGAGGATCGACGCCACCAGCGGGATCCGCACGATCGCCGCCCAGCCCATGGCGATATAGGCAATCAGGGAAAAGACCTTGAATTTGTGCATATCCACCGCGGTCAGGGTGATGGCGAGGATCGCGCTGCCCCATATCATGCCGAAGAGAATCCAGGCAGTGACGGGGTCTGTCCGCCGGATCCCGGCAAGACAGATGGGCGTGTAGGTCCCGGCGATGAGGATATAGATGGTGCAGTGATCGATGACGCGGAAGACCCGCTTGGGCTTCTCCGGGACCAGCCCGTGGTAAATGCTGGACATAGTGTAGAGCAGGATCATGGAAACGCCGTACACCGCTCCGCTCACCACACTCCAGGCATCCCCGCCAAGCGCCGCGAAAATCACGCATAAAACCAGAGCGGAGACGGCAAATCCGCCGCCCACGATATGGGTGACCATATTCATGATCTCCTCCCCCCGGGTGTAGGGCGGAAGGGGATAGATCTTGCGTTTTTTCTTTTCTTTCGCTTCTGCCACTGTCCCATCGCTCTTTCATTTAGTTTTCAATACTATGTTATACCGTTCCAGCGATATTGTCAAGGATGACCCGCAAAAACGTGGCGAAGAAGTTGACATTGTGTATTCCAAATTTCGACCTATCTTTCATTGACTTTTTTCACGATTGATATATAATTTAACCGAGAGAGGCTTTTCTCAATTAGAACGTCCGACGCTCAACTCTTTCAGTTTTTGAAACAGGAGAACGAAAAATGAGCCAGCAACCAAAGGTCTCTGTTATTATCCCCGTTTACAACACCGAACCCTACTTGCGGCAGTGTCTCGACAGCGTAACACAGCAAACCATGCGGGAGATCGAGATCATTTTAGTGGACGACGGATCTACGGACGCTTCCCTTTCCATCCTCCGGGAATATGAGGAAAAGGACGGGCGCGTCACGGTTTTGACCCAGCCCAATATCAACGCCGGAGCCGCCAGAAACAACGGCTTGAAGCAGGCGAAGGGCGAGTATCTCTCCTTTCTGGACGCCGACGATTTCTTCGCGCCCGATATGCTCGAAAAAGCGTATTTGAAAGCGAAAGAGCAGAACGCGCAGATCTGCGTGTTCCACTGCGATTCCTATAACGATGAAAGCGGAGAATATGAAGAAAATCGGGCTGTTTTTGACGAGAACCTGCCCGCTGCGACGTCCTTTTCCGGAACAGAGGTGAAAAACGGACTGTTTCACACCTTCGTGGGTTGGGCGTGGGACAAACTCTTTCTGCGCGAGTTCATCACTGAAAACGGCATCCGGTTCCAGGAACAGCACACCACCAATGATCTGTATTTCACCTACTTCGCCCTGGCGAAAGCCGCCCGGATCACGGTAATTGAAGAAGTATTAGCGCACCACAGGATCCACGTAAAAGCATCCCTGGAGGCGACCAGAGCCAAGTCGTGGGACTGTTTTTACAAGGCGCTGCTCGCCTTGAAAAACGGTCTGACCGACGCCGGGTTGTTCCGGACCTACGAGCGGGATTTTGTCAATTACACCTTAAAGTTTTCCCTGTGGAATCTATGGACCATTTCCTGGCCGATCCGGGAGAAGGTGTATTATCTCCTGAAGCTGATCTGGTTCGATGAACTCAGCGCCACAGGTCGCGACAGAGACTATTTCTATTCGGAAGAAGAGTACACGCAATTTCAGAAGGTTATGAACGAGCCCTATCTGGACGAGGATCCGTATCTTTTGAAGGAGCGCGCCGGGGCGGCGGAGAGGCGCATCGCCGATCAGGAAAACCGCATCGCCGATCAGGAAAGGCGCCTTGCCGATCAGGAGAATCGTATCGCCGATCAGGAAAGACGCATCGCCGATCAGGAAAACCATATCGCCCAACAGAATAACCGCATCGCCGAATTGGAAAACCGCGTCGGCGAAAAGGAGCATCAGCTTCTCAAAGTGACCTCTTCCCTTTCCTTCAAAATCGGACGCGCTCTCACCTGGCTGCCGCGCAAGGCGCGGGGCGCTCTGAGACGGCTGAAAAAGCTCGGCCAAAAGCAATAAAAACTATTTTTATGAAAAGGAATACCATGGGCGCGACACACAAATGGACCGCACTTCTCCTGGCACTGACGCTCCTGCTTCTGCCCGCCTGCTCCTCCGGCAGAAAGCTTCTTCCGGAGATCGAAACACAGACGGCGGATCAGGAGGAAACGAGGACTAAAAAAACAGTGAAAACGGAAAAAGAATACAGCTTCAAGGTGGATTCGCCCTACAAAGAGATCCCGCGATATATCTTTGACCGCGAGCCGACGGCGGCGGAAATGCGCGCCGCCGCGGTGGATCTGATGCGTAAGGCGCTGACGGTGCAGTGGTACACGCCGCAGGATTTTGAAGTTTCCACCTCCGTTTCCAAAACGGAGTTTTCAGCCAATACGCGCTACGCCGGCATCCCCTACACCGGAATCAACACCAGCCTGTATGCGTTCCTTGACTTTCTGGATCCCGAAAACGGACGGCTTCTTTTCGAGGATCTTTCCGTCCAGGGGAGCGCCAGCCTGAGCCAGGTTTTCCAGTCGCGCATCGGGAGCAGCTGCTCCGGCACCGTAGGATGGGCGATCAGTGCTGTCTGCAATAGCGTTGGCGGTACCTTCCAGTCCTACTATATGGTGGCGCGGAACGGCTGGCTGCCCTTAGGGGACTATACCTACGACCTCTCTACCCCCTCCTTCGGGAGAGAGGATTCCAAGGATGATACGGATTCCATCCTGGCGCGGTACGGAGAGCAGAAGATGTTTCAGTGCTACGCCCTGCTTCAGCCGGGGGATATCCTGGTCTGGCAGAACACCGTAAAGTTAGGGCATACCATGATGGCGACGGACGCCGCCGTGGTGGTGAAGAATCCGGACGGGACCATCGACGGGGATCAGAGCTACGTTCTCATCCAGGATCAGCGTTCCGGCGGACACCCTCAGGCGGATGAAGGCACCGGACATATTTACGCCGGACAAGGCAGGGTGGATTGTAAATACACCTTCAAAGAGCTGTTCCAAAAAAACAACGAGGGGTATATCCCCATGACCACGGCGGAATTTCAGGGACAAAAGCCCTATGAGTTTCCCTCTGTCAGCGCCGATCCGGAAGAGATCACGGGACCAGGAGATATGGAACAAACTACGGTCCGATGCAATTACCCCATGGCGACCATCGCCCTGTACGCCGAAAACAAGGAAACCGGGAAACGGGAGCGCCTGAGCTACCACGGCTTCTCCCGGGACGAGATCGCCCGCGGTACCGCAAAGGCGTATGAACTGAGGTCCTTTTCCGCCATCCTTGCCCGAAGCACCAAAGTCCGAAACGGCGATTTCCGTATCACGGTGGAAGCCAAAACGCCCAACGGTCAGCTCTTTACCCCCATTTCCTTCGATTACACGGCAAAGTAGCTTGACGAAGAAGAAAACAGGAGTATAATATCGGATGTGGGGGCATGATCCTTCACGGAAAAGAGGAAAAACTATGCAGCTTTACCATCATATGACCATCGCCGGTCTGGAGCGGGATCTGCCCATCTGCCGGGTCACGGATGACCTCTATATCGCGGGCTTTGTGATCTTCGGAGATCCGGATCTCACCTGCGCCTGCGCCGCGGAAATGCTGAAGAAGATTCCCTGCGACTACGATTATATGATCACGGCGGAGGCAAAGGGCATTCCGCTGATCCACGAAATGGCGCGGCAGAGCGGCGCGAAAAAGTATTTTCTCGCCCGAAAGGCGCCCAAGCTCTATATGACCGGCGTGTTTGAGGTGACGGTCCGCTCCATCACCACCGCCCGGGAACAGAAATTGTATCTGGACGTGGCGGACGCGGAGCTGATGCGGGGCAAGCGCATCCTCGTGGTGGACGACGTTGTTTCCACCGGGGAAAGCCTGAAAGCCATCGAGACTCTGGTGGAAAAAGCCGGCGGCATCGTGGCGGGACGTATGGCGATCCTCGCCGAGGGAGACGCCCAGGGACGGAGCGATCTGGCATATCTGGAAAAGCTGCCCCTGTTCAACGCCAAAGGCGAGATCATCGGGTAAGATCCATCCGACAAAAAAGAAAACTGTCGTTTCGACAGTTTTCTTTTTTGTCGGGATCAATCAGGCAAGTTTGGCGGGGGCGCCGGTCTCGGCGGTGATCTTCTCGGCGTAGGCTTTGGCGAAAAGGGCGATCCGCTCCGGATCCCTGCCGCCCACAGATGTGCCGTCGATCTTCATACAGCGGTTCAGGGGCGCGGTGGAGGACATAATCATGATCTCATCCGCCCCTCTCATTTCCTCAACCGTAAAGGTCCTTTCCTCCACCCGGATGCCCAGGGCGGTGGCAAGCTCGATATAATGCTTCCGGGAAACACTGGGGAGAATAAAGCGGGACAGGGGCGGGGTGATAAACCTGCCGTCCTTGAGGATGGAAACGCCGCTGTGGGAGCCCTCGGTGACGGTCTCCCCCCGGTGGAAAATAGCTTCATAGGCGCCCGCCTGTTTGGCTTCTTCCGCCGCCATACAGTTGGGCAGAAGGTTCAAGGTCTTGATATCGCAGAACTCGAAACGGCGGTCCTCCACGGTGATAGCGGCTACTTCCTGTCCGATGGGCTTTAAGGAGGCGGGCTTCAAGGTGAAAAACAGGTTGGCTTTCACCCCTTCCGGGAAGACGTGGCTCCGGGGCGCTGTCCCCCGGGACGCCTGGAAGTACAGAACAGCCTCCGGCACGTCCCGATCCAGTTTGTCACACAGAGAACGGCAAAGAGCCTTCAGCTCTTCCAAACTCAGCCCCAGGTCAAAATGAAGCTTTTGTGCGTTGCCGTAAAAACGGGCGGCGTGGTCGTCCAGGGCAAAGCACTTACCGCCGTGGACGGTAGTCACGTCGTAGATACCGTCCCCGAAGTAAAAGGCGCGGTCCTCGGCGGGGACCGTCATTTCGGCGGCGGGGGTGATCTTTCCGTTGTAATAAGCCAGGTCTTTCATTTCTGTTCCTTTCTCTTGCCGTCAATGGGACGGAAGAACTGATAATAAAAGCATTTGATCATGCCGTTGTAGAGCTTGCGGACGTTGTCGGCGCGGCGGCCGTAATGGATCTGAAACTCCGGGTCGGAGGTGATGACGTAGATCTGCCAGCGATCCAGATTCTTCCAGTGGGCGCCCAGGGCGCGATAGAGCTTTATGACCTCGTCCTCCTCACCCATCCGTTCCCCGTAGGGCGGATTGCAGACGATCGTTCCCTTTCGTCCGTGGGTCTCGATCCCCAGGGCGTTTTTGGGGAAAAAGCGGATGCTCTCCCCCACCCCAGCGCGGGCGGCGTTGGCTTTGGCAAGCTCTGTCATGGCGGGGTCAATATCGCTTCCAAAGGCCTCAAAGGCGGTCTTTTTGATCCGGTCCCGGGCTTCGGCGCGAGCATCTTTCCAGATGCTATCCGGCAGATCCAGAAACTCCTCCGCCAAAAAGGGGCGTTCCAGACCGGGGGCTTTATCCGCCATGAGCATCGCCGCCTCGATGGGGATGGTGCCGGAGCCGCAGAAGGGGTCCCAGAACAACACATCCTCCCGGGGACGGGCGATGCGCACCAGAGCCGCCGCCAGGGTCTCCCGCAAAGGGGCGCTCCCCGCTTCCGTCCGGTAGCCCCTTTTATACAGGGGGGCGCCGGAGGTATCCAGCAGCAGTTGACAAAGATCGTTCAGGATGAAAAATTCGATCTGCATCCGGGCGCCTTCCTCGGAAAACCAGGACTCGCCGTAGGCGTCCTTCATACTCTCCGCCACGGCTTTTTTCACAATGCTCTGGCAGTCGGGAATGCTTTTCAAGGCGCTTCTGACGCTGTGTCCCTTTACGGGAAAGGCGTCGTCCTGACCGATCCAGCGATCCCAGGGGAGCTTTTTGGTCCCCTGAAACAGGTCCTCAAAGCTCTCGGCTTTGAATTCCCCCATGAGGATAAAGACCCGCTCGGCGCAGCGCAAAAAGACGTTCGCTCGGGCGATGCCGGACAGAGGGGCTTCAAAAATGACCCGCCCGTCCCGGGTCTCCAGGCGCTTGTAGCCCAGGGCGTCGATCTCCTCCCCCACGAACTTTTCCAGTCCGAATAGGCAGGTGGCGACCAGTGTGACTTTCTCTTCCAAACTCAGATCCTCGTACCCAGTTTACGGCTGTTCTCCGCGCGGAATTCGGCGAATCTTCCCTCGTCCAAAGCGGCGCGGATCTCTTCCATCAGGGTGTTGTAGAAATACAGATTATGCATCACCGCCAGGCGCTGACCCAGCGCCTCCTTGGCTTTCAAGAGATGCCGGATATACGCCCGAGAATACCGTTGGCACACGGGGCAATCGCACTTGGGATCAACGGGCGAATCGTCCAGCATATACTTCTGATTGTTCAGATTGATGATCCCGTCGTGGGTGACCAGATGGCCGTGCCGGGCGTTGCGGCTGGGCATAACACAGTCGAAAAGATCCACCCCGCGCCACACGGCTTCAATGATATTTTCGCAGGTGCCGACGCCCATGAGGTAACGGATCTTATCCTTGGGCGCGTACGGCTCCACGGCTTCAATGATCCCGTACATCTCCTCCGCCGTCTCCCCCACGGCAAGTCCGCCGATGGCGTAGCCGTCCAGGTCCAGCTCGGCGATCTCGTTCCTATGCGCGATCCTCAGGTCCGGGTAAGTGGCGCCCTGGTTGATGCCGAAAAGCAATTGCTTTGGATTGATCGTATCGGGCAGGGCGTTGAGCCGCGCCATCTCCGCCTTACACCGCTTCAACCACAAAGTGGTGCGGCGGGCGGCGTCCTGCGCCTCCGGGCGGGCGGCGGGGTTGCCGATGCACTGATCGAACGCCATAGCGACGGTGGACCCCAGGTGTGACTGGATCCGCATACTCTCCTCGGGTCCCATAAAGATGCGCTTGCCGTCGATATGGCTGTTGAAGGTGACGCCCTCGTCGTCGATGGAATTCAGCGCCGCCAGGGAAAAGACCTGGAAGCCGCCGCTGTCCGTCAGAATGGGGCGGTCCCAGTTCATAAACTTGTGCAAGCCGCCAAGCTGATGGATCACGTCGTCCCCGGGCCGGACGTGCAGGTGGTAGGTATTGGACAGCTCGATCTGGCATTTCAGCGTTTTCAGATCGTCCGCGGCGACCCCGCCCTTGATAGCGGCGGCGGTCCCCACGTTCATAAAAGCGGGGGTCTGCACGGTGCCGTGAACGGTGATGAATTCACCCCGGCGGGCATTCCCCTCGGTTTTTAGGAGGTGAAAGGCGCTCATACCCTCTCCTCTGTCAAAAGGCGCGCCCGGAAGGAGGTGGCGCCGTCCGGCAGTTCCCCGCGGACGAACACGCCTTCATCCGTTTTTTCAGCGACAACGGAAAGGATCTCCCCCCGCCGGACTTCCTTGAGGAAATTCAAGGAAAACTCCCGCCAGGAAAGATCCGCGGGAAGGGTGTCGAAGATGATATCCGCGTACACGCAGTTGTTCAAATGGTCGTTCTCATCCAGCATGGAGAGATAGACCTTTCTCTCGTCCCGGGCGATCAGCTCCCCGTCAACCGGCGGCATCAGCCGCTGGGCGGTGAGATCGCCGCAGAGGACGGGGTCCTCCGGCGCGTCCCATTTCAGAGCGGAGGGACGGAGGATCCGGCGGTTGGCAAAATCCAACAGCACCCATTCGGTGTGGCAGGTCAACAGCAGCTCCTCCCCGTCATACAGGGCAAAGGACCGGTAAAAGGAAGCGCCGTGAACGCCGTTGGCGCCGGTGACCAGGCGCAGGTCCTTCTCCCCGGGCACGTCCGTAAAACGCTGTATGGAAAGGCGGGTCATTATAAAGACCATCCCGTCCTCCAGCATGGAATAATAGGTGTGCCCGAAGCTGTTCATATGCTCCCGGGCGAGCTGCTGCATATAGCGCAGAACGGCGCCGGGGCGGGGGTGATGATCCGGGGCGAGATCAAAGCTTTGAAAGTGAACGATTTTCTCCAGCATACTTCTCCTAAACAGTTGAAAGAAAAGGCGGTGTGTGTTATACTGTATTATACGGATAGTATTATAATACGCTTTCACCCGTCTGTCAAAGGAAAATCCCATGAAACCGGAAGATTTCGTTCACCTGCATCTGCATACGGAGTATTCGCTCCTGGACGGCGCCTGCCGCATCGACAGGCTTTTTGACCGTGCCCGGGAACTGGGTCAGACGGCGCTGGCGATCACCGATCACGGCGTGATGTACGGGGTGATCGCCTTCTATCAGGCGGCGCTGAAAGCGGGGATCAAGCCCGTCATCGGCTGCGAGGTCTACGTGGCGCCCCGGTCTCGGACGGACAAGGACCCGGGGATGGACCGGGATTACAGCCACCTGATCCTGCTCTGCGAGAATATGACCGGGTATCAAAACCTGATCAAGCTGGTGACCGCCTCCTTCACGGAGGGGTTCTATCAAAAGCCCCGGGTGGATAAAGAACTGCTCCGCGCCCATCACGAGGGCCTCATCGCCCTCTCCGCCTGCCTCGCCGGGGAAATCCCCAAACGCGTTCTGGCGGGCGACCGGGAAGGGGCGGAGGAGATCGCGCGGGAATACGCGGACATTTTCGGAAAAGACAATTTCTTCCTGGAGGTGCAGGACCACGGCATCCCGGACCAGCTGAAGGTAAACGCGGGGCTTGCCGCCCTGTCGGAAAAGACCGGTCTGCCCCTGGTCGCCACCAACGACGTGCATTATCTCACAAAAGAGGACGCCGCCAGCCAGGACGTTCTCATGTGCATCCAGACGGGCAAGACCTTAAAGGACGAGGACCGTCTCAAATTCGAGACGGAGGAATTCTACCTGAAATCCACACAGGAAATGGAAGCCCTCTTCGGCAGGATGCCCGAGGCGCTCGCCAACACGAAGCGCATCGCGGACCGCTGTAACGTAAGCTTTGATTTTACCGACGCCCACCTGCCCGTCTTTCAAAACGACCGGGGGCTTTCCTCCCCCGCGTATCTTGACGCCCTGTGCCGGGAGGGACTGGAAAAGCGCCTGCAGGAAAACGGCATCCGGGACGCCGCTCCCTACGAAGAGCGGCTGAACTACGAATTGTCCGTGATCGAGAAGATGGGCTTCTGCGACTATTTTCTCATCGTGGCGGATTTCGTGGGCTTTGCCAAAAAAAGCGGTATTTACGTGGGACCCGGACGCGGAAGCGGCGCGGGGAGCCTGGCGGCGTGGTGCCTGGATATCACGGAACTGGACCCCATTCGCTATAAACTGATCTTCGAGCGTTTCCTCAACCCGGAGCGGGTCTCCATGCCGGATTTTGACGTGGACTTCTGCTATGAACGCCGCCAAGAGGTGATCGAGTACGTCACGGAAAAATACGGCGCGGATCGGGTGGCGCAGATCGTCACCTTCAGCACCATGGCGGCGCGGGCGGTGATCCGGGACGTAGGCAGAGTTATGGGATTGAGCTATGCCGAGGTCGATAAAGTCGCCAAGCGCGTGCCCCATTTTCTCAACATCACGCTGGAAGAAGCCATCGCGGGGGATCCCGATTTGAAAAATATGTGCGCCTCCGGCGTCGTGAAAGATCTGATGGACACGGCGCTGAAGCTGGAAGGTATGCCCCGGAACGCCTCCGTCCACGCGGCGGGCGTGGTTCTGACGGATAAACCCGTAACGGATTACGTCCCCCTGGCGGTGAATTCAGGCGCCAAGGTCACCCAGTTCACCATGAACGAGATCGCGGACCTGGGACTTTTGAAGATTGATTTTCTCGGACTGCGGTATCTCACCATCATCCGGGACGCGGTGGAACTGATTCGGCGCAAGGACCCGGGCTTTGATATCCGCCGCATCCCCGAGGACGATCCCGAAGTTTTCGCCATGATCGGCGAGGGCCGTACCTCCGGCCTGTTCCAGATCGAATCCAGCGGTATGAAAGCCCTGATGCTCCAGATGAAACCCCGGAGCATCGAGGAGATCTGCGCCGCTATCGCCCTGTACCGGCCGGGTCCTATGAGATCCATCCCCAAATATCTGGAAAGCCGCCGTTTGGGCAAAGTCCGTTACGAAATTCCCGAACTGGCGGAGATTTTGGACAACACCTACGGCTGTATCGTGTATCAGGAGCAGGTGATGGAGATCTTCCGGAAGCTCGCGGGATACAGCTTCGGACGCGCCGACGTGGTGCGCCGCGCCATCTCCAAAAAGAAAAAGGACGTGCTGGACAGAGAGCGCGCCTCCTTCCTCGCCGGCGCGGAGCAAAGCGGCGTTTCCGGCGAGAAAGCCACCAGGCTTTTTGAAGAGATAGCAGGGTTCGCGGATTACGCCTTCAACAAGGCGCACGCCGCCTCCTACGCCCTTTTGAGCTACCGCACCGCTTTTCTGAAATGCAAGTATCCCAGGGAATATATGGCGGCGATCCTCACCAGCCAGCTGGACAGCGATAAATACACCTTTTATTTCGCGGAATGCCGCAAGATGGGCATCCGCGTCCTGCCGCCGGATGTGAACGAGAGTATGGCGTCCTTCACCGTGGTGCAGGAAGGGCTGCGCTTCGGCCTGGCGGGGATCAAAAACGTGGGCATAGCGTTTCTGGAGGAACTGTTCCGGGAGCGGACCCGCAGTCGTTTTCAATCCTTCCGGGATTTCGTCGTGCGGATGAAGCCCAAAGGACTGAACCGGAAAGCCCTGGAAAGCATGGTTTACGCCGGTGTCTTTGATTCCTTCGGCGTGGCGCGGAGCCGCCTTGCCGCCTCCGTCGATCTGCTTCTCTCCTCCTTTTCCTCCGGCGTGGAGCGGAACGTGATGGAGGG
>JAGDAA010000133.1 GCA_017959745.1 Clostridia bacterium
CCTCCCGGCTGAACTTCAACGCGGCGGCCACCGCCATAGCGGCGCCTAAGGTCCCCACGGTGCCGGAGGAATGGAAGCCCCGGGCCCGGTGGGCGGGCTGCACGCAGCGGCCCATACGGATGCCGGCTTCATAGCCCACCACCATACCCCGGATGAGGTCGTCCATGGTCAAACCATAATACTCCCCTACCGCCAAAAGGGCGGGGACCACGGTGGCGGACAGGTGGACGGTGCTGAAACGGTGTCCGTCGTCCATCTCCAGAACGTGCATAGACAGGGCGTTGCAGAGCGCCGCGTTCTGCAGGGAGGCGCGGCGATTATGTCCGATGACCAGAGCGCCGTCTGGACAGGCGGGCTGCTGATCCAAATATTTGTCAATACGCGCCCGCATAGCGGGGACGCCGCCCAACAGGGAGCCGGTGCAGTCCAAAAGACACTTCCGGGCTTCCGCTTTTATTTTTTCGGGGATCGGCTTCGTCGCAAAAGAATAGAGCGTATCGACGAACGCCTCCGTATAATTGATCTTGTTTTCCATATTGATCTCCTTACAGCGTTTTCGTACGCCCTATTCTATATAAACTTGTCCTGTTCGTCAAGCGTTACAGTTCGACGGACGCCATACGCGGCTCAAAGCAGCAGGCGGGACGGATGGCGACCACCCGGACACCGCTGGCTCTCTGGGGCGCCACCTTCATAAAGGTCGCCAGAACGGTGGTCTTGCCGTTGAGACCCAAAGGACCCACGTCCGTTTTGTTCAATTCATCGGTGATGAACTGCTCCATATCGCTCTGCTTATTGAAGTCGCTGTAAACCAGGGCTTCCATCATCATAGAAGTCGCCTCGAACTGGCTTCTGCCCACGCCCACCGCCATAGTGCAGGGGGTGCAGCCCAGGAGCTTGACCATTTCCTTGGAGCGCTCCACGATCTCGCCCAGAACCACGTCCAGTTTATGCTTGTGGAAGACGCGGTAGGTCATACCCCGGATGGCGGGTCCGCCGCCCAGCATCAGGATATGCACCCGCAGAACGTCCTCCGGCACTTCCTTTACCAAAAAGGGCGCCAGGAGCAGGTCCTCGGAACGGGGGCTGATGCCGCCGGACATATCGATGCGCTGTTTATCGTCGCCCATAATCGCCATAGGACGGCCGGGAAGCTGCTTTAAGCCCTCCGCCACGCCCTCCTGGATGGCGGTCATCATTTCGCCCGTGAGGGCGCGCTTGGGTCCCACTTCCACGAACACGTGGGGGATGCCGGTATCATCGCACAAGGGGCTTCTGTCCCGCTCGGCGACTTCGGCGTTTTCCAGAATGGTCTCCAGGTTCCACTTGGCTCTTTCCAGTTCCTCGGACTTGATGGCACGGCAGTAAGCGTCCTTCTTATCCTGACGGAAGGTGGAACCGGCACGGACCAGGCAATCGGCAACCTTGGTGATGATCTCGTTTCTATCGGTCATTGTTTCGTCCCCCCTTCTCAAAACATACTTTCGCCGTTGGCGGCGGCGATGATGCAGGGAAATTCCTTCACCTTCAGCTCATAGAACGCCTCCATCCCCAGTTCGGGATGCGCCAGGCACTTTTTCTCCAAAACCTTGCTGTTGAGCAGCGCGGTGACGGGGGCGATGACGGCGAACACGGCGCCGTATTCCTTGAACATCTCCACAGTCTCTTTTTTCAAAGCGCCTTTGCCCAGATGCATCCGGATGCCGGCTTTGGTCAACTGGGGCATGGTGCCCTCGATCTCCAGTTTATTGCTGGAGGTGGGTCCGACGCCCGCGGGACTGACGGCGGTATGGAAAATGACGCCGCCCTGAAGGTCGATGCCGTTTTCCGCCAAAGTGCCCTGGTCGATCATATCCACGATCTTGGGCAGAACGGCGTCACGCCCGGCGAAGATGGTGCCGGACACGTTGACGATGTCCCCTACCTTCAAAGTGGCGAGCACTTCGGGGGTGAAGGGCGCGGTGATGGTTCTGATCTCCATAGTTTACTCCTTTTTTCAAAGCGGGCAGGGGGATCCCCTGCCCGCAGAGTATGATTAGTGGTTGAGGGATCCCTTGGGAGAATAGGTCGCCTCGGGATAGTACTCGTCGATGACGCGCTTGACCAGCATAACCTGCTTGGCGCGCTTCTTGGCGTCTTCGTTGGTGGAATCCCAGGAGTGGGTCTTGGCCACGGACCCGCCGGTCTTCAGATAGATAGGCGCGGCGACGCGGATCATTTCGGGAACCTCATAGTGACGGATGAAACCGCCGGAGGACTCGGGGTTCTCGGTGTGGCAGTCGATGGGGATATTGATGGCGGCGCGGACGGCAGCCAGGTGCTGCAGCTGATAGTCGCGCACGATGTTGAAGGAGTCGGCGCCGATGGATTCCAACAGCTTTGCGGAGCAGGGGTTGCCGTGACCGGAGTGAGCGGACATTTTGAACTTGCAGTCCTTGGGAAGAAGTCCGGTCTCGCGGGCCTTGCCCAGCGCCCAGAGGTGACCCTCGTCGTAGATCAGGAAGGTGCGGACGCCCAGGCGGGCGGCGCGGCGGATGTCTTCAATGGCGCGGACGATCTGATCCTGACCGC
>JAGDAA010000012.1 GCA_017959745.1 Clostridia bacterium
CTACATCCCCGTCACCACGGCGGAATTCACGGGATTTTACGGCTACATTGAGCCCGGCGCCTACACCACCTATTCGGGCAGTATCTCCCATCTTTCCGACCTGCAGAATGTCACGGTCAAATCCTACTATCGCATCGTCACCGTGAAAGCGGTCATCCGGGACGGCGATACCGTCATCGACGAGAGCAAAACGGTCTGTCCCTTGCAGATCACGTCGGCTGACGAGTTCAGCTACAAATTGACAAGCTCCAATTTCGACCTGCCGGGCGCGTTTGAATCCCGGGCGGTCGCGGGCAAGACCTACACCTTGACGCTGGAAGTGCTTCTGGCGTCCGGCAGCACCCACACCGCCCTGACCGCCAAGATCACAAAGAACTGAATGCCCCCAAAACCCGCCACGCCCTTGCGTACAAAAACCGGAGAAGAACCATGAAAAAGAAACTACTCGCCCTGCTTTTGACCCTGGCGTTTCTGCTGCCGCTTTTACCGGCAGGGGCCGTCGCCCACGCGGAGGAAATCAAGCCCGAGATCTACGGGACCTCCCTTTTCCTGGAAAACAACATCGCCATCAACTTTGTGGTGGACGCTTACGCCTTCGGGCAGAACGGTCTTTCCCTGCCCCGGATGACATTTTCGTTTTGCGGGGAAACCACCGAAGTCAGCGCCTACACGGAGAAAAACGGCTATTATTACTTCACGTTCCGGGGTCTGACTGCCGTGCAGATGGGCGAGACGGTGACCGCGACGCTTTCCGGCGTAAAGGACGGCTCGCGGGTATACGGCGACCCCATAACGCGAAGCGTTAGGGCATACTGCGAGGACGCGCTATCTCTCTATGCCGGCGATACGGCGCTCTGTACCCTCATCGCGGATCTTTTGACCTACGGCGCCAAAAGCCAGCTATATTTCGGCTATGATACGGCGCACCTCGTGACGGACGGGCTCACCCTGTCCGGGACAAACTCGGATCCCCAGCCCGCAAGCGTCAAGGATCTCGCCTACGCCACGGTGGATGATCCGGCGGTGATCTGGTATGGCTCCAATCTGAAACTGATGGATTCCGTGGACCTGCAATTCTTCTTCACCGCGAGCGATACGGACTGTATCCGGGTGGACGTGAAGGACGACGGCGGCACGGTACTCGCCTCCTTCTACGAAGAGGATCTGACCCCGGTGGGCGGGTACTACCGCTTCCGTCTGAATACTCTTACCCCGGATCAATTCGGCGAGACACTGTACGTGACCGCGTACCGGGATCTGGGCGATATGGCACTGCCCGAAGGGGAATTGCCCCTGGCCGGGCTGGGTGAGAACGCCGTGAGCGACACGATCTGTTACAGCATTGAATCCTACGCGGCGGAAGCCATCCCCTGGAAAAACGACCCCGCCCTCACCGCTCTTTTGAACGCCATGCTCAATTACGGCGCCAGCGCCGCGGCGTACGTTGCCGCCGCCACGCCCGCCGTTACGTCCTTTACCCGGGCGACGCTTGACGCGCTGCCCGTGGCGAGCGCCGGCATGACCAACGCCCAGCTGCGGCAACTGGTGCTGGATTTCTTCACCACCCAAAGCTCCATCCCCTGGGTGGTCCAGACGGAAATCCCTTACACCTACGACGGCAACGAGGACATAGACGCGCCGGAGGACGCCAACTACACCCTTGTCGCCGATACTGTTTACTGCGGGATGCCCTACTCCAACGCCGGCTCCTCCATTTACCAATTCCTGGACTATTACAACGAGGAAACGGGCGTTCTGACCCAGCCCTACGGAAGCAAGATCGGAAAATACCTGGGCAACAACTGCTGCTCCGCCGTGTACTGGGCATGGTCCCGGATTTCCTCCACCATTACCTTCCAGAGCACCGACTATATGACCTATCCCAACGGCGTTCTGCCGGTGGGCGATTACGAGATCGATCAGAGCGTCGCGCACTTTACCGCCGACTATGACACCAAAACGGTCTGCGAGAACAACGGCGAGAGCGTGATGTACAAGGCGTACGCCGCCTTGAACCCGGGCGACGCGCTGGTCTCCTTCGACAAGGACGGCGATACGCTGATCACCCACCACACCATGATGGCGGTCAGCGTCACTAAACAAACCAATCTTTTCAGCAGCACCATCAACGGGGAATATTCCAAAGTCACCGTCCACGATCAGAGCAACTCCACGCAAAAAGCCACCGTGGACGGGAAGGATGCCACCCGGTTCGGACGCCTGGATCGTGAGGTGACGTTCTCCAGTTTGTACAGCCACGGGTATATCCCCATCACCTGCGCGGAACTGGCGGGAATAAAGCCGGTACAGGCGGCTTCCGCCGCCCTGAACAGCGCCGTCACCGGGACGGTGACCCTCGCCAAGCTGGGCGCTAAATCCGTAAAGACCAACTACCCCATGGCGAAGGTGACCCTCACCGCCGAAGACGCCCGGGGCAGAACCGTCGCGCAGGTATACAGCCACACCAGATACAGGATCAAGAGCCTTGGTTTGTCGACCCTCGCCGGGGCGCTGGACGATCAGCTCCCCGCGGGCGCTTACAGGATCACCGTGGAGGTACTTCTCTCCAACGGACAGACCAAAACCGTTTTCGGCCGTACCATAACGAAAGGATAACCTATGAAAAAGCGATTTGTTTCCCTGCTTCTGGTCCTTATTATGCTTCTGCCGTTTGTTCCGGCAGGGGTCCTCGCGGGCGCGGCGGAAGTCAAGCCCGAGATCTACGGGACCTCCCTTTTCCTGGAAAACAACATCGCCATCAACTTCGTGGTGAACGCCGGGGCGTTCGAGGCGGCGGGTTTTAGTCAGCCTCAAATGAGCTTTGCTTTTGAGGGAACCACCCGCGTCACGTCCGATTACGTTAACAAAAACGGATTCTGGTATTTCACTTTCCGGGATCTGACCCCCACCGGCATGAGGAAAACTGTCACCGCCACGCTGTCCGGCGTGAAAGAGGGAGAGCGCGTCTATGGCGATCCCGTGGAGGAAAGCGTCGCTTCCTACTGTCAAAGAGCGTTGGAGGACAACAAGATCTCCCGCTATACCAAACTTAAGACCCTGGTCGCGGATCTATTAACCTACGGCGCGAAATGCCAGGCGTATTTCGGTGTGGATACCGCGCGCCCCGCCACGGGCGTACTCAACGCCGCCCAACTGAAAGCGGCTACAGGAACGGTCCCCGAGCCGGAAAGCTGCCTGGAGACGCGCTACCGGACGACGGACAATCCCGCGTTGTTCTGGACGGGCGCCAGTCTGAATCTGGCGGACGCCGTTGAACTGCAATTGTTCTTCAATCTGGCGGATGTGAGCGGTGTGGAGATAAAGATCCTGGATGAAGAGGACGCGGTCCTCGCCGTCTTCGGTGAAAATGATTTTACGCAGGCGGAGGGGCATCAGTGCGTTCGCTGTGACACCCTCACCCCGGACAGGATGGAGGACAAACTCTATATCACCGCTTATCGCGCCGGAAGTCCCGTCAGCGATACCCTGCGGTACAGCGTCGCCTCCTACGCGGCGGGCGCCATCGAGTCCAAAAAGGATTCCAACCTTAACGCCCTTTTGTACGCCATGCTCAACTACGGCGCCACGGTGAAAGCCTACGCGGAACAGAATCCTCTGACGCCGGAAACGCCCATGACCCGGGCGCGGCTGGACGAGCTTACCGTCGCTACGAGCGCCCACAGTCAGGAGGATCTCCGGCAGATCGTCCTGGACTATTTTAAGCTGCAAAGCTCCTTTGTGTGGACGAGCAACGAACCGATCAAATACCTGCTGCATTATTACAACCCGGATTCCGTCCGGAAGCTGGACGCCGGTCACCTCTACACCGGCATTCCCTACAGCAGCGCCGGGTCCTGCCTCCAGCATTTTTTGGATTTCTATGACGAAGAGACCGGCGTCTTTACCAATCCTTACGGAGAGGAAATGGGAAGCTACCTGGGCAACAGCTGCACCGGCTCCATCTTCTGGGCGTGGGGACGGATCTCCACCTCCATCAATTTCTCCGGCTCCGAGACCATGACGCCTACCACCGCCCACGGTCTGGTGAAGGTGGGCAATTACAAGATCAACGGAAGCACCGCTTCCACCACCACCATCAAGAACTACTCCACCACCAGCACCTACGACATCTGTGAGGAAAACGGCGTGGACGGGATCAGCCTCGCCTACGCCCAGGCGCTGCCGGGAGACGCCGTCGTCTCCTTCAAGACGGGTGTGAAGAACCACGCGCAGATCGTCCGGGAGGTCAAGGTGGTCTATACGGACGGGACGGAAGTGCTCAACCCCGGCGCGTACGACGCGAGCAAGTCCATTGACCCCACAAAATCCCGCCTGTATCTGTACGAGCAGAACTCTCCCCTGCTGGACGTTGAGCTGAGTGACGAGCAGCACGTCTGGGACTACGGCAACACGAACCTGGCGCCCACCTTCCAGCGCCAATGGGAGAACGGGTACCTTCCCGTCACCTGCAAGGAACAGGCGCATAGCGCCGGGGACCGCGCCGCCGTCGCCGCCGCCACCGCTGGCATCAGCGGGACCTTTTCCGAGGCCTACAACGTCACCGAAAAGGGCTTCGGCGCCCGGAACGTTACTTCCAACTACGCCATCGCCCGGGTGATCGTCACCATTACGGATCGCACTTCCGGCGAGGTTGTGAAAACTATCGTGAAACACGTCACGGGCATTACCCGTTCCTACAACCTGAACGAAATACGGATTGAACTGAACGATACC
>JAGDAA010000134.1 GCA_017959745.1 Clostridia bacterium
GACGCGGCAGCCGTCAGCCGTCAGCCGTCAGCCGTCAGCGAAGAAACCGAAACGCCGGAAGAAGCCGCTGACGCGGCAGCCGTCAGCCGTCAGCCGTCAGCCGTCAGCGAAGAAACCGAAACGCCGGAAGAAGCCGCTGACGCGGCAGCCGTCAGCCGTCAGCCGTCAGCCGACAGCGAAGAAACCGAAACGCCGGAAGAAGCTGAAACCGCGGAAGAGACTGTCGAAGAAACGCAGGAAGAAGCGGTCGCTGAAACCGAAGCTGCAGCGGAAACCGAAACGCAGGAAGAAGCCGCTGAAGAAACGCCGGAGGAAGCGGTCGCCGAGCCGGAAACGACTGTCCCGGCGGCGCCTGCCGGGAAGGCGGCGATCCACCACAACGACAAGAAGCGTCATCGCCGGGCGCAAGCCAAGAAGCGGGCAAAGGCGCTTTCCAAAAAGAAACACGGCAAAAAGAAGAAATAAGGATCGAATATGGAGAAAACCAAAAAGAGGAAAAAGAGCCTGCTCCGGCGCGTCCTGAACGGGGTCAGCATCGTTGTTATGCTGGCGCTGACAGGGCTGTTGTTCTTCGTCGTGCTCTCCAACGCCAGCGGTAACGTTACCTTCATTGCCGGAAAAACCGTTGCCTGGGTCAGGACGGGCAGTATGGAGCCTGTCATTCCCGCCAGAAGCTATATTCTGGTGGAAGAGGTCAATCCCCGGGATCTGGTGGAGGGGGACATTATTATGTTCCGATCCACCGACCCCACCTTGGGCGGCGCTTTTAACACCCATCGAATCATCGGCACTGACGATCGAGGCTGGTTCATTACCAAAGGTGACAATAACGATAAAGAAGACGAAAAACGTGTGAATCCCATCGCGGTCCGGGGACGGTATGTGAAGAATCTGCCCGCCCTGTCCAAGGTCGGAGCGTTTCTGTCCACCCCCGCAGGGATCACTACTTTGATCGTGCTCATCTTGGCCTTTACAGCCGCGGCCTTTTCACCGGATATCATCGCCGGGATGAAAGACAAAGAGAAAGAAAAAAAGCAATCCGAGATGGATGCTCTTGTCCGAGCGGAAGTGGAGCGCATGAAGAAAGACGCGTCAAAGGCGCCCCTTCCCGCCGAAAAAGACCTCCAAGAAGCAGAGCAAACGGACCGAGAGGGTCCCGCTCCATCCCCCGACGACAAGAAGGAGGACTGACGGATGTTCAAAAAATTTCGATTGAAACGCGCCATCGAACAGTCTAAAAAGCAGATTGCCCAGCTGGAACAGCGGCGCACCCGGTCCCAGGCGGCGCTGATGGAAGCCATCCTTCAGCACACCTCTCCGGACGACCGGGACGTGGACTTTTTCAACTACTTTACCGCCCGCATCGAGGAAGAGCGGGACAAAATGCACCAACTGATGGATGAAATGGAAAACCTGGGCAAACACTGATACGCGCATCACTTTCGCGGGAAAAGAGGAAGCATCTTGCGGGAAAAACGGATCGAACGCGCCATTAAGCGGCAACAGAAAAAACAGGACGATACCAGAAGTCTCAGGACCCTGGTCCTGATCCTCATCATTCTCATTTCCGGCGCCCTGATCGCCGGTAGTCTTTTGATGCTTCTCACCTACTCCCAGACTATCGAGCAGGAAGCCAGCTACGTGGGTATGCGCTACTCCGGCGAGACCGCCAACCACCTGAAGGTGGCGGTGGATGAATATGAGGACCGGGCGGAAAACCTGGTGCGTCAAAGCGTCCGCGGGATTATCAACCCCGAGGAAGTGACTTCCGCCGATTTCCAGGAGAAGGCGGACGCTATGGCCCAGGCGATCCGCGCCATCAATGCCACCAGCCGGGAAAGCTTTTCCTCGGAGCTTCGCCGCCTGACGGAGGCGGAAGGCACCTGCCGCGGCTCCCGGATCTTCAAAGACGGCAAAGAATACAAAGCCAGCTACGTGGAATTTGAAACGAATATGGAATCGCAGGCGGTGCTGGCCCTGGCTCAGCGCGGCGCCCAGGGTTGCGCCGGCGTAGTCTCGGATCAAGAGTACAACGTCTCTTTGATGGCGTATGTATACAGCATCGGTTCTCCCTACGCCGATTCCGTGGTGCTGTTCTTCACCGTGGGCGACGTGAACAGCGGGGAGGAATACGCCGCCAACCTGCGCCGGCTGGTTGCCGCGGACGACGAAAGCCGCTTCGCCCGGTATTTCAAGGACGGCAAGGAGTATTCCCAGAGCGGCACAGAATATGATACCTCCCTGGAGGACAAGGGCGTTCTGACTCTGGTGGAACAGCGGGTACGCAGTTGCGCCGGCGTGGTAACCGACCGGGAACGCAGTGTTTCCGTGGTGGCATTCGTGGTGCCGCTGGACGCCTGCCCCTACGCGGATGCCGTGGTGATGTTCTACGCCGTGGGCGACGTGATCTCCTTCCCGGAACCCCTGAGCCCCGAAATTACGGACTCATCCCGGGTCACAGCCGTCACCTCCCATGAAGGCGAAGTCCTGCAGATTCTGTATCAGGATGAAAACGATGGCATGGGCTTGAATCTTCACAACAATATTTACGAATCCTTAAAGCCCCAGATCAACGATAAAACCACCATCGATCAGATCAAAAACAACATCAGCGTCGGTACCTCCGATGTGTATGCCGTGCAGGTCTCCTACGTGAATCACGTGATCAGCGTCAGTACCCTCCGGGAGAACGATTCCGCGGCGTTTGCCATCATCGGCGTGTACCGCTCCGACGCCCTGCACGGCACGGGCTATTCCACCGTGCGCGCCATCCTGGGCGTTCTCATCATCTTCTCCGTACTGCTTCTGATCATGGTCATCTCCGGCATCATCACCAGGCGCCGCGCCGCCAGACGGCTCCGCACCATCGTGGAGACCAACGAGAAGCTGGGCGTGGCAACCCGCATCAAGTTCGAGCGGGTGGTGGATGAGATCCTGTCACGGAACCGGGTGACCACCTTCGCGGTGTGCGCCGTGGATATGCGCCATTTCAACTATATTTCCGACCAGCTGGGCGAAGAGAATATCACGGAGATCCTTTTGTACCTGAAAATGCTCTTCAGCCGTATGGTGGGTATGGACGAGACCTACGCCTACGCAGGGAACGGACGCTGGCTGCTGCTCCTCCACTTCCGAGAGCAGAAGCAGGTGGAGGACCGGCTGAAAGCCACGGTGGCGCTGGCGGCTTCCTACAACGCCAAGCTCCCCAGCGGCTACCATCTGAACCTGTACGGCGGCTTGTATCTCACGGAGAACAAGCTGGTGACCGAGCCCGGGAAAATGGTGGACCTCGCCGTTTCCGCCGAGGACGCTCTCAACTTCCCCTACGACTTCGGGACCTTCCGGATCTACAACGAAAAGATCCACGAATCCAAGGCGTTGGAGGACTACATCGAGGTCCATATGGAAAGCGCCCTGGAGAGCCATCAGTTCCAGGTGTTCTATCAGCCCAAGTTCAATCTGGGCAAAGCCCTGCCGGACGGGTGCGAGGCGCTGGTGCGCTGGTACAACCCGGACACGGACGACTATATGCAGCCGGGCGTGTTCATCCCGCTGTTTGAAGCCAACCGCTTCATCGTGAAGCTGGACCACAACGTGTACGAGCAGGTCTGCGAGTACATCGAGGAAGCGGTCATCCGGGGACAGACCCTGTATCCCGTTTCCGTGAACGTGTCCCGTATCACCGCGGCGGAGCCCGGCTTCTGCGAATACTACGCTTCCGTGAAAAAGAAGCACAACATCGCCAACGGCTTTTTGACCATTGAATTCACCGAATCCTTCGCCTACGAGGACTACGACCGGCTCCGCTCCATCGTCAACGAGCTGCACAAGAACGGATTCAAGTGCTCCATCGATGATTTCGGAAGCGGCTTCTCCTCCTACAGTATCCTAAAAGAATTGCCCATGGACGAGATCAAGCTGGACCGCTTCTTCATCGACCGGGGCATCGACGAGACGCGGGACTTGAAGATCCTCTCCAGCGTTATCAACATCGGACGGGATCTGGGTATGAAAGTGACCCAGGAGGGTGTGGAGACCGAGGAACAGCTCCAGCTCCTGAAAAAAATGGGCTGCCACGTCATTCAGGGCTTCCACTATGCCAAGCCTATGCGGCTTTCCGACTACATCGAGTTCATCACCCGGAAATCCAGAAGCGACCTGTTCACCCGCCGTTAGAATTCAAAAAAGCCCCCGGGACCGGGGGCTTTTTCTCCCAAAGGAGGCGTTTGTATGCCTATCTGTATTCCCATTGATCTCCCCGCCGCCAAGACGCTGACGGCGGAAAACATCTTTGTGATGGATCACGCCCGCGCCGCCACCCAGGATATCCGGCCGCTGAAGATTTTGATCTTGAATCTGATGCCCACGAAGGTGGTCACGGAGACCCAGCTCGCCCGGCTCCTGGGCAACTCCCCCCTGCAGGTGGAGATGGAGCTTTTGCGCGTGTCCTCCCACCGAGCGAAGAACGTGAAAAAGGAGCATTTGCTCGCCTTCTACAAGACCTTCGACCAGGTGAAGGACCAGTTTTTCGACGGCTGCATCATCACCGGGGCGCCGGTGGAACAGCTCCCCTTTGAGGAGGTGGACTACTGGGATGAATTGTGCCGGATCATGGAATGGACCAAATCCCACGTATACAGCACCTTCCACATCTGCTGGGGCGCCCAGGCGGGCCTTTACTACCACTACGGGGTGAAGAAGTATCCGCTGGAGTCCAAGCTCTTCGGGGTCTTTCCTCACCGGGTGACCCACAAGAATTCCATCCTCTTCCGGGGCTTTGACGACGAGTTTTACGCCCCCCATTCCCGGCATACCACCATTCGCCGGGAGGACGTCAAGAAGGTGAAGGCGCTGAAGATCCTGGCGGAAAGCGACCAGGCGGGGGTCTACGCCATTTCCACCGACGGAGGCAGGCAGATCTTCATCACCGGACATTCGGAATACGATACGGACACCCTGGACAAGGAATACCGCCGGGACAAGGAAGCGGGTCTGCCCATCCAAATCCCCGTGAACTACTACCCGGAGGACGACGATACGAAAGCGCCCCGCTGCGCCTGGCGGAGCGGCGCCAATCTCCTGTATTCCAACTGGCTCAACTACTTCGTCTACCAGTCCACGCCCTACGACGTGACCAGCATCACTTCTTTTTAAGGTCGTTCCATAAACAAGGGACAGAATCAAATGATCCTGTCCCTTGTTTTTATAAGTGGCACTTTCTTATTTTGTGACCCGCAGAAAGACCTTTTTGCCTTTTTTCACGATGAACTCGCCCTCGAAGGCGGCGGCGGGGTAAGAAGCGGAAAAATCGGTGACCTTTTCATCGTTGACCGTGACGCCCCCCTGCTGGATGAGGCGCCGCGCCTCGCCCTTGCTGGGGCAAAGCCCGGTCTTCACCAGAAGCTCCGGCAGGAGGATGGCGCCGTCGGTGAAGTCCGCGTCCGAAAGGGCGAAGGAGGGCATATCCGCTTTGGAGCCGCCGCCGGCGAACAGGGCGTGGGCGGCCTCCAGGCAGCGGTCCGCTTCCGCTTTGCCGTGGACCAGGTTGGTCAGCTCCCAGGCGAGGATCTCCTTCGCAACGTTCAGCTGACTGCCTTCCCAGGTCTCCATCTCCCGGATCTTTTCCAGGGGCAGGAAGGTGAGCATCCTCAGGCATTTCAAAACGTCCGCGTCCGCCACGTTCCGCCAGTACTGGAAGAAATCGAAGGGGGGCGTTTTTTCCGGGTCCAGCCACACCGCGCCGGACTGGGTCTTGCCCATCTTCTTGCCCTCGGAATTGAGGAGCAGCGTGATGGTCATAGCGTAGGCGTCCTTGCCGGTCTTGCGGCGGATCAATTCCGTGCCGGCGAGCATATTGGACCACTGATCGTCTCCGCCGAACTGCATATTGCATCCCAGCGCCTCGTTCAGATGATAGAAGTCGTACGCCTGCATGATCATATAGTTGAATTCCAGGAAGGAAAGTCCCTTCTCCATACGCTGTTTGTAGCACTCCGCCCGGAGCATATTGTTCACGGAGAAGTGGGCGCCCACCTCCCGGAGGAGCTGGATGTAATTCAGATCCAGCAGCCAGTCGGCGTTGTTCACCATCACCGCCTTGTCCTCTCCGAATTCGATGAAGCGCTCCATCTGCTTCTTAAAGCAGGCGCAGTTGTGCTCGATAATCTCCGGGGTCATCATGGTGCGCATATCGCTGCGCCCGGAGGGATCGCCGATGTAGCCGGTGCCGCCGCCGATGAGGACCACGGGGCGGTTCCCCGCCATCTGCAGCCGCTTCATCAGGCACAGCGCCATAAAATGTCCCACGTGAAGACTGTCCGCCGTGGGATCGAACCCGATGTAGAAGCGGGCGCCGCCGTTGTTGATAAGCTCGCGGATCTCTTTTTCGTCCGTGACCTGGGCGATGAGCCCCCGTTCCTGCAATTCTTCATAAATTCCCATTGTTTTTCTCCTTTATTCGATCCTGACTTTGTTCAGGTCATATTCTCTCAAGCCCTCTTCCCGCAGGGCGAGGGCGTTCTCCCGGGTGGCGCTTCCCAAAGTTTTGCCGCCTAAGATCCGGGCGACTTCCTCCAGGGATGCTTCGCTGTCCAGGGCGCGTACCGTGGTTTCCGTGCGCCCGTCCGCTTCCGTCTTTTCCACCTTGTCGTGATGATCCGCCAGAGTCGCCACCTGGGCGGAATGGGTCACGCAGATCACCTGCCGGCTCTCCCCCAGGGCTTTCAGGCACAGACCGATCTTCTGGGCGGTGGCGCCGGAGATGCCCGTGTCGATCTCGTCGAAAACCACCGTGTCCGCGGTCTTCGCCTTGCCCAGCTTCAGCTGCAGCGCCAGCATGATCCGGGACAGCTCGCCGCCGGAGGCGATCTTCGCCAGGGGCTTTTCCCCCTCGCCGGCGTTTGCCGCCAGCAGGAACGCCGCCTTATCCAGTCCCCGGGGACCCGGGTCGGGCAGCTCTTCCAGAGATACCCGCACCGCGGTGCCGGGCATATCCAGAAACGCCAACAGCTCCCGCACGCCTGTTTCCAGTTCCTTCGCCACGGCGAGCCGGGCGTTTCGGAGCAGGGCGCCTGTTTCCTTAAGTTGTTTTACAAGCTTTTTCTTTTCCGTTTCCAGCCGGGCGACCTCGCCCGCCCGGGCTTCCAGCCGCTCTCTGCCCGCCACGGCTTTTTCGTAGGCGGCGAGGACGCTTTCCTCCGTGCCGCCGTATTTCTGCTTCAGGCGAAAGAGCTTGTCCAGCCGTCCCTGGATCCGGTCCAGGGTCTCGGCGGGATCCTCCTCCGCCGCGTCCGCGTAGCGGCGGGAAACATCCCCTGCCAAAGCGGCGGCTTCCTCCGCCAGAGAGCGGGCTTTCTCCGCC
>JAGDAA010000135.1 GCA_017959745.1 Clostridia bacterium
CGTCTCCCGCCGCCCGGGCGGCGGCAAGGGCGTCCCGGCGATCCTCCTCCCGCTGGGCGGCGGCTTCTTCGGCGCGTTTTTCCGCGGCGATCCCGGCGGCGCGGACCACCTCTTCAGCGGCTTTTTCCGCGGCAAGGATCTTTTCTACGGTGTTTTCCACCATGCTTTCCCTCCGTTTTTGAAAAAAGAGCCGTCAACCTACAGACAGCTCCCTTACAGTACATATTCAGTTCGCAGCGGAGCTAAACCTTCGCTGCAATTTATTATAGCATAGCCGACCTTCCTTGTCAAGAATTCCCCGGAAAGAGTTTTTTCAAAATCGACTGTCTTTTGAAAGCAAAAAAAGGAACCGGGGCGCGTTTTGAAAAGCGCCCCGGCGCCGTTGCCATTCAATCCAAAAACAGCTCTTCCAGTTCGTGCTTGTCCAGGCGGGAGCCGATGACGCAGAGCTTGCCGGTGACGTCCGGCGCGCCCCGGCGGATCTCCTTTTCCCCGGGCACGTAGTCGAAGTGGATCCAGGAGCCGTCCTCTCCTTCCACGATGCCCTTGGCGCGAAGCACCGCCCCGCACCGCCCGGTGAGCAGCTCGTCCAGGATCTCTCCGATCCCATCCTCCGTAAAGCGCTTCGCCGTCTGGGCGCCCCAGCTGGTGAAGACCTCGTCCGCGTCGTGTCCGTGGTGATGGTGCTCGTGGTGATGGTGGCAGGCGCAGTCGGGATCGTCGCATTCCTCCCCGTCGTGGTGGTGATGGTGATGATGCGCCTCCTCATCCTCGTGGTGGTAATGGTGATGATGTTCCTCATCCTCGTGGTGGTGATGCTCGTGTTCATCCTCATCGTGGTGATGGTGGCAGGCGCAGTCGGGGTCGTCGCATTCCTCCCCGTCGTGGTGATGATGGTGTTCGTGTTCTTCCTTTTCCGCCTGCTCCGCCAGCAGATGCGCCAGCTCCGCCTCCAGGGTGTTTTTCTTCTCCATCACGGCGAGGATGGACTTGCCGTCCAGTTCCTCCCAGGGGGTGGTGACGTAGGACGCCTTGTCGTTGATGGCGCGGACCAGCGCCACCGCCTCGTCCAGCTTCTCCCGGCGGATATTGCCCGTGCGGGAGAACACGACGGTGGAGGCGAATTCGATCTGGTTCCGGTAAAATTCCGCGTAGTTTTTCAGGTAGATCTTGCACTTGGAGGCGTCGATGACGGTGGTGAAGCCGTTGAGGGTCAGTCCCTCCACCCCCGCGTCCTGTACGGCGCGGATCACGTCGGAGAGCTTGCCAACGCCGCTGGGCTCGATGAGGATGCGGTCGGGATCATAGGTCTCTTTCACCTGGGCGAGGGCCTTGCCGAAATCCCCCACCAGAGAGCAGCAGATGCAGCCGGAATTCATCTCCGTGATCTGAATGCCCGCCTCCTTCAAAAAGCCGCTGTCAATGCCGATCTGCCCGAATTCATTTTCGATGACCACCAGCATTTCGCCGCCGTACGCTTCCTTGATGAGCTTTTTGATCAGCGTGGTCTTGCCCGCCCCCAAAAAGCCGGAAAACACGTCAACTTTTGTGATTTTTCCCATAGTTTTCGATCCTTTTTGCCCGTGGATGTTCCTGCCAGTCATTATACTACCTTGTCTCCGGAAAAACAAGAGGGGAAAAGAAAAAGGAGCGGGACGGCGGCGCGTGACCTCAGGGACTATTAAAACCAACAAACCAGAGCTGTTTTCCATTACAAAAAGCGACCCCGGCTTTTTGTATGCCAACGGTATAGAAGCTGTGTTGTGGTTGATCCCTCGCCCTAAACCTACCGTAAGGGCGATGCTTCTGTCCAATCCCCGCAAAGCTCGCTTGCTCGCATTGCGGGGACCCCGGGCGGCATCGCCTGCGAATTTGCACGATCTTGTTGTGGTTGATCCCGGGGCGGCGGGTAATTAAGTCCTTCCCCCTTGGGAGCCACGCCGCCGAAGCGCCGCCGAAAGGGCGGAAATAGCGAGGGGGCGGGGGCGCAGCGGTCGGCAAGACACGGCAGAATGCCGTGAATGCCGGGCACCGCAAGAGTTTAGTGTCGGCGTATGCCGACAGATGAGGGGTAGCTGCGTTAGCAGCGTTACAAGTTTGCCCAGAAATCATATTTGTTACGGGGACCCCTCATCCGTCATCCTTCGGATGCCACCTTCCCCCTTGGGGGAAGGACTCCCGCTACTGCCGCTCTTTTGCAACCACATCACGCCTTCAAAGCTGTTGATATACAAAAAGCAGAGCTGTTTTTCACCTCGGAAAACAGCTCTGCTTTATTTCTTACTCTTACGAAATCCCTATGCGGACGCCGAAGGGCGTCCCTCTCCGGTTGGTTCTACGGTTATTGATACTTGTTTTCGATCTCCCGGAGTTTCGCGTCCCGCTCTTCGGTGAGCCTCTGCGCCTCTTCCCGGGCGAGGGCGCCGGAGAGATAGATGGAGGTCAGGTTGATTTGTTCTTCCAGGGCCTTGATCTTATTTTCCAGAAGCGTGACGCCGTCCGCGTCGCCGTTGTTTATCGCGAATTGACGATCTCCCTCCGCTTTATTCCTTTGCGCGTTATACTCGTTCAAGTCCTGGGTACAGGCGGCGGCGGAGCGGGCATCCTGGCCGTAGGTGTTCGCGATGGAATCCGCCGTAGCGATCTTTTCCTGAATCGCGGCGTCATATTGATTCCGTACCGCCTGCATTTCGTCCGCTTTGCTCGCGCCGCAGAGGACACATCTGCCGTCCGCGCCGGTCTGGTGCTTCAAAACACCGCCTTCCGTGGCACCGCAGCGGGTGCAGGTCCGAGGCTCCGTGCAGGTGGCGTCTTTCCAGCTGTGTCCGAGCGCCGGAATGGGCCGGGTATAGCTGTTCCCGCATTCGCAGGTGAAGGTGGCGACGCCCTGCTCCGTACAGGTGGCGTTTCGGGTGACGGTCTGAACGTAAACGTGGGTATGCCCGTTCTCACCGGGGGCGGCAACCACGGAATCCACCGTGGCGGCGCGGTCCGCGGTCTTTTGGGTCGTTTTCGGCTCCTCGGTCTCCGGCTCGTCCGCCGTTTCGCTCTCCGCGGTCTCCGTGGGCAACGCCGCGGGTACGGGGGAAGCGGAGGTGATTGCCACCCGGGGCAGGAAGAACAGCAAAAAGACCGCCACAAAGCCCAGGGCGGCAATGAGGATGTTCCGTTGGATATAGGAGGCGCGCACAGAAGAGCGTCCACCCTCCTGGGTCACATCCGCGCGCAGCACGTCGGAGCAGGCGGGGCATTGACTGAATTTGTCGGGAATTGGCATCCCGCATTTGGGACAACGCTTTACCGGGTCCGCCATATCGCCACCTCCTTGTAAGTCTGTATACAGTATCATTATACGGATCTTCCGGCGATTGTCAAGGTGGTTTCCCCGTCTGTTTGCCGGCGGATCGCCGCTTTTTTCGTAAAAAGTCTTTGCTTTACGGCGAAAAATCTGTATAATGGGGTATCGAACGAAAAAAAGGGGGGAAGGACCCGTGCTGAACAGGGACGATTACGAGGAACCCCGGTGCCTTTTGAACATGGATGTCCCGGGCAAGGCGCCTGTGGATCCCGTGGATCTGGGACGGGTCATCGCGAAATTCGACGACTATCTCTCCCGGAACGATAAAGCGGGGGCGGAGCGCCACCTGCTCTACTGGCTATCGGAAGCCCGGGCGGGCAGGGACCGCCGGGGGGAACACAGCCTGAAAAACGAATTGATGGGCTTTTACCGGAAGGAGGGACGGGAAAAGGAAGCCGTTTCCTTCGCCCAAAGCGCCCTGGACGACCTGGAGGAGCTGGGGCTTGCCGACACCGCCACCGCCGGGACCTGTCTGGTGAACGCGGGCACGGTATACTTCACCTTCCACCGCCCCGGGGAGGCGCTGCCCTATCTGGAGCGCGCCCGGGTCCTGTATGAAACGCATCTGTCCCCGGAGGATCCCCGGCTGGGGGGATTGTATAACAACACGGCGCTGACCCTGACGGATCTGGGCAGGTTCGACGAAGCCCTGGCGCTGTATGAAAAAGCCCTGGATATTATGGCAAAAAAACCCACCGGGGTCCTGGAGGAAGCCATCACCCATCTGAATATGGCGGATACCCTCACGGCGGGGCGGGGGATCGAAGATGCGGAGAAGGATGTGGAGGAACACCTTGCCGCCGCCCTGAAACTGCTGGATACCCCGGACGTTCCCCGGGACGGCTATTACGCCTTTGTCTGTGAAAAATGCGCCACGGTCTTCGGCTACTACGGGCATTTTCTCACCCAGGCGGACCTGAACGCCCGGGCGAAGGAGATCTATGAAAGGGCTTGAGATCGCCCGGGCATACTGGACCGAGGCGGGGCAGCCCATGCTGGAGCGGGACTTTCCCGATCTGCTGCCCAAAATCGCCGCGGGGGTCTGCGGCGCCGGTTCGGAGTGCTTCGGCTTTGACGACGAGATTTCCCGGGACCACGATTTTGAGCCGGGCTTCTGTTTGTTTCTCCCCGGGGAGGACGTTCTTTCCCGCCGGGAGGAGTTTCTGCTGGAGCGGGCGTACGCCCGGCTGCCGGCGGACTTTATGGGCCTGAAACGGAGCCGCCTGTCCCCCGTGGGGGGCAACCGCCGGGGACCCATCCGGGCGGCGCGCTTCTGGGAGGAGCATCTGGGCGTTCCCGACGGGGCGCTGACGGATACGGACTGGCTGACCCTGCCGGAGTACGCTTTGGCGGAGGCGGTGAACGGCGAGATCTTCCGGGATGATTCCGGCTTTTTCACCCGGACGCGGGCGGCGCTGATCCCCCCGGCGGATGTGACGAGGAAAAAGCTCGCCGGCGCGTTCTTTCTCATGGGACAGGCGGGGCAGTACAATTACGCCCGCTGTCTCGCCCACGGGGAACCGGGGGCGGCGCACCTGGCGGCGGACGCCTTCGTCCGGGCGGCGCTTTGGGCGGCGCATCTTTTGGCGGGCCGCTTTCTGCCCTACTACAAATGGGCGTTCCGCTCCCTCAGGACCCTGCCGGAGGGGGAGGAAACGGCGTCTTACCTGGAGGCGGTGCTCGCCGGCGGGGACGGCACGGAGGAAAAGATCGAAGCCCTGTGCGCCGCGATGGCGGCAAAGGCGCGGGCGCGGGATCCCGCCCTGCCGGACACAAGCGAGATGGAAAAACTCGCCTACGGGATCAACGACCGGATCCGGGACGAAAGGATCCGCAATCTGCACATTTTGTATACGGTGAGGGACTGAAATGACGGAAATCGAAAAACTGAACCCACAGGTACGGGAACTTCTGACGCAGGCGCGGCGCCCCGTCAACCGGGGACCGGCGGCGTATCTGAACGAGCTGCCCGTTCTGACCCTGATGCACATCACCGACCCCCACGGGGCGGCGGAAGAGCTGCGCCGCGTCGTCCTGTACGCCGGGGATATGGCGGGGCTGTTTGAGGACGTGCTTTGCACCGGGGATATGGTGAGCCGCTATTTTCACCGGGGCTACGCCTTCTGGCACGAGGCGGGGTGCGACCCCTTCCTGGTGTGCGTGGGAAACCACGACGCCTTAAACGATCACGACTACAACTGGGACGACCGGGTGCCTCAGAAGACTCTGGCGGCGACCTTTTTCGAGCCGTACGTGGATAAGTGGGGCGGCGTGGAGTATACCCCCGGCACCACCTATTTCTGCAAGCGCTATCCTGCCCACAAGATCGATCTGGTGACGGTGAACACCATGCTGGAGGACGAGGACGATCCCGCCCAGCTGGCGTTTGTCCGGGAGAAGCTGGACCGCGCCCGGGCGGAGGGCTGTGCCGTGGTCATCGGCACCCACGATACCGCCGCTACGGAACAGACCGTGGTACCCAGCCGCTTCTCCTGCCTGGACCGTCCGGTGGAGCCGCCCTGCGGCCCGGGTCTGCGCCGGCACTATCAGGAGGCGGTGGACGCCTTTATGAACGCCGGCGGGGAATTCATCTGTTACCTGGGGGGCCACGGACACAGGGACTATATCTGCTTTGATCCCGCCTTCCCCCGGCAGTTTTTCTTCCTGGGTCCGGCGGTGGATATGTGGAAGGGCGACCGCCACGGGGACGCGGACCGGAAGGCGGGGGAGAAGAGCCAGGACGCCTTCAACTTCGTTTCCTTCGAGCGGGCGAGCGGCACGGTAAAGCTCATCCGGGTGGGCGCCGACCGGGATCATTTCCTCCGGCACCGGGGCGTTTTGTGCTTTGATTACAAAAACGGCAAGATCCTGTATGAGGACTGAAGACTGAAAACTGAAAACTTAATAATTTAGAATGAAATGAGGAAAACCGTCCGCGTTGCCGCGGGCGGTTTTCTTCATCAATTCTTCATTCTTCATTCTTCATTCTTCAGTCTTCAGTCTTCAGTCTTCGAACAGGAGCGCGGCGGTTTGTTTTATGTTTCGCTTCATTGTTTCGTTTCTTTCCTAACCCGAGTTGATCAATAAAAGGTGGCGACGGGGTCCTCCGGCGCCGCGTCGGGCGCGGCGGAAAGGAATTCCAGAACGGGACCCTTTCTGCCGTAAAAGTGACTGCGTTTCAAAACGATTTTCCCGGTGAGCCGGAGCCAGGCGCCGTTTCGCACCCCCGTTCCCTCACAGGCAAGCCCCGCGAAGCTGATGTCCTCCACACAGCAGGTCATAATGGGACGCCCGATGACAAAGCCGTCCTCCCGCACCCCGTTCACCTGCCCCAGAAAACGCACGGTCTTGCCGTCGTAGGTCTTCAGGTTCTCGGAGAGATCCCGGTAAAAGAGCGCCCAGTCCCGGTCGCCGATCTCGATGACGGGGGCGTTCACGTCGAAGGGCAGGGGGTCCTCAATGTCGTCGTATTCCGCCCTGCCGTCGGGATATTCGTAGGCGATGGCGGTCCGGCGGGAAACGCCCCGCACCAGCTTGTGGAGCGCCATTTTGTCCATAGCGTCGTCAAAGCGGTTGAAGACCACCAGGTCACAGCCCGAGAGCTTGTCCACCACCAGGTTGCGCATATTGGCGTTGTAAACGAGAATATCCCGGCTGTCCGCGAAAAAGAATTCCTGGGCGATAAACCAGCCCTCCGGCAGGGCGGCGTAGAGGTCCTTCACCAGCCACATCCCGTTGTACTCCATGAGCACGCGGGTAGCACCCGCCTTGGCGCGCAGCGCCTCCAGCTTGTCCGGGTTGATCCGGCGGGGCTCGTCGATGACCGCCGTGAAGACGTCCGGGGACCCGAAGGAAGCGGGGTCCAGCTCCTCCTCCCCCTCCTCGCACAGGATCACCAGGGTCCGGTCCTTGCCCTTCTCGAAAAACTTCGGATCGGCAAGGGTCTCCCCGATGAAGCGGGTCTTGCCCGCGTCCAGAAAACCGGTGAACAGAAATACAGGTACGTCCATAGCTTCTCCTTTACTCGCTTTCCTCCGTGAGGGTGACCGGCTCCACGGCGAGACAGGCGCCGCTGTCCACGTCCAGGTCAAAATACGCGCCGGTGGCGCGGATCTCCCCCTTGGCGGGGACGTAGGGCGTGGGCAGGTGGTCAAGGAAGCGGCTCACGGCGTTTTCCACCGCGATGCCCAGCACGGAGTTCACCCCGCCGCACATGCCCAGGTCCGTCACGTATCCGGTGCCGCCGGGCAGGATCTGCCAGTCCGCGGTGGGGACGTGGGTGTGGGTGCCGAAAACGGCGGAGAGCCGACCGTCGAAATGCCGGGCAAAGGCGATCTTCTCCGAGGTGGCTTCCGCGTGGATGTCACAGAATGCCAGATCATATTGGCCCGCCGCCTCCGCCAGGATCTTCTCCATGGCGTCAAAGGGGCTGGACAGGGCCTCCATAAACAGGGTCCCCTGTACGTTGGCGACCAGGACGCGCACGCCGGAAACCGGGTAGACGCCCCAGCCGCGGCCGGGTAAATGCCCGGGAAAATTAGCGGGACGGAGCAACCCGGTTGCTCCGTCCAGCGTTTCCCGGATCTCTCTCTGCCGGAACGCGTGGTTCCCGGTGGTGATCACGTCGGCGCCGCCGGCGAACAGGAGCTGAACTCCCTCCCGGTCGATGCCGTTGTGCCGCGCGGCGTTCTCGCCGTTCACGATCACAAAGTCGCACCCCCTTTTCTGCCGGAAAGAGGGCAGGCAGCGCCGCAGAAACAGCGCCGCCTCGGGGCCGACCACGTCACCCAGGCACAGCAGTCGAAAGACCTGTGTTTTCATTTGTTTTGCTTTCTAAGCTCTTTTTGCGTTAAATTAGCGGCTTAGCTGCCAGCGGCCAGCGGCTACTTCGCGTACTCCACCGCGCGGGATTCCCGGATCACGTGGACCTTGATCTGACCGGGATACTCCATTTCGCTCTCGATGCGCTTGGCGAGATCCCGGGCGATAAACGCCATATTCTCGTCGTCCACGACTTCGGGCTTCACCATGAGACGCAGCTCCCTGCCCGCCTGAATGGCAAAGCTGGTTTCCACGCCCTGATAGGAGGAAGCGATCTCCTCCAGCTTCTCCAGACGCTTGATGTAGCTTTCCAGATTCTCCCGCCGGGCGCCGGGGCGCGCCGCGGAAACGGCGTCCGCCGCCTGGACCAGCACGGCGACCAGAGTCTGGGGCTCCACGTCGTTGTGGTGGGCTTCGATGGCGTGGATCACGTCCTTGTTCTCCCGGTACTTCCGGGCGATGTCCGCGCCGATCTTGGTGTGGCTGCCTTCCACTTCGTGGTTCAGCGCCTTGCCGATGTCGTGGAGCAGACCGGCTCTGCGCGCCAGGGCGCTGTCGATCCCCAGTTCGTCCGCGATCATACCGGCGATGTAGGAAACCTCAATGGAATGCTTGAGCACGTTCTGCCCGTAACTGGTGCGGAACTTCAAGCGGCCCAGGAGCTTGATGAGTTCGGAGTTCATACTGTGGATGCCGCAGGAGATCAGCGCCTGCTCACCCTCTTTCTTGATGGTGGCGTCCACTTCCTTCCGGGCTTTCTCCACCGTTTCCTCGATGCGGGCGGGATGGATGCGCCCGTCGGTCATGAGCTTTTCGATGGTGAGCCGCGCCACCTCCCGGCGCACCGGCTCAAAGCTGGACAGGGTGATGGCTTCCGGCGTATCGTCGATGATCAGATCCACGCCGGTGAGGTTTTCAATGGTGCGGATGTTCCTGCCCTCCCGTCCGATGAGGCGGCCCTTCATATCGTCGTTGGGCAGCGCCACCACGGAGACGGCGGCTTCGGTCACGTGGTTGGAGGCGATGCGCTGAATGGCGGTGGTGATGATCTCACGCGCCTTTTCGTCGGCGTTCTCCTTCAGCTCGGCTTCAATTTCCTGGAAGCGGATGGCGGCGTCGTGCTTCGCGTCCTCTTCGTAGCGGCGGAACAGGGCCTCCCGGGCTTCCTCCCCGGTCATCCCGGCGATCTTTTCCAGGGCGCGGGTCTCCTGCCCCTTCAATTCTTCCAGCTCCGCGGCTTTCGCCTCGTTCTCCCGGAGCTTGCCCTCCAGGGCTTCCTCCCGTTTCTCTAAATTCTCCAGCTTGCGGTCCAGGTTCTCTTCCTTCTGGATCGCCCGCTTTTCCAGACGGAACACCTCGTTCCGACGCTCCTTGATCTCCCGGTCCGCGTCGTTCTTGTTCCGCAGGATCTCTTCCTTGGCTTCCAGCAGGGCTTCTTTCTTCTTCTGCTCTCCCTGCTTCCGGGCTTCCTCTACGATGCGGACGGCTTCATTCTCCGCCGCGCCGATCTTCTTTTCGGAAAGATGCTTCCGGGTCAGAAAACCCAGCCCGAAACCCAGTGCCAGGGTAAAAACGGCGACCAACGCAAAGATGACGACGGTAGTCGCATCCAGCGCGGCCGCGCATATTACGGTACTCATATTGCTTCACACCTCCTTTTTTGTTGCATCATTACGATCCCGGAGGTTATGGAGAAATGTATCAAACGGCTCCGCGCCCGAAAAATGGCGGGGCGCAGGGTCTATGGGCACACCGTTTCCCCATACCGGGGATCGGAAGACATACGAATACGCATAACTATACGCATAAGTATTCTAATATACATTTTCCGTTTTTGTCAAGGTTTTATGAATATATTATATCTTTTTTCATCTGAAAACGGAGTTCGCGGAGGGAACCTCCGCTTTTTTTTGCGCTTTTTTTCTTTTTTTCGCAAGTTGTCACCCCGGGGTCAGCGCGGGGCAGTACGCCGGCGCGGTACTGTGTCGCCTGACACCAAAAGCCGCGCCGCGGAGAAAGGAAACAAGCATGAAGGAACGGGAAAAGAAAAAGGTCACCGAGGATTTCGCCCTGCTGGAGACCGGCAGGGCGTACAACCGGCAGATCGGTCTGTACGACACGGTGACGCGGAATGAACGCTTCTATCGGGGCGACCAGTGGCACGGGATCGCCGCCAACGGGTTGCCCACCCCGGTGTTCAATCTGTTCAAGCGGGTGCTGAACTATTTTGTCTCCACCATCATGAGCCAGAAGGTCCGCATCCACTACACGGCGGAGGGGGAGGAGGCGCTTTTCGACCCGGAAAAACAGCGAAAGGCGGACGAGACCAGTCAGCTTCTCTCCCGCTACGCCAACTACCGTCTGGAAAAGGACAAGGTGGACGAGCTTCTGGGGCGCGGTCTGCTGGACGCGGCGCTGACGGGGGACCTTTTCGCCTACGTGTACTGGGACCCTTCCAAACGGACCGCCCGGGGCTACCGGGGGGACTACGTCACCACCCTGGTGGACGGGACGCGGGTCTTTTTCGGGGACGTGAATACCCCGGACGTGGAGGCGCAGCCTTATATTTTGATCTCCGGGCGCGACCTGGTGGAGCGGCTCCGGGCGGAAGCCCGGGAAAACGGCGCCGACCGGGAGAATGTCGAAAAGATCCGCCCGGATACGGACGTATTCGAGGAAGCCGGGGACTACGGCAAGCGGGAGCTGGCGGGCACCAAGGCGGGCTACGTGATCAAGCTCTACAAAAAGAACGGCGCGGTCCACTACCGCAAGAGCTGCCGGGGCGCGGTGATCTGCCCGGAGCGGAACACGGGGCTTTCCCGCTACCCGGTGGCGCACATGACCTGGGAGCCGGTGAAAAACTCCTACCACGGCCACGCCGCCGCCACCGGGCTGGTGGACAATCAGCTCTATATCAACAAGGCGTTCGCCATGGTGATGAAGCACATGCTGGACGTGTCCTTCTCCAAGGTGGTCTACAACGCCAACGTCATCGACGAGTGGACCAACGAGATCGGGGAAGCCGTCGCCGTGAACGGGCCTGTGGAAAACGTGGCGCTGCAGCTGACCCCCGGCACCATGCAGGACGGCTTTCTGGACGTGATCAATATGACCGTCAAGCTCACCAAGGAATTGATGGGCGCCACCGACGCCGCCCTGGGCAACGTCCGCCCGGACAATACCAGCGCCATCATCGCTCTGCAGCAGTCCAGCGCCATCCCCCTGGAGATCCAGAAGAACGCCCTGTACGACTTCACGGAGCAGCTGGGGATGATCTGGCTGGATTTCATTTTGCACTACTACGACGCCTCCCGAATCATGCTCTTCCGGGAGGACGGGGCGCTGGCGGGGGGCTGCGTGGATCCCGGGGAAGCGGAGCGTTTTCTGTTCTCCTGCGTGGCGGAGGTGGGCGCTTCCAGCCACTGGAGCGAAATGGCGCAGGTCGCCACCCTGGACAACCTGCTTTCCAGCGGCAAGATCCGCTTCTCCCAGTACCTGGAGCGCCTGCCCGACGGCTACATCGGCAAGAAGGAGGAGCTGCTGGAGGAAGCGAAAAAAGAAGAAACCGCGGACGCGGTTTCTTCAGCGGACAGCCTTCAGCCGTCAGCCGTCAGCAGATAGGCCTTCCCCCTTGGGGGAAGGGGGACCACGCAGTGGTGGATGAGGGGTCCCCGCGGACGCGCCGCAGAGCGGCGCAGGTAGGATCGCCCGCCCGGCGGGCGAATGATGAATGATGATTTGCTCCGCAAAATGATGAGTGCCTGACGGCACGTTTGAAGAAACATGGCGATCCTATCATCATTTGCGCCAACGGCGCCATCATCATATTTGGCGCAGCCAAATTCATCGTGCATCATTTTTCAGTAACTCAACCCAAGATTTTTAGGCGTCTTTGCCTGAAAATAGATAGGAGGAAGTATGAAGAAAAAAGAGGAGATCCCGGCGGAAGTCCGGGAGGCGCCGGAAGAAAAAAGGCGCCCGAAGCGTCCGAAGAGGCCTCTGAACAGGCGGCGGGAACGGAGCCGGAAACGGCAGTCCCGGCGGAAAAGGTCCCCGACGACGCGGAAAAACTGGCGCGGGACGTGGCGGCTTTCCACAGTCTCTTCCCCGACGTAAAGGCGGAGGAGATCCCCGGCGAGGTCTGGGAGCGTGTGGAAGGGGGCGAGAGCCTCACCGCCGCTTACGCCGTGCATTTCGTCCGGGAGAAGCGGGAGGAGGAGCGGATCGCGAAGCTCAACGCCGAAAACGAGAAAGCGGCGCCGCCCCCCGTCCGCCACGACGGCAAAGAGGAAAGCTACTTCAGCCCGGAGGCGGTCAAAGCCATGTCCCGGGAAGAGGTACGCAAAAACTACCGGGAGATCCTTCGTTCGATGGATCACTGGAACTGACAGAAAAGAAAGGAAGGTAAGCTATGGCAATTCAAAACTTTATTCCCACTCTCTGGAGCGAAACGCTCTACAACGAACTGGAAAAGGACTACGTGGGCGTCAAGCTCTCCAACCGTGAATTCGAGGGCGAGATCCGGGGCGAAGGCGACCGGGTCAAGATCGTGGGCGTGGGACCCGTCACCGTGTTCGACTACACCAAGAATCAGGATATGCCCACCGCCGAGGTTTTGAGCGATTCCGAGCGCACCCTCATCATCGACCAGGCGAAGGGCTTCAACTTCTTCCTGGATTCCATCGACCTGGCGCAGTCCAAGAAGGGGCTGATGCAGGCGGCGATGAAGGAGGCGTCCAACGCCCTGTCCGACGTGGCGGACCGCTTCATCTACTCCCTGGAAGATGAAACCGTGGAGGAATTGACCAACACCGCCGTGGATTCCGAGAGCATCCTGGGCACCATCTCCGACGCCCGCCGCATCCTCATGGAGCACAACGTGCCCAATTCCGCCCGCATCAGCCTGGAAGTGCCCCCCGCCATCGAGCAGAAGCTGGTGCTCGCCAAGGTCCTGCGGGACACCGATAACTCCGCCGCCCTGGGCCGCGGCTACATCGGCTCCTTTATGGGCTTTGACATCTACGTCACCAACAACATCCGCCCCGACGCCAACGGCGTCTACCGCTGCTTTGCCAGAACGGGCCGCGCCATCGCCTTCGCGGAACAGCTTTCCGCGGTGAAGGCGTACGAGCCGGAGCTGCGCCACGGCGACGCGGTGAAGGGTCTGCACCTCTACGGCGCCAAGATCGTCTACCCCAAGGAGATGGTCTTTTTGAATCTCAAACCCGCCGCGGAACCCGCCGCCTGAGAAAACGCCGGTTTCCCGGCTGA
>JAGDAA010000136.1 GCA_017959745.1 Clostridia bacterium
AAGAAGAAGGAATACAAGGGCAAGCTCGTAGAAATGGATCCCTTCGGCTTTATGCCCTTCGCCCTCGCCGCCGTCATCGGCATCTGCATCGGCTCTATCAAGATCGCCAACTTCTTCTCCCTGACCACCATCGGCGGCGCCTTGATCGCGTCTCTTCTCTTCGGGCACTTCGCTCACTTCGGTCCCGTCAGCGTGACCCCCAAGGAATCCACCCTGAAGGTGTTCCGGGAGCTGGGGCTTATGCTCTTCCTCATCGGCGCGGGTATCGCGGGCGGTATCAGCTTCGTGAAATATTTCAAAGTGGTCTACTTCTTCTACGGCGTGGCAATGACCGTCGTACCCATGATCATCGGGTACCTCTTCGCCAAGTACGTTCTGAAGCTCAGTCTCTTGAACAACTTGGGCTCCATCACCGGCGGTATGACCTCCACCCCCGCCCTGGGCACCTTGATCAACGTGGCGGGCACCGAGGACGTTGCCAACGCCTATGCCGCCACCTATCCCATCGCTTTGATCTCCGTGGTGCTGGCGTCCATTCTGATGATCAACTTCTTCTCATAAGAAAAATGCGAAAGATAAGCCGGACGGTAAAGCCGTCCGGCTTTTTTTGGTGAAAACCCGCAAGGGAGAATGAGGCGGTCTACTGATCCTTCCGTTCGGTTGCCTCCTGTTCCAGAACGTCGCGGATGGTCTTCAGCATAGCGGACACGTCCAGGGGCTTGGAGATGTGGGCGTTCATTCCGGCGTCATAGGCGGCGTTCACGTCATCCGCGAAAGCGTTGGCGGTCATGGCGATGACGGGGATCCGGCGAAGATCGGGATCCGGCAGGGCGCGGATGGTCCTTACCGCGGTGTAACCGTCCATCACGGGCATCTGGATATCCATGAGGATGAGCTTGAAGGCGCCGCTGCCGGCGGAAAGGAGCTTATCTACAGCCTGCCTGCCGTTCTCCGCCGTTTCCACCTCAAAGCCCGCCTGAGTTAGAACTATCTGGGCGATCTCCATATTGATGGGATTATCCTCCGCCAGAAGGACCCGGCACCCGTCAAAGCGGATCTCCTCGCTTCCATCGGTCTTTGAAGCCTCCGGCTCCCGGATCGGCAGGGAGAGGCGGATGATGAACTCGGTCCCCTTCCCTTTTTCGGTGATCACGTCGCAGGTGCCGCCCATCAGGTCAATGATGTTCTTGGCAATCGCCATTCCCAGGCCGGTGCCCTGGATCTTGCTGATCGTGGAAGTCTGTTCCCGTTCAAAGGGGGTGAAGAGATGCTCCACGAAGGCGGGGTCCATACCGATGCCCGTATCCTTGATGCTGAATTCATAGGACCCGGTATCTCCTTCCCTGCCCAACTGCTTTAAGGTCAGTGTCACGCTGCCCTCTTCCCCGGTGAATTTTCCGGCGTTGCTGAGAAGATTCATCAGCACGCGGTTCAAAAGCTTTTTATCGCACAAGACCCAGGGATCCTGCACCCTGGAGGAACAGGAGAAGTGGATGCGCTTTTCCTCCATCTGTTCCCGCACCAGATCCCCCGCTTCCCGGACGCACTCCTCCAGATCGGACAGGATCGGCTCCAGATACAGTTTTCCGCTTTCAATGCGGCTCATTTCCAGAACGCTGTTGACGATCTCCAGAAGCTGGCGCCCGGCGGTCTCGATCTTGATGACGTATTCCTGCTTCCGCTCCGGTGCGGTCTCCTTCTTCGCCAGGGCGGTGTATCCGATAATGGCGTTCAAAGGGGTGCGCAAATCGTGGGACATATTGGAGAGGAAAAAAGTCTTGGAACGGCTTGCCTCCTCCGCGGCGACAAGCTTTGCCTGAAGGTGCTCGCTCTCCTGGATACGCGCCACGGTGCTCTCAATGAGCCGGAGCATAACGAACACGAAGATACTGCCGCCGAACAGGATGCCGCCCATAATGAGATCCGGTCTGCCGAAAACGCCTACCGCCAGATACCCCGCCAGGAACAGGATCAGAAGAATGATGGGAAAGTTCAGGATCCTTCTTTCTTTGCTCCAGTGAACGCTCCCCCGCATACGACGGGCGAAGCGCACATACAGGAAAATGTTGAACGCCATCAGTGCCGAACCGCTGTAAACCATCATATAAGGCAATATTTGCAACAATACCTGCATTTTTCGTTCTCCTTGGTTTGTCCCCGGGGACAAGTATCATTTTCAAGGAATATTCTACCTCTTTTCACCCTTCAAGTCAAGGTCGAAGGGCGCCGCGGGGAACGATGATTATGGCAAAAAAAGAACTGCCGCAACGCGGCAGTTCTTTTTTTATTTTTACGTTTAGAACGCGCCCTTGCCGGGATAGGTGGCAGCGACGCCCAACTCTTCCTCGATGCGGAGGAGGCGGTTGTACTTGGCGACGCGCTCGCTTCTGGAGGGAGCGCCGGTCTTGATCTGCCGGGTATTCAGCGCCACGGCGAGGTCGGCGATGGTGGTGTCTTCGGTCTCACCGGAGCGGTGAGAGGTAACGGCGGTGTAGCCCGCCTTGTGCGCCATCTTGATGGCTTCCAGGGTCTCGGAAACGGAGCCGATCTGGTTGAGCTTGATGAGGATGGAGTTGCCGCAGCCCAGATCGATGCCCTTCTTGAGGCGCTCGGTGTTGGTAACGAACAGATCGTCGCCCACCAGCTGGATCTTGCCGCCCAGACGGTCGGTCATCTTCTTCCAGCCTTCCCAGTCCTCTTCATCCAGACCGTCCTCGATGGAGGCGATGGGGTACTTCTCGCAGAGGGAAGCCCAGTGGTCGATGAGGGAATCGGAGGTGAAGTCCTTGCCGGACTTGGGCTGATGGTAGAAGCCCTTGCCCTTTTCGCTCTTCCACTCGGAAGCGGCGGCGTCCATAGCCAGGACGAAATCCTTGCCGGGCTCGTAGCCGGCGGTCTTGATGGCTTTCAGGATCAGCTCGATGGCGTCCTCGTCGCCACCCAGGGAATTGGGAGCGAAGCCGCCTTCATCGCCCACGGCGGTGACGTCCTTCATTTCCTTGATGAGCTTCTTTAAGGTCTGGAAGACCTCGGCGCACCAGCGCAGACCTTCCGCGAAGGAGGGCGCGCCCACGGGCATTACCATAAATTCCTGAGTATCAACGGAAGAATCGGCGTGAGCGCCGCCGTTGAGGATGTTCATCATAGGAACGGGCAGATTGGTGCCGTTCACACCGCCCAGAAAGCGGTACAGGGGCAACCCCAGAGAGGTCGCCGCCGCGCGGGCAGCCGCGATGGAAACAGCGAGAATGGCGTTGGCGCCGAGATTGTGCTTATCTTTGGTGCCGTCGGCTTTCAGCATAGCGCCGTCCACGGCGTAAGTATCCGCCGCGTCCAGACCGACCACAGCCTTGGCGATCACGGTATTCACGTTGTTGACAGCCTTCAGAACGCCCTTGCCGCCGTAGCGGGCTTTATCGCCGTCCCGAAGCTCCAGGGCTTCAAATTCGCCGGTGGAGGCGCCGCTGGGGGATGCGCCCAGAGCGACGGTCCCGTCCGCCAGGGTCACTTCCGCTTCCACAGTGGGATTGCCGCGGGAATCCACGATCTGTCTGGCATAAACTTTCTCGATGATGGTGTTTTTCATAACGTCCTCCTAAACAAATCTCATTGCATCAGCAACTATTGACAGTATATCAGTATGCTCCGGAAAAATCAAGTCCGGACGCTCGTGATTTTTACTGATTTTTATGGTTTTTTTGACTGCGTTTCACTGCAAAAAGCCATTGATGATCTGTTCCTCCGCTTCCGCCTCCGTGAGCCCTAAGGTCATAAGCTTTGTGATCTGATCCCCGGCGATCTTGCCGATGGCCGCCTCATGCACCAGGGCGGCGTCCAGATCGTTGGCCTCCAGGCCCGGCACGGCAAGGATGCGTCCCTGGTCCATAATGATGGAATCACACTCGGTATGCCCGGAGCAGGGGGCATTGCCCAAAAGGGTGGCGTCAAACTTCTGGAAGGAGTGATCCCGCGCCACAGAGCGGGAGACCACGTCCGCGGAGGAACCCTTCCCCGCCAGATCCATCTTATACAGGCTTATGGCGCGCTGGTCGCCGTGGGTCATGAGCCGCTCCCGGACAACAAGCTTGGCGCCCTCCTTCAGAACGGCGGTGGTGGTGCGGTCGGTATCATCCACGCCCCGGATCTGCACCATTTCCATTTCCACCACGCTGTCCGCTTCCTGGTACACCTCGGTCACGGGGTTTAAGATGCGCTTGCCCGCGCCGGTTCCGGAGCCGTAATGCTTTTCCACGTACTTGACCCGGGCGCCCGTCTCCACGAAGAAGCGGTGGACGCCGTCGTGCTGAGCGTCCTGGTTG
>JAGDAA010000137.1 GCA_017959745.1 Clostridia bacterium
GGCGATGTCCTCCAGGAAATTCGCCACGGTCAGAAAATATCCCGCGCCGTGGTAATCCGCTTTGACGTCTTTCAGATACTGCCGGGAGCGATCCAGCCGCTCCGCCAGATCCCGCATGACGCCGTCCGTGTCAGATACGGAGGAATAAGCGAGATTCGTCATCAGGCTCTCCACGTCTCGCGCGGTCTGCACGACAAAAGCGTCGGACACTTCCGTTTCCGTCGGAACGCCCGTCGCGGGGAGAGCGGGCTCTTCCTGATCCGCGCGAATCGTTTCCGCGGTGATCTCCGTTTTTTTCGAGGTATGCTTCAGAAGCAGCCACACACAGCCCAATACGGCGATGCAAAGGACAAAGCTCAAAAGTTTTGTTTTCATACGTTTATCTCCTGTCGAGCGACGCAGTCTCTTTCGGACCGCTCGCTTCATTATACATCATTTTTCCCCGTATTTCAACACTTTTTGATCGATCAGTCGGGAAAGGAACGAACTATGACAGAAAAGGAACAAAAGAACCTGCACGCGGGGTACCGGGCCAATGTGAAAAAGCGCTTCGCGGAGAACGGCTTTCAGCAGTTTGAAGATCACCAGGTTTTGGAATACATTTTGTTCTTCGCGATCCCCAGGCGGGACACCAACGAGATCGCCCATCGGCTGATCGAGCGCTTCGGCTCCTTGAAAGACGTGTTGGAGGCGTCTCCGGAGGAACTGGCCAAAGTGGAGGGTGTGGGCGAACACGCTTCGCTCCTGATCAGTTCGTTCCTGCCGGTGGCGCGCCGCTACGGAGACGCCGTGGCGCGGGAAAAGAAGGATCTCCCCGCCTATAAGGAGATGGGAAAACTTCTTATGAATCGATTCGCGGGGCTGGATCACGAACAGGTTTACATCGTGATGTACGATCTGGCGTTTCAGCGCTGCGGGGACTTTATCCTGCAGGATGGGGATCTGAATCACGCCTGCTTTTCCCTCAGGACCCTCGGGGATAAACTTCTGCACAGCAAGGGCACCTATATGATCCTGGCGCATAATCATCCCGGCGGTCTGCCCATCGCCACGGACGATGATCTGGAATGCACGGAACGCATCAGCAGATTCGTGGAAAACATGAACGTTTTGCTTGTGGATCATTTCATCATCGGCGACGGATCATTTTCCAGCACGCAGAAGGACTGCTATTACGATCTGTATTATGAATTCAAGCACCCCGTGAAGAAGTAGAGAAGGCTTGAGGAAGATAAAACGTCTCAGGAAAGGGGAAGAAAAGTGGCTGAAGTATATCCCCACCCCAAAATGAACGCGAGACAGTGGGTGGCGAATTTCTGGTACCACTACCGCTGGCAGTTTCTGTTCGGCGTCGTGGCGGTGACCTTTATCCTCATCGCCACCGTACAGTTTTTCAGGCAAAAGGAACCGGACGCGGTTTTTCTGTATGTCGGCCCGCAAGCCGTGAGCGATCGGACCTGCAAGGAGATCGTTGGCTCAGCCAAGGGAAAGTTTACCCGGGATTACGACGGTAACGGCTATAAGGGCGCCGATATCAACACCATTCAGTTGGACGGGGATCTGGAGGGGCTCAGTCCCCATAAAAAAGCGGAGGCGGATAAACGCCTCCGGCAATATACGGACGAGATCCTTTCTGGTGACAGTTGTTTCCTTCTTCTGACGCCCGCACTCTACGAAAAACTGGACGAAGAGGGCGCTCTTGTAAGCATCTATGAGATCTACGGCGCGTGGCGGGATGTAGACGTTCTGCTTTGCGGGATCCCCCTGAGCGATATTCCGTTGGGGAAATGCGCCGGCTTTTCGGACCTGCCGCGGGATACGATCCTCTGTTTGAAATATGCCGGCACGGTCAACGGCGCCCTTTCCGAAGATGAAATAGAAGCGCGCAACGCACGAAACGCCGAGATCTTCCGGGATCTGTGCGATTGACGACCTGCCCGCCCTTCGCCCCTTCAAGCGGCGTTTTCCGCCGCGGGGATCTCAGCGAAACTGATCAGACAAGTGCGCGATGCGCCGCCCTCTTCAAAGGAAAAGCGGAATGAGGCGCTCTCCACCGCGGCGTTCATCGGTTCAAACCGCAGTTTTTCGATCATATCCGCGGGGATGAAGGCGCCCTTTTGCACGCATTCGCTGCCCAGATACAAGGCGCCCTTGTCTGAGTCGGGCGTTTCCCGAATGATTAGTCCGTCCATTTTTACCTCTCCGCAGCAGGGAAGAAAATCGCGATGGGAAAAGACGACCGCCTCCCCCGGCAGCGCGCCCTTCTCCAGACGGACCTTCTCATA
>JAGDAA010000138.1 GCA_017959745.1 Clostridia bacterium
AATGGCCAGGATGTGGCCGTATACGTCCACGTTGTTCCGAATGTTCTAGCGGGTAGAGACCACCATCAGATTGAAGGGACCGGACTGCCGCTCCACACCGTTGGCGCCCGCCACTTCCACATAGGAGTTGGCGGAGCTGGTGAGAACCGGCTCCACTTCCCTGCTGTCCCCGTCGCCGGGCTTGGTGATGGTGATGGGCGCGGTGATAAAGGATACGGATCGGGGCGGGCTGGAAAGTTTGGTGAGGGATCCGGTAATCCCGGACGCCACGTGCTCGCTTTCGGGATAGGAAGCGATGAGCATCTGATTGTTGCCCGCTACGCTGGAAACATCGTCCATCACGATCTGATTGCGCTGGACCTGGATACCCCAGTCATCCATCAGCTCATCCAAAACGGGCAGTTCCGGCATAGAAGGAGATGCGATAAACAAAATGGAACGGTAATCATTGAGATAGTCCGAAAGGCGCGTATACTCGCTGACGGAACGGTCGTCCTCCAGGGCGGAAAAGTCCTTCTGGGGGTTGGAGATGATGAGGATCTTCACGTCCTCGGCAACATCTTCCACGGAGAGGTCCACATCCTCCACCTTAAACCCGCAGTTCAAAAAGATCTCCACCAGTTTCTCGGGTTTGCTCTCCCCGTGTCCGGTGGTGAACGCCACCACGGGCTGTTCTTGGGCAGTGATGGACTGAATGGCTTTGTTGAACTGCATTTCACCCTTGAACGCCCAAACGTTGTCGCCGCTCTCATCGTACACCAGGCAGGAATCCATGGTAAACAGATCGAAGGAGGCGCGGTTCAGGGAAGAGGAAACGATCACAGTGTCGGAGGTGACGGTATAGCCCAGATCGGTGTAAAACGCGTAGTTGTCCGGATGAGTCAGAAGATCCTCCCGGCAATCCACACGGATCTCCGGAAAGGTCTCCGCGTAACTGTCAGCCAAAGAAAGAACCCAGTTGGTTTGCTGTCCGGTGGCGAGGTTGTCCCGCGCCTGGAGGAAGGTGAAGGTGATGGTGAAATCCTGCCCCACGACCTCCTTGTATGCGTCCAGTTCCGTCCGGACGCTTTCCACCGTGCTTTCCCGGATGGTGAAAAGCTGGTCCTTCGTCATATCAATATACAGACTGTACTTGGAATCAATGGCGGAAACCACCACGTTCAAAAGGATCACCGCCGCGATGAAGACCACCACGAATACCGTGGCGACGGCGCCGTATTTGAAACGGCGGGAAGCAAAGAAGCCGCCCTTTTTCGATGTGTTTTTCTTTTCCATAATTCGTTCCTTTTCGCTTTTCCGAGAAGATTATTCCCAACGGCGCTTCTCGAAGACGCGCACGGTCAGAAACAGGAAGACCACCGTGACGCTGACGTAATACAGAAGCGCCACGAAATCAAAATACCCGTAGGTAAAGGCATAGAAGCGATCGAAAACGGAAAGCCAGCGCATCACGACCCGCAGGGGTGTGAATGACACATAGCCGGACAGCACGTTCAGAACCAGGGTGGAGGCGATGGCAACAATTGTGACCAGGGCGGCGACCAGCTGATTCTCCGTGCAGGCGGAAACGAAAATGCCGATGGCGACAAACGCCGCGCCGATGAGCAGGATCCCCAACGTGGTGCTGATCATAATGGCGGTGCTGGGCGTACCGTACGCGAACAGGATGATAAAGTGCAGACAGGAGATCAAAAGCGTTCCGGCGAACAGGGTGAACGCCGCCAGGAACTTGGCGAAGATCACACTGGTCAGGCTCACGGGAGAGGTCAGAAGGATCTGCTCCGTACGGGACTTTTTCTCTTCGCTGAGCATCCGCATTGTGAGCAGAGGGATGAGGATGGCGAAAAGATAAAGGATAAACGTGTAATAGGTGGTGACGTCACAGGTGCCGGCGTAAAGGGTTGTATAGGTGAAAATGAGAGAAGACACCAAGAGATAGAGCGCCATATAGATGTAACCGATCGGTCCGATGAAATAGGACCGCAGTTCTTTCTTATAAACGGCAAGCATTACTGTTTCTCTCCTTTCCGAACGCCTTTTTTGGCGTTCTTGTCCACCAGTGCCAGGAAGACATCTTCCAGATCCATCCCCATCACATCCATACCGATGAGGGGCCACCGCTTTTCAGCCAAAGCGAAGAAGAGGGGCTTGCGGATATCGATCTTCTCGTCGGATTCCACCAGAAAACTGGTGCTGTCCAGATCCCGGTTGCCGATCACCTCGGCGTAGGTGACACCGGGAATGGACTTAAGCAATTTGAGAACGTCGTTGCGGGGACCGCAGATGTTGAAGGTCATACGACGCTTGCCTTCCACGGCGCGGGCGATATTTTCCGTCTTCTCATCCGCCACGATCTCCCCGTTGTTGATGACAACGATCCGGTCACAGATCGCCTGCACCTCGGGCAGGATATGGGTGGACAGGATGACGGTGTGTTCCCTGCCCAGGTCCCGGATCAGATTGCGGATATCAATGATCTGCTTGGGATCGAGACCCACGGTGGGCTCGTCAAAGATCAAAACGGGCGGGTTGCCGATTAAAGCCTGCGCGATTCCCACGCGCTGGCGGTAGCCCTTGGACAGGTTCCGGATGACCCTGCCGTACACGTCCCGAATCTTCACCACCCGGCAAATCTCGTCCAGGTGCTTTTTACGATCCAGCTTGCAGCGCTTTAAGTCATAGACGAAGTTTAAGTATTCCTTCACCGTCATATCCAGATACAACGGAGGCTGCTCCGGCAGAAAGCCGATCTTCGCCTTGGCGCCGATGGGATCCTGAAGAATATCGATCCCGTCGATGCAGGCCGTACCGGAGGTGGCGGAGAGATAGCCCGTCAGGATATTCAGGGTGGTGGACTTTCCGGCGCCGTTAGGTCCCAAAAAGCCCATCACCTCCCCGGCGTTCACCGTAAAGGTCACGTCTTTGGCGGCGTATTTTTCACCGTATCGCTTTGTGATCCCTTTGATCTCAATCATACTGTCGGATTTCCTTTCCGTTATTCTTCCGTTTTCGTCACCGCGATGCTCAACTCATCCAGTGCCGACTGGGGCACCGGGGCGGGGCAATCCGTCATCAATTCACAGGCGTTCTGCACCTTGGGGAAGGCGATCACGTCCCGGATGCCCGGCAGCTCCAGAAGGAGACTGACCAGTCTGTCAAAGCCGAACGCCATTCCCGCGTGGGGCGGGACACCGTAGCGGAATGCCTCCAAGAGGAAGCCGAATTTTTCATTCGCCTCTTCCCGGCTCATTCCGATCACGTCAAATATCTTCTGCTGTACATCGCTCCGGTGAATCCTGACACTGCCGCCGCCGGCTTCCGTGCCGTTGATGACAATATCGTACGCCTTGGCGCGGACCTTTTCAGGCGCGGTATCCAGAAGGGGCAGATCCTCGTCTTTGGGGCTGGTAAAGGGATGGTGCATCGCCTTGTAACGCCCGTTTTCCTCGTCCCACTCAAACATGGGGAAATCCGTGACCCAAAGGAGCGCAAACTGCCCTTTTTCATACAAGTGGAACTGCTCGCCCAGCTTGCAGCGAAGGGCGCCCAGGGCATCAAACACCACGGCGTTCTTTCCGTCCGCGACCAAAAAGAGTACGTCGCCCTTTTCAAACCCCAAACGATCCTTGAGGGAAGCGATCTCCTCAGGCGTGAGGAACTTGGCGAAAGAAGAGGTCTCCTCTTCCCCGCCCTTCAGCCAGGCAAGGCCCTTTGCCCGGTAGGTCTTGACAAAATCCGTCAATTTGTCGATTTCCTTGCGGGAAAGCTTGTCCGCGCCTCCCGTCAGATTGATGCCGCGGACGCTGCCGCCCGCCTGTACGGCGCCGGAAAAGACGGTGAAACCGCAATCCTTCACCAAATCGGACAGGTCGCAAAGCTCCATACCGAAGCGGAGATCCGGTTTATCGGAACCGTATTTCTCCATCGCCTCGTGCCAGGTCATACGGCGCAGAGGGGTGGAAAGGTCAATTTGCAGGAACTCCTTGAAGATCTGTTTCAAAAAGCCCTCGTTCACCGCCATCACGTCGTCTTCATCCACAAAGGACATCTCCAAATCCAGCTGGGTGAACTCCGGCTGACGATCCGCCCGCAGGTCCTCGTCCCGGAAGCACCGGGCAATCTGCATATAGCGGTCAAAACCCGATACCATAAGAAGCTGTTTATACAATTGGGGAGATTGAGGCAAGGCGTAGAAGGTACCGGGATGCACCCGGCTGGGAACAAGATAGTCCCGCGCGCCCTCGGGGGTGGATTTGATCAATACGGGCGTTTCGATCTCCAAAAAGCCCTCCCGGTCGTAATAATCCCGCGCCGCCTTCGCCAGTTTATGCCGGAAAAGCAGGTTCTGCTGCAATTCCGGATGGCGCAGGTGCAGGTAGCGGTATTTCAATTTCACGTCGTCCCGCACATCGGGCGCGGATAGCACCTCAAAGGGCGGCGTTTCCGCCCGGGAAAGGATCTCCATCGTCTCCACGGCGATCTCCACTTCCCCGGTGGGCAGTCCCTTGTTCACCGCTCCTTCGCCCCGGGGCCGGATGACGCCGGTGGCGGTGAGTACCGTCTCCGCCCGCACACCGAAGGCAAGCTTGAACAAGTCTTCCGGGGTCGCCTCATCAAACGCCAGCTGGACGATGCCCGTGCGATCTCTCAAATCAATGAAAATCAGGGAACCCAAGTCCCGCTGCTTCTGAACCCACCCGCAGACGCTGACCCGCTCCCCGATGTTCTTCGCGCTGAACGAGGCGCAATAATCTGTTCTGAACATAATCTGTTTCCTTCGATTTCCTTTTATGACTATTATCGCATATTTTCCCGCCAGTCCAGATCGCCGCGGTCCAGAGCCAGAATGATGGTCTCCGCCGTAGCGAGATTCGTGGCGATGGGAAGATTATACACGTCGCAAAGACGGGTCAAGTTGTGGGCGACCACATCATAGTTTTCGTCCGTCACCGTAGAACGGAAATACAAAAGCACGTCCACTTCCCCGTACTGGATGCGCTGGGCAATCTGCTGAATGCCTCCGTGTTCCCCGGACAGAAGCAGCTCCACGTCCAGACCGGTGGCGTCCGCGATGATCCGTCCGGTGGTGGCGGTGGCGCAAAGGGTGTGCTTGGACAGGATCCCGCAGTACGCGATGCAAAGCTGCGCCATCAATTCCTTTTTATCGTCCTGGGCTATCAGAGCGATCTGCATAAAAAACCTCCAAGAAGAAAAATAAAACGCAAAAAATCAGGACAGCGATCCGTAAAAACTCATTCTCCGGTTTCGTCGCATTATGCCATCGAACAGGGGGACCGGTTCATCCAGCAGGCGGCTCGCCACGTTACCGACGGCATTTCCTGCGGGGCTTTTCTGATCCGCAGACAGGGGCACGCCCTTCGCCAGTGCCTTCTCCGCCCCGTTGTCGTAAGGGATCACCCCCAGGATGGGTACGGAGGCGCGCCGGATCACCTCCACGATGCCGAAGGTATTATCATCCGGGCGAGACAGACGAAAACAGTTCAGAAGCAATTTTGCCTTTTCCGGTTCCGCCAGGCGCATCGCGCATCGCTCCGCCGCGCGGACCGCCGTGGGCGCCGCCGTGGTAACCAGAACATACTGATCCGCCAGGCGCGACCGCTCCACAAAGGGGAACGCGGCGCCGCCACCCGCGGGCATATCGAATAAAACGAAATCAAAACTGTCCTTCAGGGTGGACAGGAGCCGGTTAAAATCCGCCTGTGAAACCTCCTCCAGAGACGCGGGATTGAAGAAGACCGGCGCCGCCAAAAAGGTTATGCCGTCCTCCCCGGGGGTCAGCGCGCGCTCCGGATTCACTTCTCCCCGCAGAACGTCAAGCATCGTCGCCGTTACGTCGTTTTCCCGTCCCAGGGCGATATCCAGCCCGCCGGCGCCCAGATCCAGATCCACCGCCAGCACGCTAAAGCCGCGACGGGACAGGGTGTCCGCGAGACAGGCTGAAAAAACCGTCTTGCCCACACCGCCCTTCAATGACGTGGTGATGATGACCTTACCCAAAAGCGCACTCCTTCCCTTTTATCCTTATAACCGATTTATTATATCATATATATAAAGACGCGTCAAGTTTCAACCGGGATCTTTCGCGATTTTCCCGCTTTATTTTCATCGGGGAAGGCGTATTTTTTCGGGAAAACGCGAGAATGATTTGATTTTTCCGACGGGATGTGATAGAATACCTTACAAGACAGGCGGTACGGTCCGCCGGACAACGTGCAAAGGAAGAATTATGAAACGCTTTTTTACCTCTGAATCTGTCACGGAAGGGCATCCCGACAAGATTTGCGACCAGATCTCCGACGCCATTCTGGACGCCATTCTGACACAGGACCCCCTGGCGCGGGTGGCTTGCGAGACCACCGTCACCACGGGGCTCATCCTCATTATGGGCGAGATCACCACCACCGCAAACGTGGACTACCAGACCATCGCCCGGGAAACCGTACGCCGGGTGGGGTACGACCGGGCGAAATACGGCTTTGACTGCGATACCTGCGCCGTGATCAACTCCATCCACAAGCAAAGCCCGGATATCGCTATGGGGGTGGATCACGAGGGTGCAGGTGATCAGGGTCTGATGTTCGGCTTCGCCTGCGACGAAACGCCGGAATTGATGCCTCTTCCCATCCATCTGGCACACAATCTGGCGAAAAAGCTCGCCGAAATCCGCAAGGACGGTACGCTGCCCTATCTCCGTCCCGATGGAAAGACCCAGGTCACCGTGGAATACCGGGACGGCGTCCCCGCCCGGGTGGATACGGTGATCGTCTCCACCCAGCACGGGGAAATGGCGGAGCAGACCGCCATCCGCCGCGACGTGATCAAAAAGGTCATCAAAGCTGTGATCGATCCGAAGATGCTGGATGAGGAAACCAAAATCCTGGTCAATCCCACCGGCCGTTTCGTGGTTGGCGGTCCCCAGGGGGACAGCGGCTTAACGGGGCGAAAGATCATTGTGGATACCTACGGCGGTTACGCCCGTCACGGCGGCGGCTGCTTCTCCGGGAAGGATCCCACCAAAGTGGACCGCTCCGCCTCCTATATGGCGCGGTATCTCGCCAAAAACGTGGTGGCGGCGGGACTTGCCAAAAAGTGTGAGGTCCAGCTTTCCTACGCCATCGGCGTGGCGCAGCCCACCTCCGTTCTGGTGGATACCTTCGGCACCGGGAAGGTCGATGACGAAAGAATCGCCGGCGCCCTTCGGGAGCTGGTGGATCTCACCCCCAAAGGCATCATTGAAAAGCTTGACCTGCGCCGCCCCATCTACCAGCCCTTCGCCGCCTACGGGCATATGGGCAGAGAGGACCTGGATGCTCCCTGGGAGAAAACCGACCTGGCGGATGCCCTCAAGCACGCCCTGTAAAAGCAAACTCACAACAAAAAAAGAAGCCGTTCGGCTTCTTTTTTTGTTGTGTGGATCAGTCCGCGCCCCGGGCGAGGATCTCCCGCTTCACCTTTTCCCCTTTCACCAGGACCCACTGCACGGAAACGGTCATAAACAAAAGCAATCCGATGATCACGTACAGCGCCGGACGGTAGGTGCCCAGCTTATCGTAGACCAGATTCGTCAGAGGCGTACCCGCCGCGAACCCCAGGAAGAGAACCGCGGTGCTAACTCCCAGGATATGGGCATATTCCTTCTCGCCGAACAGGTCCGAGATGATCAGGAAGGGGATGATCGTTTCAAGCGGCATGGCGAAGGATCCCAGGATCTCGTAGATAAACGCCAGGGTGTACGCCCCGGATTGTACCATCACAAGCATCACCGTGGAGCCCAGAGCGATCAGGTGGATTACAAGCATCGTCCACCGCATTCCCAAATGATCATAGCTGACCCCGGACAGGAACTTCGCCGCCGTCAGAACGATGGCGTGAAGCCCCAGGGCGGTGGTGATAAAGGCGGAATCAAAGGCGGGATCCGCCCCGGTGAGCACAACGTCCCTGATGTGGGGGATCGCCACGCCGGAAACGGATTGGAGCACCGCGCCGGACATAAACATCCAAACAAGAAGCACGTAAAAATAGGGCTTTCTCCGGGCGTCCCGCAGGGACATCCCCACCCAGGCGGCGCTTCTCTGCGGGCGCTTTTTCGGGGGAAGCGGCTGCTTTTTCGCCTCCGGTTTTTCTCTCAAGAGGATAACGACAGCCGCGCCGATGATCAAAAGAAGCAGGGCGGTAAAACGGTAGGCGTTCTTGTAGCCGTCGGGGGCGGAGTCGATCATAGGCTCTAAAAACTGGGAAATCACGGCGGTACCGAGACCGTTGGCGGCGAGAACCAGTCCTGTGTAAGTCCCCAGGCGGGTCTTGAACCAGTGGCTGATGATCAGCCCCGTCATCGTGGAGGAACAAAACGCCAAGCCGGTACCCAACAGGAATCCCCCGGCATAGAAAGCGAAGATGTTTTCAGCAAAGGAATAGACCAGGCAAGAGCCGGTCAAGCACAGAAAGCCCAGGGCAATGAGCTTTCTCGCGCCGAACTTGCTATACAGGGCGCCGAAGAAGACGCTCAGGACGGCGGTGGTGATGAAGCGGATGCTGTCGTTGATGGAAAACAAACTGCGCGGGATATTGAGGTATCCCGTAATGCTGTTCAGATACAGGCTCTTCGTTCCGCTGCAAAAGCCCAAAGAGCAAAAGATGACCAAAAAGCACAGGATCAGAATGACCCACTTATACTCAAATTTCTTTCGCACAACTCACCTCAACTGACGTGCCCGCTCCAAAAACCACATCATCTATACCATACAATATCCTGCGCGTCAAGCCGGAGGATAAAAAACCGTCGCAAATAAAGGGATTTTCGGGAAAGTGCTTTTACAAAACAAGGAAAAATCCTATTCGATGGAAACGACGGTGAGGACGCCGTCCCGTACGGAAAAGCGCACTTCCCTGCCCGCGTAGGAAAAACCGTAGATCCGCGCGGGATCATCGTGATAGGCGGGTCGGGGATCCTCCTCTAAGATCCGGAGCAGGACGCTTCCCTTTTCCGGGGGCAGCTTCTCCAGAAGCGCCGGGTCACATTGGACCGCCAATCGCGGGAACGATACCTCGTCGGTAAAACCGCCCGAGGCATCCGGCTTGCAATCCGCCGACGGAAGATAGGGCTTGATATCGTAGATGGGCGTGCCGTCCATCAGATCGGCACCGGACACTACAAGAACGCGGCTCCCCTTCTCTCCCTCTTCCATACCTAAAAGCTTCACGCAGGAAAGCCCGATGGGATTTGGCCGGTAGGGAGAGCGGGTGGCAAAGACCCCCATCCGGGTATTGCCCCCCAACCGGGGCGGCCGCACCGTGGGAGACGCCTTGGCGGAAGCGTTTTCCGAGAAGCACCAGATCAGCCATAAATGGGAAAACCGCTCGATCCCCCGAATATAGTCCGGATTGGCAAATTCTCCCTCAAACACCACGCGGCTCACAAGTTCTTCCGCGATACCGCTCTGCCGGGGAATGGCGAACTTCGACCCGAAATCATTTTCTATATGAGCGATGATCCGCATCCTTCTCACCTCCCGGTAAGCCATTGGAAACCGCCGCAAGTGATAAAAACTTGCGGCGATCTCTTCTTTCGATATTAAAAATCACATTTTTGCCAGATTCACCGCCGGAAGGAATCCGCGCGGCGCGAAGGGTCGTGACTCACTCAAGGCTACCGTACTTCGCCGTGGCTTCGTCGATGGTCAAAGCACCCGTTGCCACCTGATACGAGGCGAGCCGGATCTGTACGGCAAGGGTATCCTCGATCCCCAGGGCGGACGGGGAGACGATAAGCTCCGGCGCGACGCCGCCCACAGGCGCATAAACCTTGTCGAAAGACAGATCCCGCGAGGGCGTGATCAGGCGCTTTACAGAAGACATTTCATTCAGCTCTGTTTTTGAAATGAGGAAACGCATAAATTCGTTGGTCATTTCCAGGTTGCCGGAGGTATTATTGACCGAGAACTGAACGGAGGGACTGTCGAGGAAATATCCGCCCTTGTCCGTCACGGGGATCGGGGCGAAGGTATAGGTAAACGGGTTCGCGGTAAAGGCCTCCGACTGGCTTTCGCGTTTCCCCGTGCCGGAAACCGTGTCGCCGGTGCAGATCATCATCGGGACGTCACCCTGGAAGAAGCGCAAAATGACCTCGGTATAATTATCGGAGATCTCGGCGCACTTTTCCAGATTGATGCATTCTTTTTCGATCAGCTGAGAGAGCGTTTCAAGAGCCGGGCGCATATACGTCCCCGCCGCGGGATCGCAGGAATTGGCGCGGGCGACCATCTCCGGATGCTCCTTCAGAGCCGCGGCAAAGATCGGATAAGCGACGGTGTTCATCAGACAGCCGGAGGAACTCACGCTGTATCCCATCATCGGGCTTTCATAGCCCTTTTCCCGGAAGGCGGCGCAGACGTCAAGAAGCTCCTGATACGTCGCCGGCACCTTCAATCCTTCCTTTTCAAACAGATCGTTGTTGATCAGCATCCCGTAGGACGTGGAGAAGATCGGGACCATCTGCACGCGCCCCTGGGAATCACGGCTGAGGAGACCGGGACGGATGCAGTCAAGATCCAATCCGAGAGAGGCGTCGGCAAGATCCTCCATATGGGAGAAGACCCCGTCGTAGGCGGCGTTACCATTCATCCAGCTGAAGGAAAAGAAGATATCGGGTGCGTCTTTTCCCTCCAGGACGGTGGCGATCAGATTGTTGTAATCATCAATTTTCGTGTAACTCATTTCAACGTTGGGATAATACTCGTTGAAACGATCGAATTCCATTTCCAGGGCCTCGAAATTGCTGTAGCTGCCCACCACATTGATCTTGCACGCCGTGGATGGGTCGAGCTTCGGGGCAAAGCCCTCCGCGGTCTCCTGCGGCTCCACGGAACCGCATGCCGCCAGGGAGAAGATCATAACCAAAGCTAAAATAACGCAAAAGACCTTTTTCATGATTTATGTTTCCTTTTTTTTATCCTGCGGATTTCTTTGATCACAAGCTTGATATCCACGGGCTTGGCGATATGGCCGTCCATACCCGCGTTGAGACATTCGGCGATGTTCTCTGAGAAGGCGTCCGCCGTCATCGCGACGATGGGGATCGACGATGCCCACGGATCCTCCAGTTTCCGGATCAATCCGGTGGCGTCCAGCCCGTTCATCTCCGGCATCTGAACGTCCATAAAGATCATCGTGTAACGTCCTTTTTCGGCGTTTTTCATCATTTCCACGCAGACTCTGCCGTTTTCCGCGCGTTCCGAGGTGATGCCGAACATGGAAAGCATCGCCTGGATGACCTCCCAGTTGATATCGTTATCCTCCGCGACCAGCACGTTCACGCCGTTCAGGTCCGAGTAATCATCCTCCGGTTCAACGGATTTGATCTCTTTCCCAGTGAGCTGATTGATCTTGTCATACAGTGTGGAACGGAACAGGGGCTTGCTGACGGACCCGTTGGCGCCCGCCGTTCGCGCCGCGTCCTCGATCTCTGATCTGTCATAGGCGGAGATCAGCAGGATGGGGACCTTCTCGTCCAGATCCGACCGGATCCGGCGTACCGTCTCGATCCCGTCCATATTGGACATTTTCCAGTCGAGGATGACCACGCCGTAGTTTTGTCCCGCCCGATGGCGTTCCGAGATCATCCGGATCGCCTCCGCGCCGCTCTTCGCGCATTCCACCGAAGCGCCGAGCGATTCGAGGGTATCCGTTGCCGTCCTGAGAAGCACCTCGTCATCGTCCACGATCAGAACGTCGATGGGATCGAGCTTCATATCATCCCTCTGCCTGTCGGCGGCGGGGATATCTATGGTAACAGTAAAGGTCGTGCCTTTGCCCTGCTCGCTCTGGCAATCGATGGTCCCGCCCATCAGGTCGACCATCTGCTTTGTGATCGCCAGGCCCAATCCGGTCCCCTGGATACTGTTCACACGGCTGTCCGTCTGACGGGAGAAGGGCTGATACATTCTTTCCATAAACGCCGGGCTCATACCGATCCCGGTGTCGGACACCCGGTAGATCAGCTTCACGCAGCCGGAGATCGAGCTATCTTCTTCCCGCATATCCACACTGACGCTGCCGCCCGGCTCCGTGTATTTTACGGCGTTGGACAGAATATTGATATAGATCTGATTCAAGCGGAGCTGATCCGCGTACAGATACTCTTTTTCCATACGATCCACGTGGAAATTGAACTCTATGTTTTTCTCCTTGATCATCGGTTGAGACAGATTGACGAGGTTTTCAACGGTCTCCACCAGGGAAAAGGTGACCGGGGTCAGACTCAGCTTGCCGCTTTCCACCTTGGAGATATCCAGTATATCGTTGATCAGCGTCAAAAGGTGATTTCCCGCAAGCCCGATCTTGCGAAGGCTCTCCCCTGTCGCCTCGGGATCGGTGAGATTCTTTTGCGCGATCAAGGTCAGCCCTATGATCGCATTCATAGGCGTGCGGATATCGTGGGACATAGAAGAAAGAAAGTCCGTCTTCGCCTTGTTGGCGGATTCCGCCGCCGCGGCGGCGATCCGCAGTTTTTTGTTGACCTTTCGGATGAAGAGCAGATCCACGATAAACAGAACGGACAGGCCGGCGGAAATGACGCCGATCAAAAGCCAGTTTTCCGTGGTCACGTTCAAGTCCGACGCGGGGATCAGGCTCAGAAGAGTCCACCCCACCGTTTCTTCCACCGGCGTGTAGGCGAGGAGCATTTCTTCCCCGATGGCGTTGAGGATCACAAAAGAGCCGGTAGAGGACGTCAGTTTCGTATGCAGGCTTTCGAGAAGCGCGGGGTCAGATTCGTTATACGATTTATAGAACTCAAAGAAGTTTGAATTTTTGAACGTTTTGCTTTTGATGATATAATCGCCGTCGGAATTGATCAGGGTAAGCTCGACGTTCTCAAACTCCTCCTGGGGGAAGATCCACTTTTGTTCCAATTCGGATATGGGCAGTACCCGCAGCAGAAGGGCGGGCTTCGCCGCGCCGCTTTCGGGATCGTAAAGCGTGATCTTGTTGCAGAAGGCGAGGGACTGCTCCCCGTTCATAGGATTCGTATAGGCGCGGGAGATATTGATGGATTCGCCGATATCCGAGATCCACGAGATATCGTCGAGAAAGCCGATCTTGTCATAGGAGACAGCGTAATTCTCGGAAGAGCTGAGATACGACCGCGTCGACACGCCCTTTTTGCTGTCAAGATAAACCAGATGAGCGGAGGCATTGGGCAGAACGTGAGAAATACGGATAAAAGCCGCCGCTTCTTCGATGGTCATTTCTCGGCTGTTGATATACCGTGCCCAGACGTCGCAGATCCGCTGTTCGCCCTCCAGATAGTTTTCGGTGACGCGCTCAATCGTAACGGTGGTATTCTCAAAATGCTCGGTTTGCCTTTGCTGGGTGGTATGGTTTTCAAACGCGATATAGACCGCGACAAAGGCCAGGATCGAAACCATGACCAGAATATTTACCAAGACTATTCCCGTTCTCTTCATATCCCTTGCCGCCTCTACTGTCACAGCGTTGAAAACAGACGCCTTCCATCCCGGCTTCCGTCCATTTTCTAACCGGCGTTCATTTCCGCAGGATGTTCGGATGATCACCGTACATATTACCATCGAACAGTATACCACGACTCGCGGCAATTTTCAACCGTGTTCGCCATTTTTCGCAATAATTCCTATGGCCCGCGGAAGAAATGGAGTTTGCACCGTTTGCGCGAAGTGGCGGTTTCTTCGGTGAAAAAATGAAACAATCAAAGCAAAACAGAAAAACGCCCCGGGATAGGGCGTTCCGCTAACTTCTTATCAGCGGCAAAAAGCCGCTGTATGCAATCAACGCGAAGCGTTGTATGGCATCACTTGCCAATGGCAAGAGTATGGCATCAAGCCGTCGGAGGAACATACACGCTGACGCGTGATGACATACTCACCTGCGGTGTGATGCCATACAGCCGCAAAGCGGCTGATGACATACCAAGCCTCCGTTTCCGTCGGCTTGGATTGAAAAACGCATCTTTTGGTAGACAAAAGATGCGTTTTTCATGGCGACCCGAAGGGGGCTCGAACCCCTGACCTCTAGCGTGACAGGCTAGCGTTCTAACCAACTGAACTACCGGGCCATTGAATACGGGGGTTCTCCCCAAAGTGGTGGAAACTACAGGGCTCGAACCTGTGACCCCCTGCTTGTAAGGCAG
>JAGDAA010000139.1 GCA_017959745.1 Clostridia bacterium
CAAAGCCTCCTTCGGCGCTCAGAAGCTGACGGAGAACTTCTCCACCCTGATGGACGCCATCATCAAGGCGAAGCCCGCCGCCGCCAAGGGCCAGTACATCAAGAGCTGCGTGGTGTCTTCCACCATGGGCCCCGGCTTCAAGGTCAACGCCTTAAAGCTCGGCTAAAAAAATCCTTGACAAACCGGGAGTTATGTGTTACACTCCCATTTGTATCCTGAGACAACAGGTGAGGGAAACCTCGTAAGCTGTGCGCCTGTCGAGGAGACGAACCGTTTTGCTTTGCGCATTTTCGGGCGTTTTCTCGTACGGGAAAACGCCCGTTTTGTTGTTTCAAAAAAACTATAATGGAGGTAATAAGATGCCCAGCGCAAAGATCCTTGAACAAAAAAAGGCTACTTGCCAGGCGCTCGCGGATAAGATCCAGAATGCCGCGGCGGGCGTGATCGTCAGCTACACCGGTATCACAGTGGAGCAGGACACCGCCATGCGCAAGGAATTGCGGGAAGCCGGCGTGGAATACAAGGTATACAAGAATTCCATCATCGGCAGAGCCTGTGAAGCCGGCGGATACGGCGATCTCGGCAAGGCTCTGGAAGGCATGAACGCCATCGCGGTCTCCGCGAGCGATCCCATCGCTCCCGCCAAGATCCTGAAGAGCTATGCCGACAAGATCAAGACCTTCGAGATCAAAGCCGGTTTCATCGACGGCGGCGCCATCGACGTCAACGCGGTGAACGAGCTTGCCAACACTCCTTCCAAGGAGGAAATGGTATGCCGCATTTTGGGCAGCATGATGGGCCCGCTCTATGGTTTGGCCTACGTTCTGCAGGCGAAGATCGACAAAGAAGAATCTGCCGACTGATCGGCACAGGAACACAATAATTTGTATTTTTAATGGAGGATAATTACAATGGCTGCTGAAAAGATCACTGCGATCCTTGACGAAATCAAAACCCTTACCATTCTGGAAATGAAGGAACTTGTTTCCGCTCTGGAAGAAGAATTCGGCGTTTCCGCCGCGCCTGTGGCGGTTGCCGGAGCTGCCGCTCCCGCTGCCGGCGGTGCCGCCGCCGGCGAAGAGAAGAGCGAGTACGATGTTGTGATGACCAGCTTCGGCGACAAGAAGCTCGACGTCATCAAAGCTGTCCGCGAGATCACCGGTCTGGGTCTGAAAGACGCGAAGGACCTGGTGGAAGGCGTTCCTTCCAAGATCAAAGAAGGCGTTTCCAAGTCCGACGCCGAAGAGATCCAGAAGAAGCTTGCCGAAGCCGGCGCTACCGCCGAACTCAAGTAAGAAGGATCGACAAAAAAGGAAAGAGCCTGTGGCTCTTTCCTTTTTTTACACCTTCGCTTCTCCGCTTTTTTTCTTGCTTTTTTGAACGGGAATATGGTATAATAAGGCGATAGGATTTGAGAGGAGTGGTTCTTATGATACTGGCAAGGCTTTCTCTGATCGCCGCGGCAACGGATCTGATCGCCTTAGGGATCGCGGCGGCGGTGGTCATTTTTCTGTTGTTCACCTGTCTGCACGTAGTCCCGCAAGCGTCGGAATACGTGATCGAGTTTTTGGGACGTTACCGCGCCACCTGGGGCGCCGGCATACACTTTCTCATCCCTTTTTTGGAGCGGATTGCCCGGAAAATCACCCTGAAAGAGCAGGTGCTTGACTCCCCTCCTCAGCCGGTAATCACCAAGGATAATGTCACCATGCAGATCGACACCGTGGTTTATTTTAAGGTGTTTGATTCCAAGCTCTACGCCTACGGTGTGGTGAATCCCATAACCGCGCTGGAAACGCTTACCGCCACCACACTGAGAAACATCGTGGGCGGATTGGACCTGGACGGAACGTTGACCAGCCGAGACGCCATCAACGGGCAGATGACCCAGTTCCTGGACGAAGCGACGGATCAGTGGGGCATCAAGGTCACCCGGGTGGAATTGAAGAATATCATTCCGCCCAAAGAAATCCAAGCCGCTATGGAAAAGCAGATGAAGGCGGAGCGGGATAAACGGGAAGCCCTTTTGCAGGCGGAAGGTCACAAAGCCGCCGCCATCACCCGGGCGGAGGGCGACAAGCAGGCTATGATCCTGGCGGCGGAAGGGGAACGTGACGCCCGCATCGCCCGCGCCGAAGGAGAAGCAAAAGCCATCCTTCTGGCAAAGCAGGCGGAGGCGGACGGCATCCGCGCCCTGCGGGAAGCCGGACCCACCGGCGCGATCCTGGAACTGAAGAAATATGAATCCCTTGTGAAGCTGGCTGACGGGACAGCCTCGAAGATCATCATTCCCACCGACGTGGTCAACACCGCCACAAACGCCGCCCTGTTCTCCGAGATCACGGGATTGGGCGATGTTACAAAAGAAACAAAAAAGCCGCAGAAGGCGCCGGAGCCGGATCCTTGCTGCGACGGAAAGCCGGGGGCAAAACTATGAAAGCCATCAGACGTACGCTGATCCCGCTGCTCTTGTCACTGCTTATGGTGATCGGACTGGTCCTCGCCGGATGTCAGAGCGGCGAAAAAGAGACGCAGACGAAGGACGACGCGAAACAAAACGCAAACCTGCAGGAAGTCTATGAGATCCTGACGGACATAGAGCCGGGACCCGGCGAAACGCCCGTATTCGGACTGCCGGATAAAACCAGGACCTTTACCGGAACAGGCGACGGCGAAACGAAGGAATTATCCCTGACGCCGCCGGGCGGCGCCGCGCCGAAAGAGGTCATCAGCGTCAAAGTGGGTGACAAAGAAGTCACTGACTACAACTACGACGCCAACACCGGTAAACTGGAGCTGCCCACAGCGCCCAAAGAGGGAGAAAAAATCGAAGTGACCACCGGCACGGAAACGCAGACGACCCCGCCTGCCCCCACCGAGCCTACTCCCACGGAGCCTGCTCCCACAGAGCCTACTCCCACAGAGCCTACTCCCACAGAGCCGAAACCCACCGCTCCCGTCTGGACCGGCGCGCCGGAAACACCTATCATTCCCTATCGGCCGCCGGCAGACAGTGAAGACGATTGATCGACCCTCTCCGGATAATTGATTCTACGGCAAAGCCATTTCTTGAAAGAAGCAGGACCGTTCTCCTGAAGAGAACGGTCCTGCTTCTTGTTGACAGGCGCGGATCACAGCACTTTGGAAAGAAAGTCCTTCAGCCTGGGGTGCTTGGGATTGGAAAAGAACTCCTCCGGGGGGGCTTCCTCGGCGATGACGCCGTCGCAGACGAACATCACCCGGTTGGCGACCTCCCGGGCAAAGCCCATTTCGTGGGTCACGACCACCATAGTCATACCGCTTTCCGCCAGCTTCTGCATCACGTCCAGCACCTCTCCCACCATTTCGGGATCCAGGGCGCTGGTGGGCTCGTCGAAGAGCATCACATCCGGTTCCATAGCAAGAGCGCGGACGATGGCGACCCGTTGCTTTTGTCCGCCGGAGAGCTGATTGGGGTAGGAGGAGGCGCGGTCAGCCAGACCCACCCGTTCCAACAGCGCCATCGCCTTTTTCTCCGCTTCCTCTTTGGAAGCGCCTTTCAGCTTAATGGGCGCCAGGGTCATATTCTGCAGGATCGTCATATTGGGAAAGAGATTGAACTGCTGAAACACCATCCCCATCTTCTGCCGGTGGATATTGACGTTGGTTTTCTTGTCGGTGATATCCACGCCTTCAAACAGGATGGTACCGCCAGTAGGGACTTCCAGCAGGTTCAGACACCGCAAAAAGGTGGATTTTCCGCTGCCGGAGGGCCCGACGACCACGACGACTTCTCCCTTTTTC
>JAGDAA010000140.1 GCA_017959745.1 Clostridia bacterium
ATGACGAGCATCGCCCCTACAAGAAGACCGGGATTTTGGCATAACCACAACGGGATGGCGCGAGATCGCGGGCGTTGCGAGCAACGCCCCTACAAGAAGACCGGGAGTTTGGCATAACCACAACGGGATGACGCGAGAGCGCGGGCGATGACGAGCATCGCCCCTACAAGAAGACTGGGGCTTTGGCATAACCACAACGGGATGGCGCGAGATGGCTTTTTTCCTTGTTTTTTATAAAAAAAGGGGATTTTCCCACGGAAAACCGGGAAAAATCGCGCTTTTTTGCATTTTTCTCTTTACAAAAGGCTTTCTTGCCTCTATAATAATACTTGTTATCGTGTATACATATGCTTATACTGTGCGCGCACACACGCGCACGGATGTGGGTATTTTGTAGCCGTTCTCCGGCTAAAAGGGGAACGGGCGAAAACAACGTAACCTTTGTTCCCAATAAGCCCTTCGGGGTGAGATCGGCGGCAGCGCCGCCCGAGAAAGGAAAAAGATATGGCAAGTGAAAAGAGCACGGCAAAGAAAACACTCAGCGTCATCGGCAACATTTTCATCTGGCTCTTCATCGTGTTCGCGGTGGTGGTGACCGTCCTGGCATTCGCCTCCCAGAACAAGGAAGGCGTTCCCACCATCGGCGGGAAGGTCATCCTGAAGGTCCAGACCCCCTCTATGGAACCCATCTATAAGGCGGGCGACATGATCGTGGGCACCAAGATGGATACCGAGTCCGCCCGCACCTTGAAGGTGGGCGACATCATCACCTTCATGGCCGAGGAGTACGACGCGACCCAGGGCAGACTGGTGGATATGCTGAAGACCCATAAGATCATTGAGGTCGTGACCAACGAGAACGGCGTGGTGGAAGGCTTCTACACGCAGGGTGAAAACAAGGAGACCAACCCCGAGCCCGACTTCCTGCACGATGAAAACGGTCACAACGTGTATGACGCCGAGGGCAATCCCCGCTACGCTTTGGCGGACTGCCAGAACGTGATCTGCTATCACGGCACCGTGGAGAATCCCGGTACCCGCATCCCCGTTCTGGGCAGTGTGATCGACTTTTTGAACACCCAGATGGGCTTTATGATCTGCGTGGTCATCCCGTTGGCGTTGTTCTTCGTGCTGGAGCTGATCAGCTTCATCCGCAAGTTTGTCGCTTTGAAGAACGACGGCAAGAAGCAGATCACCGCCGCGGACGAGGAAGAGATCAAGCAGCGCGCCGTCGCGGAATACTTAAAGCAGCAGGCGGAGAAGGAAGCGGAAGCGAAAGCCGCTGAGGAAAAAGCCACCGAAGCCGAAGAAGCCGTTGAGTCGGAAGCCCCCGCTGAGGAAGCCCCCGCCGAGGAAGCCCCCGCCGAGGAAGCTCCCGCTGAGGAAGCTCCCGCTGAGGAAGCCCCCGCCGAGGAAGCTCCCGCCGAGGAAGCCCCCGCCGAGGAAGCGCCCGCTGAGGAAGCGCCCGCCGAGGAAGCTCCCGCCGAGGAAGAGAAAAAACCCGAAGAATAAGCTTTTTTCCTGCCAATATATACGGGTGTACCTTGCAAGGTGAACGCCTTGCAAGGTATGCCTTTGAATGACTATAAAGGGATTTACAAGTTACTATGGATGCATTTATGAACTGGTTCTTCGCCTTCATGACCACTATCCTGGAGGCGATCTGGAATGCCATTTCCAGCTTCTTTACCGCGGCGTTCCAGTTATTCAATTTTCCCCTGCTCTTTGACCAGCTGAACCGTTATAAGACGGAATTCGGCGGGATGGGCTGGATTTTGTGTATCGTCACGGTGATCCTGGCGTACGGCATCTGGTTTGCCATCGTCTTCCTCATCGTTCTGGGCGTCCGGAAGTATCTGCGCTTCCGCCGCACCCTGGTGGGCAACGAGGACCTTCTGGAAGAGATCGCGGACCTGCACCGGGACGTGGTGAAGCTCACCTCGGAGAAGGAAAAGCTCCTGGCGATGAAGATCGACCCCACGGGCATCACCTACGATCAGCTGCGTGAAATGTTCGAGGGCGAAAGCGCCATCGTAGCGAACACCACCGGGGCGCCTGCCGCCGCCGTTGCCGGAGATGGCAGCGAGAGCGGCGTGAACGACGACGGGACCATCACCGCCGCCATGGACGGGGAAGGCAAGCGTTTCTTCCGTCTCGCCGCCGTGGACGACAAGTACATTTACTACAACCCGCCGGAATACGATCGCACTATGAATCTGTCTCAGATCTGCGACGATATCCGCAATTTCGCCTGCTCCCGCTCGGGGCTGTTTTATGAGATCAAGATCATCCGCCTGATGATCGCCGGACTTGCCTCCACCAAGTTGATCCTCTTGCAGGGTATTTCCGGTACCGGTAAGACCTCTCTGCCCTATATGATGGGCAAGTATTTCCTGAACGACGCCACCATCGCCTCCGTCCAGCCGTCCTGGCGGGACCGCACGGAGCTGTTCGGATACTTCAACGAATTCACCAAGAAATTCAACGAGACCGAAGTTCTGCGCCGGATCTATGAGGCGTCCTACAACGACGACATCAACGTGATCATCCTGGACGAAATGAACATCGCCCGTGTGGAATACTACTTCGCGGAAATGCTTTCCATCCTGGAAATGCCCAACGCGGAGGAGTGGAAGATCGAGCTGGTCCCCTCGTCCTGGCCCAATGACCCCAAGCACCTGCCCGACGGCAAGCTGCAGATCCCTCAGAACGTGTGGTACATCGGTACCGCCAATAACGACGACTCCACCTTCGCCGTATCCGATAAGGTGTACGACCGGGCGCTGGTCATCAACCTGGACTCCAAGGGCGTTCCCTTCGAGGCGCCGGACACCGAGCCCAAGCACATCAGCTACTCCTACGTGGAAGAGCTTTACAGCAAAGCGGTGGAGGAGCATCCCGTTTCCGAAAAGACCATGGACGCCATTTCTCAACTGGATCTGTACGTGATCGAAAAGTTCCGTGTGGCGTTCGGTAACCGTATCATCAAGCAGCTGCGCATTTTCGTGCCCGTGTTCGTCGCCTGCGGCGGCACGGAGCTGGAAGGCGTGGACTACATCCTCGCCACCAAGGTTTTCCGGAAGTTCGAGGGCTTGAACCTCTCTTTGATCCGGGATGAGATCCGCGGCCTTATGCTCTACATGGACACCCTCTTCGGCAAGGGCGAGATGAAGGAGTGCATCGCGTATCTCCAGCGTCTCCAGAAGATGAGCTATTGATCCGGGATCCCAACGCGGGGCGCCTTTTGAAGAGGGCGCCCCACCGTCCCGGAACGGCTTTGCCGGACAGAACGCAATAGACCCAACAAAGGGCGCGAGGCGCCCGAATTTTAACAAAGGAGGGTTTCGCCATGGCAGACGAAGAAAAAACCGAACAGAAGAACGGCGGGGACTCCTTCAAGAAGGTATACGAGGACGCCACGTATTTTGTGGACAGTATGGTCAAGGAGTACCGGGTCTTCCCTATGATCCTGGGATTTATGCGGGAGGGCAACGCTTCCATTGAGTTGAAGAAGCGGTATATGCTCCGCGCCATTGACGAGACCTGGGTGAACATCATCGAGGACACCATTCCCTGCATCGAGGTACTGACCCGCAATCCGTCCAAGTTCATCGAGGAACGGGAAGAGCTTTTGCCCATCGAATTGAGCCGCAATATCTCCCCCCGCTCCCTGCAGCACCTTTCTCAGCACACCAATTTGATCTCCAAGATCGAGGGGGACAAGATCACCCCTTCCAAGATCCTGAACGTGTTTCGGGAGGAGACCATCCAAACCTACGAAAACAAATTCCTGAACACCCTGATCAACCGGCTGTATACCTTTGTGGCGCGCCGGTATCAGATCGCCAAAAAAGCGGGACAGGACGAAAAGACCACCAGTCTTGAATTTCTGGACGATTTCACCCACGAAAACGTGAAAGTGAAAATGCAGTTCAAGATGGAGATCTCCGAGTCCACCGAGGGTATGGGCGAGAAGGTGGAAAAGAATTTTACCTATACCACCGACCTGTGGCGCCGTGTGGAGAAGCTGTACGAGGTGGTCGCCACCTTCGCTTCCTCTCCCTTCGTGCAGGAGATGGGGAACAGCTTTATCCGGCCCCCCGTCATGCGCACCAACGCCATTTTGAAGAACAAGAACCTGCGGCAGTGCCTGGCGCTGTGGCAGTTTATCGAGAGCTACGAGGCCGCCGGCTACAGCATGCTGGTGCAGGAGGACCTGGAGAAGGTAGACGACGAGTACGTCCGGGAGCTTTATTCCACCCTGGCTTTGCAGTACCTCATTTTCAGGCACAATATTCAGAACGAATTTGACGCGGAAAACGTTTTGGCGAGCGACTTGACAGACGAGGAGCTGCGTCCCCGGATGGTTTCGGAATTCAGCAAGGAACGGGAAGGGGATTACGACGTTTCCGTGCCGGACAGCGCGGAAAAGAACGCCGACCGGAAGCAGCCCATGCCTTCCATGATCCGCTACGGCACCCTCACCCCCGAGGACAAGATGATGCTGGAGTCTCTGGACGCCGCCCTGGACGCGGCGGAGATCCTGCGTCAGGGCGACCCGGAGCGCCCGCCTCTGCCCGAACCCAAGACCGAAGAAGAGCTTTTGGCGGAAGCCCGCGCCTTCGCGGAGGCGGAGGAAGCCGACAGCGAGGAAGCCGCTGACGCGGCAGCCGTCAGCCGTCAGCCGTCAGCCGACAGCGAAGAAGCCGAGACGCCGGAAGAAGCCGCTGACGCGGCAGCCGTCAGCCGTCAGCCGTCAGCCGACAGCGAAGAAGCCGAAACGCAGGAAGAAGC
>JAGDAA010000141.1 GCA_017959745.1 Clostridia bacterium
TCGCCTTTATTCTGTAAGCAGAACTCTCTGATCGTTTTTGTGTAGTTCATTTTTAATCCTCCACATGGTATTATATCGTGATTATCGACAAATAGCAAGATTTAATCGACATTTTCGACAAGTTTTTATGATTTGTCGACAAGGATGAAAAAAGCGAAACCCCTTGTAAATAAAGGGTTTTCGCGCAACAAAAAACGCCGTCATCTTGCATTTGAGATACAAAATGTCGACGTTTTTTTCATGGTGACCCGTACGGGATTTGAACCCATGTTACCGCCGTGAAAGGGCGGTGTCTTAACCCCTTGACCAACGGGCCGGATGGCGTCTTCCTATTATATGGGGTGAAAGGATTTTTGTCAAGGTTTTTTTTGATTTTCTTTCACGGAAAACAGCTCCGGCTTTACCGCTTCATTCTCCCAGCCAGTCGAAGACCCGGTGAAGAAGGCTGTCCACGTCGGGGTGGAACTGGGTGCCGATGATCTTATCGCCGACTTCGATGACTTCCACTGTGCCGTCCTCCGCGCGGCCGGTGACTTTTTCACCGGGGGCGGGCGTCTTGATGCGGTATACGTGGATGGAGGCGCCTTGGACCTCGGTGACGCCCAGGATGCGAGCCAGGTTGGAATCCGGATCGAGCTTGACCGGGTGCTTGATCCAATCCAGATCCCCCCGGGGAAGACCGTCGAAGGGACGGTGCCCCTCCACCCCTTCCAGGAAGATATTCTTGTTGCCGATCACGTCCGCGTAGTAATCTCCCGGCGCGGTATCAAGCCCCTGTTCACGAAGGATCTCCCGGACGGAGAAATAGGTATGGATGGCCTGGCAGCCGAGGCAGATGCCTAAAACCTTTTTGCCGTTTTTTACGGCATGGTCGATCAAATCGAGATGGAAGGGGCGCACACCGGCGCCGCCCTGGATGATGAAAGCGTCACAGAGATCCGGCACGTCCGTTGAGATGCGTTCGTTTACAGGCAGGACGCCGACGGGAAGAAGCCCCGCCTCTTTGGCACGGGTAACGTAGGTATCCGCGAAGGTATACGCGTCCCCGTAGGCATTTTCCCCTCTCCCGAAAACGGGCGCTTTGGGAACGATCCCCACCACTTTCTTTCCGTTGAACATAACGAGCCCTCTCTTTTTTCTTGGCTTTGTTCATTATAAGCCGAAGACGGTCGTTTGTCAATCGACGTTTTTGCGCCTTTTCGGAATCTCTTCTTGCGCCCGGTGCGGATCTGTGATAACATAAAAACAGTGAGGTGAAGGACTATGACGCGGGATCGAAGCACGGAAGAAGCAAAGAAGCGCCTGCGCCGGGAGATGACTGCCCGGCGGGACGCGCTGTCGGCGGAATACCGCGGGTTGGCGGACCGGAGCATCCGGGAAAAGCTACTGTCCTCTCCGGCGTATCGCCGCGCCGGGAGCGTCTTCCTGTACGTTTCCATGCCCGGAGAGCCGGACACCCGCGCCATCCTGGAGCGGGCGCTGAAGGACGGGAAGCGGGTCTACGTTCCCAAGTGCGTATCTCACGGGATCATGCGAGCCGTCCGGATCGCAAGTCTTGCTGAGCTGAAACCCGGAGCCTACGGGATCCCTGAGCCGGAGGAGGAGGGGGAGACCGCATCCCCCGGCGCGCTGGATCTGATCCTGGTCCCCTGCGTGGCGGCGTCCCTGAAGGGAGACCGCCTGGGTCACGGCGCGGGCTTCTACGACCGCTTTCTGGCGCAGGCGCCGGAGAATGCCGTCTGTCTGTGCTACAAGGCGCTTTTGCGGGACGATATCCCCGTTTCTCCTTTGGACGTGCCCCTTCCCCTTGTCATCACGGATTAAAAGGGGGCGAAGCGCCGCCGTTTCTTGCTTTTTTCCTTCTTTTATGCTATAATCAGACAACTGTTCCGAAAGGGAAAAGGATCTATGAAGCTATACGCCATCCGCCACGGGAAAACGGACTGGAACGTCCGGCGCGTCATGCAGGGCAGGGTAGATGTCCCCCTGAATGACCAGGGCCTTGCCCAGGCGCGGGAAGCGAAGGAAAACCTGCGGGGCTACGCCTTTGACCGGGTGTTTGTTTCTCCCCAGATCCGGGCTATGCAAACGGCGCGAATCGTCACCGAGGGGCGAAACGTTCCGGTGATCCCCGAGGAGGCGCTCCGGGAGCGCAGTTACGGGGTGTATGAAGGCAAGAGCAGGGACGATTTTTGCTATGAGGACTTCTGGAACTGGGAAAAGGACGTTTCCTACGAGAACGCGGAGAGCATCCGCGCGTTTTTCGGACGGGTCTGGCCCTTTCTCGATTCGCTGAAAAACCGGTATCCCGGGGAAAAGATCCTGCTGGTCACCCACGGCGGCGTGATCCGCGCCATCGAATGCTACGCCCATCCGGATATGATGAACGATCAGCTGGGCCGCTGGCTCCCCGGCAACTGCTCCATTCTTGAATACGATCTGTAAGGAAAACGTATGAAACAGGAACCGAAACGCTTTGATATGGTGAGAAAGCCGCAGCCCACCGCCTGGTATCTCCGTCCGCTGGTGAACCTGTTGAGCTTTCCCGCCGTCTGGGCGCACAAGAACCGATTGACCAAGACCGGGATGGAGGGCATCAAGCCCCCCTATCTTCTGTTGTGCAATCACAACGCCTTTATGGATTTCAAGGTCGCCACCAAGGCGATCTTTCCCCACAGGGCCAATTACGTGGTCGCCATCGACGGCTTTATCGGCAGGGAGGAGCTTCTGCGGAAGCTGGGATGCATCTGCAAGCGGAAATTCACCAGCGACGTGGTGATGATCAAGCATCTTCTGCGGGTGGCGAAAAACGGCGATATCCTCATCCTCTACCCGGAGGCGCGGTATTCCCTTTGCGGGACCACCGCCGTTTTGCCTGAGGGGCTGGGCGCCCTGTGCAAAAGGATGCGGGTGCCGGTGGTGACCCTGATCTGCCA
>JAGDAA010000142.1 GCA_017959745.1 Clostridia bacterium
GAGCCAGGATCAAACTCTCTAAAAAATCGTATCTTAAAAGCCCGAAAGCCCTTAAAATCTTTCTTAGAGTAATTTGAGTTTTGCTCTCATTACTTTCGTTTCTGGTTTGTTTTCTAAAGGATTTGACTTGAGTTCCACTCTCAGTAATTCTCTTACCAATTGTGCTTCTCTTGTACTTCGCTGTCTTTGTTGTTCAATTTTCAAGGTTCGCCCGCCGCTCGCTGCGGCGTCCGTTCGTCTCAGCGGACGGTAAGTGTGAGTTTATCACCGACACCCTGTCTTGTCAAGGACTTTTTGTAAGATTTTGCAAGTTTTTTTCAGATTTGGATGAATGACCAAACGAAGCGCAAAAGAGACAAGAAAACGGGGGGTCTATTGGTCAAATTGCCCATAGTCCGCGACCGCCTATCAGGCTTTGCCGGACGTGAGGAAAGAAAACGGGGCCGCCCGATCCGAAAGCGCGCCCTTTCAAACGGAAAGAAGCAAGCCCGAAAACTCGCTTCTTTTCCTGTTTTTTATTCCCAAGAGCCCGAAAGCGTCACTTGTCGTTGGTCACGTCCCCGCTGCCGGAGAGGTCCACGGGGTCCCCTAAAAAGCGGGGGGCGGGCCGAATCAGGCAGGTGAAGACGTCCTTGGCGCGGGCGACGGTCTCCCGGAAGGTGAACCAGGGCTGTTTGGCATAGCCCGTGCCGCTGTGACTGAGGATGGGCGCCGCCACGGCGCGGCAGGAAACGCCCAGGCGCTCGCCGATATACACGGCGCGGTAGCTGTGGTAACGCTGGGTCACCAGAAGGAGGCTTTTCGCGCCGAAAATCGCTTTGGCGCGATACAGAGAATCGTAGGTATCAAAGCCGGCGTGGTCCATAAAGACACATTCGCTGGGGACGCCCCGGTCCACCAGGTACCCCTTCATCACGTTCACTTCATCGTAGTACTCTCCCCCGTGATCGCCGCTGACGATGATCCGGGCGCAGACGTCGGACTGATACAGGGCGAGGGCGGTGAGAAGCCGGTCCTCCAGCATATGGGAGGGGGTTTTGTCGGGGCGCACGCCGGCGCCCAGCACCAGAATGGCGTCCGCTTGAAAACCGGTCTTCTTTCCTTCGTCCAGCTCCATAACAAAGGAACGGGCGGAAAGGATCACAACAAGATTCAGCGTAAGATACAGGGCGAAAACGCCCAGGATGATAAATAACAGGACCATAAGTACCCTCTTGCCTTTTAGTTTACCCCGATCCCTCAAACTCATTCGCCCTCTTTCCAGCCGAGCCGCCCGCGGATCTCCTTTTTCAAATGATCCGAAAGGGAAACGCTGCCCAGTTCGTTGGGGTGGAGACGCCCGTCTCCGAAAAAGGAGGGCATGGGCGGAACGAAGAATTTGGAATTCAAAACGGAAACGTTGTCGTATTTGCCCGCTTCCCGTCCAATGGCTTCCCGCACCTCGTCCAGGGTGCCGATCTCAAAGCTTTCCCCGCTTTCATCCGCGGGAAGGCGGTAGAAGGGCGGCATAACAAAGACGGGCGTCGTCGGATAATACGCGTTCACACGGCGGAAAAATTCCGACAGGCGCTCCCTGAAATCCGTCGGCGAGGCGTGGCGGAAATCATTGGTGCCGTATGCCACGGTGATCAGATCCGTAGGGGGCAGATCCCCCTCCAGGATGCCGGGATCCATACAGCCGCCGGCGATGGCGAAATTGAACGCTTCCGCGTCAAAGGCTTTCGCGACGCGATTCAGATAATGATAGGAAGGAAAAGTCGCGTCCATCCCCTCGGTGATGGAATCCCCAAAGGAGACGATCCGGCGGGCGGGGCGGACGGGCTCGAAGGAAGCGCCGTCGGACAGTTCCAGCTTCTCCAGGCGGGCGCAGGCGATGGCGGGCGGGTACAGGGTCACGCGCTTGACGCCGGGGTCAAGCTTCACCGTATGGGAAAGATCCGGGAGGGGGCGCACCGTGGGGCCGCCTTCCGGGCGGCGTCCCAGATCCGTACCCACGTGCGCCATAAGGCAGCCGTCGATCAAAAGGTCCGCGTAGAAAAAACCCCGGTTGCTGGACACCCACGCGTCGGTGAAGGCGAAAGAAAGAAAGTCGGAATCCGTCACAAATTCCAGGCGGACGCCGGCGGAGCTTTGGGCGCGGAGTTTATCGAAATCGCTGAAATGCGCCGTCTGAATTTCGGTAAAGCGGTGGAACGCGATCTTTCCGTTCTCTTCCGAAACGGCGGCGCCGAAAACGGCTTTTTTGATCTGTGAAAAGGTCAGACGCATATCCTTCTCCTTATTTCAGGTGCTTCTCCAAATCGGCGATAAGATTCATGGCGTAATGCGCCATACCCGCGTCATTGGGGTGCAGGACCTTATCCTGATACATCGCTTCATCCCAGGGAACATAGGTCTCCCCGTTGAGAACGGTGATTTGGGGGTACTTGGCGCAGGTCTCCCGGATGAGCCGGCGGACTTCGGGCAGGGGCAGTCTGTCCGTTTCCGTTTCCTCCCCCATCCGGTGGATGGGCAGGATGACGTAGGCGGGCTTGCCGGGAAATTCGCGGTTCAGGGCTTCAAAGAAAGCGAGCGTACCCTCCTTCCACTTGTCCGGGTCCTTCCTGCCGTTGGTGCCGTAGGCGACCAGAATCAGATCCGCCTCCGGATAGGTGCCGGGGACGATGCATTTGGCTTTATAGGCTTCCCCGCCCACGGCGTAGTTGTAGGTGCGGGCGTCAAAATGCCGGGAAAGCAGGGAGATATAAGCCAGGGAGGGATACAGAGCGTTGCAGGCGGCGGTGATGGAATCCCCGAACACCAGCATCCGGCGCCGATGGACGGTGGGCTCGAAGGAAGCGCCATCGGACAGAGAGACCGCCTTGATCAGCAGGCGGACATTCCGGGGGAGGTACAGCTCCACCCGTTTGGTACCGGGAAGCAGGGAAACAGTTTCCTCAAAATCCGGGAGGATCTTGCCGGCAGGGCTGTCCGCCAGACCCTCCAGGGGCTTCTCAAGATGATGGGTCAGAACGCCGTTCTGCCAGAGATCCGCGGCGTAGGAGCTGATACTGGTCTTGCAGGTGCCCCGGGTCAGGCAGAAGGACATCTCGGCGGCGTCGGTGGTGAAATCCAGCTTGCAGCCGGGCAGGACGAAGGTGCGGAGATAAAAGCCGGATTCGGGGCCGTACTGGGCGTCGCGCTGTTCCCGGGTAAAGCGGCGGGGGAAATAGCCGCCGTCCTCCTCCACCACGTCGAGAACGCCGTCCACGCAGGCGTTCAGCTGATCTAAGGTCAGTTTCATAATCCGCTCCTATTTCAGAAGTTTTTTCAATTCCCGGATGAGATTCATAGCGTAATGGGTATGCCCCAGGTCGTTGGGGTGCAGTCCGTCCACGTACATAGCGTCGTCCCAGGGGACGAAGGTCTCCCCGTCGATGACGGTGACCTGGGGGATGGACTCGCACTTTTCCCGGATGCGCCGCCGGGCTTCCGGCAGAGTCACTTCCCTCTCCTCATCCGTTTCCTCCCCCATCCGGTGGATGGGCAGGACGGCGTAGGTGGGGACGCCGGGAAATTCTTTGACCAGAAGCTCGTAAAACGCATCCAGTCCCTTCTGCCAGTTTGCCGAGATCTTCCGCGCGTTGGTGCCGTATGCCACGAGGATCATATCCGCTTCCGGGTAGGTGCCGGGGAGGATAGAGGTAGCTTTATACTTATCACTGCCGATGGCGTAGTCATAGGTGCGGGCGTCGATGGCGCGGCTGACCTGAGCGATATAGGTCATAGAGGGAAAGGTGACCACATTCGCCTGGGTGATGGAGTCCCCGAAGACGATCATACGCCGGGCGTGGACGGTTGGCTCAAACAAGGCGCCGTCAGACAGGGACACATTTTTCACCCGGTAATTCACGTTCCAGGGGAAGAAAAGCTCCACCCGCTTTTTCCCGGGCAGGAGGGTGAAGGTCTCCTCAAAATCCGGCAGGATGCGCCCCTCGGGGGTGAGGGGGAAATCCGCCCGGGGCTTTTCCAGATGGTGGGTCAAGACGCCGTCCTGCCACAAATCCACCGCGTAGACGGGGATATTGCTCCGGGAAAGGAGCCGGGTCATAGACAGGGTGAGGGTCGGGGAATCGGTGGTGAAATCCAGCTTGCAGCCGGGGTTCTGAAAACAGCGCTTGCCGATGGCGGAGCCGTCCTCAAACTGATGCAGGCGCTGTTCGTCGGTGAAGCGGCGGAAATAATAGGCGCCGTCGTCCTCCACCACGGAGGGAATACCGTCCACGCAGGCGTTCAGCTGGTCTAAAGTCAGGTTCATTTGTTCTCCTTTCGGGGATAAAAGCCGCGATCCACCAGAAAGCCGAAGAGACGCAGGGCGTACTGGGTGTTGCCGAAATCGTTGGGGTGCAGGGTGCCGTCCCACAGGACCTCCGCGGTTCGGGGGAGCATCTTCTCCCCGGGGGCGACGGTGATCGTGGGATACCGCTCCGCTTCCCGCCGGATCAGATCCCGCATTTCCTGAAAGCTGCCCAGGGCGTAGACTTCTCCGTCCTGCTCCTTCATCCGCCAGACGGGTGTGATGAGCACCGTGGGGGTATCGGGATACAATTCATGCAGGCGTTTCAGAAAGCCCTTGACCCCGTTCAGGAAGGTTTCCTTATCCGTCCGGGCGAAATCGTTGGTACCCAGAGCGACAGTGACAAGATCCGCTTTGGGGAACCCGCCGCCGTTCAGCACGTGGGGGGTGAAGCGATCCCCGCCGATGCCGAAATCATACAGCTTATAATTCATCAGCCGGGCGACCTGCTCAATGTAGACCATACCGGCGTAGCGCACCTCGGTCCCCTCGGTGATGGAGTCCCCGAAGGCGACCAGTGTGCCGTCGTAGCGCCAGGGGGTAAAGAAGCGCGCGCCTTCCAATTCAACGTTTTTCAGCTCCACGTGGGCAAGCTCCGGGAGATACAGGGTAACGCGTTTTTCCCCGGCGGGCAGTTCAAAACGGTAGGACAGCTCCGGCAGCTCCTTTCGCACGTTCCCGGGGAAAACGCCCTCCCGGGCGACGCCCTTGTGATCGTACAAAACGCCGTCGATATAAAGGTCATAATTCACATAGGGGCGCTTGGCGCTCATCCAGGCGTTCACCTGATCAAAGGACAGAGCGTCAGCGTCGGTGATCACATCCAGGCAGACGCCGGAGACGCTGAAAGAGCGCAGATGATAGCGGTGCCCCGCCTCCCAGGCGGCGTCGCGCTGGGCGGGCGTAAAGCGTTCAAAGAGAAACGCGCCGTGGTGATCGCGCAGTTCCTGAAAGCCGGAAAAAGCGGTCCGGGCTTCTTCAAGGGTCAGTTTCATAGGATCTCCTTTTTAGTCCGTCAAAAGACGCTTTTTCAATTCCCTTGTGAGGTTCATGGCGAAATGGGTCATACCCAGGTCATTGGGATGCAGAAAACCGTCGAAATAGCAGGCGGGATCCCAGGGGACGAACTTCGTCCCGTCCAGGACGGTGATATGGGGATATTGCCCGCAGACCTTCGCGATGTGCGCCCGCGCCTCGGGCAGGGGCAGTTTATCCGTTTCCGTTTCCTCCCCGATCCGGTGGATGGGCAGGATGACGAACACGGGCTTTTCCGGGAACTCTTTGTGCAGATTGGCGAAAAAATCCTCCGCCCATTTTTTGTAATTCTTGCTGACCCTGCCGTTGGTGCCGTAAGCCACCAGGATGAAATC
>JAGDAA010000143.1 GCA_017959745.1 Clostridia bacterium
AAACACTATGGCAAAGTACGTTTGCGGCATCTGCGGCTGGGAATATGACGAGGCGGTCGGCGATCCCGATCGCGGCATCGCCCCCGGCACCAAATGCGCGGATCTCCCCGAAGATTTCACCTGCGGTCTCTGCGGCGTGGGCAAGGAAAACTTCAACGAGGCGTAAAGATCCCTAACAGAAAAAAGGAAGCTCATAGAGCTTCCTTTTTTCTGTTAGGGTAAAAGCGTGGTCAAATATAATCCAGGGTGAACAGGTTCAAACGTATGTTTTTTTATCTCTATATCACTCAAGCATGCCAATTGATAAACAGAGTTAAGAGCGTTCAAGCGAATATGCGATTCTTACAGTTGTTAGTTCCCCATGACTCGGAAGTTCCGGAATGAACAAATCAAACTCATTATTGTAACGCCCTAAAGAATGGGACTTATATTCAAATTTTCCAATGACGCACACCTTGTTTCCCAGTTCCAATCCTTCTTCCACGTAGCTATTATCTTTTCCATTACCGGATCCAAAAACACGGAGGAAGGGTGTACTTTCAAATTCAGCGGAACTATCAGTTGCCTCATCCCAATCAACAATTCCACTGATTTTTTTCAAATCGTCTGTAATAAAGCCTTCGATAGGGACCCATGAACCACTATAATCATACGGATATAAACTTGAAATATAAGCTATAATTTTGACTGTTTTTCCATTCCACTTTTCGGGATCTCTTTTCAATTCTTCTATTGTTACGGTTGGAGTATTCTTGTAGTGTTCGTGTTCAAATACTATGTAAGGATACTTTTCAAGAAAAATGGTGTTTGTAGAAATCTCCTGGCTTTCTATTTTTGATAACTCAAGTGTTTTTTCAATCGGAATCGCCAGATTTAAATTCTGCCCTTCTTCATAAGAAGCAAATGTAACACCAACGACTTCTCCTTCTTCATTGAATAGAGCGCCGCCGCTGCTACCATGAGATATTTCAGCGGTGAATTGCAAAGCATCCATGCTACCCAACATAACTCGTCCGCTCAGAATCCCTTTGGAAACAGAGTTCTTTAATCCCAAAGGGCTTCCAATTGCTGTAAGAGTATCGCCTTTTTTTAAAGAATCCGAGCTTCCGAAAGATAAAACATCTAAACCGGAAGGCTCTTTAAGCTTTAGTATGGCGATGTCACTTTCTTCTGAGTAGTGTGTAATCGTATCCACAATCAATGTTTTATCTTGATCTGTCGAAACTTTGCAGGTATAAGCTTCCTCCATTACATGATAATTTGTTACGATTGTCTGGTCGTCAAACGCAACAAAACCACTACCGGTCGCGGATTCATTGCCGTCGTAATCATAGCAATAGATTTTAACGACGGACGAAGCGGCTTTTTCGATAGCGCTTGTATCCTCTGAAAATGGTTTTGATGAGACGGGTCTGAAAAGCCACAGACTTACAATTATCCCGGAAAGGATCAGTACGGTTAATAATGCTATGATGACTATTCGTTTATTGGAACCGACCTTCTTTTGGGTGGCTGGTTTCTCTTCCATTCCTGCCCCGGTTTCTTTCTTTTCAATGGCGTCGCTTTCAATTTCAACATCTTTGATCAAAACATCAGCAGAGATATTCAAAGACTCGCTCAATTTTGCTATATCCGCTAAGGAAGGCGCTGCTTCATCCGATTCCCATTCCGCCAGTGTTCCGGTAGGAATACTCAATTGGACTGCAAGTTCTTTTTGACTCAGGCCTTTTTCTTGCCGCAGTTTTTCAATCTTTTTTCCTAAAGTCATGGCTATCTCCCATTAAAACTAATTTGGTAACCTGTTTTTGCAACGAAACCCGCGGGAGGTCCTTTTTTTGTTTGGCGCGTTACGCTTCTTTTCCCAGATGGAACGCCTTTTTGTTCAGGTCGATGAATTTCGGGGGCACGCTGTCTTCAATCGCCTTTTCCCACTCCGCGTCGGTGAAGTCGAACAGCCGCGCCAGTCTGCCCATAAGGACCAGGTTGGTGGCTTTGGCGCTGCCCGCCTGCTCCGCCAGGGAGAGGGCGTCCACGGCGTCCAGATCAATGCCGGCGGCGCGCATTTTTTCTTCCAGCCCCCGGGGGTATTCGGCGGCGCCGGTGATGACGGGCATGGGATTGATCTTCTGGGTGTTGCAGATGATCCTGCCGCCGGGTTTTAAGAACTCCGTCCAGCGGGCGGCTTCCAGCAGTTCAAAGGAAATAATGGCGTCCGCCTCGCCCTTGTCGATAACGGGGGAATAGACCTTGTCCCCGAAGCGGACGTAGGTGACGACGCTGCCGCCCCGCTGGCTCATGCCGTGGACCTCGGAGACCTTCACGTCATAGCCCTTGGTGATCAGAAGCTTGCCCAGGAGCTTGGAGGCGAGGAGACTTCCCTGCCCGCCCACGCCGACGATCATGATATTCTTCGTTTTCATCATTTGTCACCTCCCAAAGCGCCGAATTTGCAAAGCTGGGTACAGACGCCGCAGCCGGTGCAAAGGGTGGCGTCCAGGGTGATCTTCTTATCCCGCAAGCTGAGGGCGGGACAGCCGATCTTCATACAGGCGCCGCAGGAGCGGCACTTTTCGCTGTCCACCAAAATTGGTCCGGGGTGCTTCACATATTTGAGCAGGGCACAGGGACGGCGGGAAATGATCACGGAGGCGCAGGGCTTTTCCAGTTCCTCCTTCACAGCCGTTTCCACCTGCGTCAGGTCGTAGGGGTCCACCACGCGGACGCTGGGGATGCCGATGGCGCGGCAGAGCTTTTCCAGATCCACGGCGGCGGCGGGATCTCCCTTCAGGTTCATGCCGGTGGTGGGGTTCTGCTGATGCCCGGTCATACCGGTGATGGAGTTATCCAGGATGATGACGGTGGCTTTGGAGTCGTTGTAGGCGATATTCACAAGCCCGGTCATACCGGAGTGCATAAAGGTGGAATCGCCGATGACGGCGACGGTGTTCTTCCGCGCGCCCTCTCCCAGCGCCTTCACAAAGCCGTGGATGCCGGAGACGGAGGCGCCCATACAGATGGTGGTATCCAGGGTCGCCAGAGGCGGCACGGCGCCTAAGGTATAACAGCCGATGTCACCCAGGACGGTGAGCTTCAGTTTCTTCAATACGTAATACAGACCCCGGTGGGGACAGCCCGCGCACATAACGGGGGGACGAGGCGGGATGTCCGCGTCCAGCTTCACCCCGCTGGGCGCTTCCTTGCCGAAAGCGGCGGCGACGGTATTCTGGCTGAATTCCCCGATGGGTGAGAAGCGGCTCTTCCCTTCCGCGGGGATGCCCAGGTCGTGGAGATACTGCTCCAAAAAACCGTCCAGCTCCTCCACCACCACGACCTTCTTCACCGTGGCGGCAAAATCACGCAGCTTTTTGTCCGGCAGGGGCCAGACCATCCCGATCTTCAAAACGGGATAGGTATCGCCCAGGGCTTCCTTCACGTACTGGTAGCAGGTGGAATCGGTCACGATGCCGAGGGAGCTGTCCTTGCCCGCTTCCAGGCGGTTCCATGGGCAGATCTCCGCGAATTCTTTCAGCTTCGCGGTGCGTTCCTCCACCACGGGGTGGCGCTTTTTGGCGTTGCCGGGCATCATAATGTACTTGGCGCCGTCTTTCTGATAGCTCTTCTCAAACTCCTGCCGGGGAGAGGTCTCCACCAGGCTCTGGGAATGAGAGACACGGGTGCACATTTTCAAAAGCACCGGGGTATCGAATTCTTCGCTGATCTCATACGCCGCCTTGGTCATAGCCAGGGCTTCGGCGGAATCCGAGGGGGAAAGCATGGGGATCTTGGACGCCCGGGCGTAATGACGGGAATCCTGCTCGTTCTGGGAGGAATGCATCCCCGCGTCGTCCGCCACGGCGATGATCAACCCGGCGTTGACGCCGGTGTAGGACAGGGTGAACAGGGGGTCCGCCGCCACGTTCAAGCCCACGTGCTTCATGCCGCAGAAGCTTCTCTGCCCCGCAAGACACGCGCCGAAGGCGCTTTCCATAGCGACCTTCTCATTGGGCGCCCACTCCGCGTAGATCTCGTTAAATTTCGCGGCTTCCTCGGTGATCTCGGTACTGGGCGTACCGGGATAACTGGAGACGAAGCGACATCCCGCTTCATACAAACCCCGGGCAACGGCGGCGTTGCCGAGCAACAACTGTTTCATTTACTTTCCTTCTTTCTCAGTCTCCCCTTCATCGGCGATGGCGTCGGTGACGGGTACGCTGACTTTTCTATTGTAGCAGGAGAAGATCTGCTCCACGTCCGCTTTGGGCAGCTTGGGTGTGATCAAGCTCACCAGGGGCACCAACACCAAACCGGCAAGCATACAGAACGCCCCGGCGTTGATGGGGGACTGCAAAACGGCGGGGAACGCGCTCCGCCAGAGCATATTGGCGATCATAACCACGCTGGAGAAGACAAAGCTCACCCATACGCTCGCCTTGGTCGCCTTCTTCCAGTACAGACCGTAGAGGAAGGGCGCCAGGAACGCGCCCGCGAGAGCGCCCCAGGAGATGCCCATCAGCTGGGCGATGAAGGTGACGTTGGACTTCGCCTGGATGATGGCGATCACCACGGAAATGAGGATGAAGACCACCACCAGAAGCCGCATGGTCAGGAGTTTTTTCTTTTCGCCCATCTTGCCCTTTGTCATGGGAGCGATAAAGTCCAGGGTCAAGGTGGACGAGGAGGTCAGGACCAGAGAAGACAGGGTGGACATGGAGGCGGAGAGCACCAGGATCACCACCACCGCGATGAGGATGGTGGGAAGCCCGCTGAGCATGGCGGGGATGATGGCGTCAAAGCCGTCCTTGGCAACGTCCACTTTATCGGAGAACAGCCGCCCGAAGCCGCCCAGGAAATAGCATCCGCCGGCGACCACAAAGGCGAACACGGTAGAAATGACCGTTCCCTTGTGGATGGATTTCTCACTCTTGATGGCATAGAATTTCTGCACCATCTGGGGCAGACCCCAGGTACCCAGGGAGGTGAGGATCACCACCCCGAAAAGCCCAAAGGGATCCGGTCCGAAGAAGGAGTTGAAGATGCCGGGAGTGGCGCTGACGCTGGCGTCGTTGACGGAACCCAGCTTGTTCAGGGCTTCCATAAAGCCGCCCTGCCCGTTCAGCACCGCCGCCACCACCGCCACGATGCCGACCAGCATAATGATGCCCTGGATGAAATCGTTGATGGCGGTCGCCATATAGCCGCCGGCGATGACGTAGATCCCCGTCAGGACCGCCATGGCGATGACGCAGATGGAATAGTCGATGTTGAACGCCATCCCGAAGAGCCGGGAAAGCCCGTTATACAGGGAGGCGGTATAGGGGATCAGGAAGATGAAGACAATCACGGAGGACGCGATCTTCAGCGCCGGGCTCTGAAACCTTGTCTCAAAGAACTGAGGCATGGTGGCGGAATCCAGGTGCTGGGTCATAATGCGGGTGCGGCGGCCCAGGATGGTCCATGCCATCAGGGAGCCGATCAGGGCGTTGCCGATGCCGATCCAGGTGGAGGCGATGCCGTATTTCCACCCGAACTGCCCCGCGTAGCCCACGAAGATGACCGCGGAAAAATAGCTGGTGCCGAAGGCGAAGGCGGTGAGCCAGGGTCCCACGGCGCGGCCGCCCAGAACGAAGCCGTTCACGTCCGTGGCGTGGCGGCGGGAATAGACGCCGATGCCGATCATAGTCCCGAAAAACAGGACCAACAGCAGGATCTTGATAAACATAGGTTCTCCTTTATATCAGCCGGTGATTTGAACCTCTACGAGGCTTCCTTTACAATACTTCTGCCGCAGAACGGGCTTTTCGATCTTCCCGGTGGGGTTCCGGGGCACCTTGTCGAAGATGATCTTGCGGGGTCTCTTGTACCGGGGCATCCCTTCACAAAAGGCATTTATCTCTTCCTCGGTGCAGGTCTGCCCTTCCTTGATCTCGATGATCGCCGCGGCGATCTCGCCCAGGCGCGCGTCGGGCAGTCCGATGACCGCCACGTCCTTGATCTTATCGTGAGCGCGGAGGAAATCCTCGATCTGCACGGGATAGAGGTTCTCGCCGCCGGAAATGATCACGTCCTTCTTCCGGTCCACCAGGTAGATGAAGCCGTCCTCATCCTCCCGCGCCATATCCCCGGTATAGAGCCATTCGCCCCGCAGGACTTCGGCGGTGGCTTCCGGATTCTTATAATAGCATTTCATAACGCCGGGTCCCTTGACGCAGAGCTCTCCCACGTCTCCTGGCTTTACGTCGTTTCCCTTCTCGTCGGCGATGCGGGTCTCCCACAAAAAGCCCGCCTTGCCAATGGCGCCAACCTTATGGATGTTCTTGATCCCCAGGTGGACACAGCCCGGCCCCAGAGATTCGGACAGGCCGTAATTGGTGTCGTACTGATGGTGGGGGAAGACCTTTTTCCACCGGGCGATGAGACTGGGCGGCACGGGCTGGGCGCCGATGTGCATCAGCCGCCACTGATCCAGATAGTAGTGGCTCAGGTCGATCTTACCCGCCTCAATGGCGTCCAGAAGATCCTGCGTCCAGGGGACCAGCAGCCAGACGATGGTGCATTTTTCTTCTGTGACGGCGCGGAGGATCCACTGGGGCTTGACCCCGCGCAGCAGGACGGCGCGGCTGCCGGACAAAAGGGAGCCGAACCAGTGCATTTTAGCGCCGGTATGATACAGGGGCGGGATGCACAGGAACACGTCGTCCCGGCTCTGATGATGATGGTGCTGCTCCGTGCGGCAGGAAGCGGTGAGTCCCCGGTGATCGTGAAGGATCGCCTTAGGGAACCCGGTGGTGCCGGAGGAGAAATAGATGGCGGCGTAGTCGTCCTCGGTCAACTCTACGGGAGGGGGATTGGAGGAGCAGAACGCCATCAGATTCCAGCAGTCCTCGGCATACGACGGCGCGTCCTTCCCCACGTAGAAGAAGGTCTTGACCCGATCCAGATCCGGGACGATGGGGGTGACGCGGGTGACGAATTCCGGCCCGAAGATGAGGATCTCCACGTCCGCCAGATCCAGGCAGTACCGGATCTCTTCCCCGGAATAGCGGAAGTTCATCGGCACGGCGATGCAGCCCGCCTTGAGGACGCCGAAATACAGGGGCAGCCACTCTAGGCAGTTCATCAGCAAAATGCCCACCTTGGTTCCACGGGGGACGCCGCGGCTCAGAAGAAGGTTGGCGAAACGGTTGGCGCGTCGGTCAAAATCCCGCCAGGTCAATTCCCGGCGATAGGGGGCGGAGGCGGAGGATTCGATCAGATTGAAATCCCGCCAGGTGACGCCCTTGTCCCGCTCCTCGGTGGGATTCAATTCCACCAGCGCCACGTCCTGTCCGTACAGCCGCGCGTTTCGCTCCAAAAAATCGGTAATGATCATGCTTTCGCTCCTTTGGTCCGCTCCCATGTTCCGGTTCTTACCCAAAATACGAGAGTTTATATAAATACACGGATGCAGTGTATCAAAAAACGGCAAAAAAGTCAATAAAAACGGGAAAAAAAGCGGCTTTTCCGCAACGGCAGCGAAGCCGGGCGCGCTGCGCCCGGCTTCGTACCATTTGTGAAACTATTTTTAATCCGCCATGGTACCGTTCACGGCGTTCAAACCGCAATCGGCCAGGGCAAAAACCGCCCGCTCCACGTCTTCGGCAGCGGTGTCGGACGGCGGCAGTGTGTTTTCCATTTCCAACGCCTCGTAGCGGGAGGCGGCGAGATTATGATACCGCAAAACCTTCACCTTCGTGATCCCGGGCATATCCTTTAGTAAGGCGCCGATGGCGGGGATCTCTTTTTCGTTAAAGCCCACCACCAAAGGGACACGGATCTCGATATCGGCGCCGGCATCGGAGAGGAAGCGAAGATTGTCCAGAATCAGGGCGTTGTCCTGCCCGGTGCAGGCTTTGTGGACGGCAGGGTCCACCGCCTTGATATCGTACAAAAACCGGTCTGTGAACGGCAGTATCCTCTCCAAGGTACGGCGGGGAACAAATCCGCAGGTATCAACGTAAACGCTGACGTCCTTTTCATGGAGCAAACGCGCGACTTCAACGGCAAAGTCCGGCTGCGCAAGGCACTCTCCGCCGGAGAGAGTGACGCCCCCGCCGCCGGCGCGGAAGAAGGGCTCGTCCTGCGTCACTTCGTTGACCAGCTCCTCCGGCTCGTATTCCCTGCCGTAGACCGTCAGGGCGTTTACGGGACAGCGGGCGGCGGCATTTTCGTCCCGCTTTTCCCGGCAGGCGCCGCAATGGCGGCATTTCTCCCGAAAGTAGGCGATCTGCTTTTCAAAGGAGATGCTTTCGGGGTTGTGGCACCATACACATTTCAAGGGACAACCCTTGAAAAAAACAGTGGTGCGCAAACCGTCCCCGTCGTGGATCTCCATGCGTTTGATCCCGGAAACAAGCCCTTTCACGCGCTCCTCCCCGCCGCTTCCGACCTGGCGATGAACTCATCCTTCTCCTTCTCGGAGAGGGAGGAGAACAACACGTTCCAGCCACAGAGCCGCACCTGGAGATTGGGATAGGCGTCCGGGTCCGATTTGGCTTTTTTCAAGGTTTCGGTATCCAGTACGTTGTAGTGGACGCAAAAGCCACCCAGGGCAAAAAACGTCATCAGGGTCGCCGTCATGGCGCGCAAGCCGTTTTCCCCGCGCACGGCGGAAGCGTGCAGGTCCAGATCCACGATGGCGCCGTTGGGGGTGCGGGTACCGTCCAGGCTCGCCACGGACAGCAGGTGCGCGGTGGGACCATTGCGATCGGCACCGAAGGAGGCGCCGGTGTTCTGGGATATAGTCTCCCCGGCGAGGCGGCCGTCGGCGGAGGCGCCGGTCATTTCGCCGAATTTCCAGCGCCAGTCAATGGAAAAGAGCCCCAGGCGATAAACGCCGCCCTTTTTATTGGGATGGCCGTTGACGAAGGCCGCAAGATGATCCACCGTCTTGACGGCAATGGCGTCCACCGCTTTGTCGCCCGTGCCGTACTTGGGAAACTTGTTCTTCACGGTGAGGCGCAGGATCTCCTGCCCTTCCCAGTTGTTTCGCAGGATCCCGGTGAGTTCGGCCAGGGTCAAGGTCCGATCCTCGTATACCAGTTTCCGGATGGCGGCCAGGGAGTCGGTGGCGGTAGCCAGCCCTAAGGCGTTCACGGAGGAATTGTTGTATTTCGCGCTGTAGTCGCAGTAGAGGTCGCCGCCGTGTTCCAACGCGGAAACGTAAGTGGCGGACAAGATGGGCGCCGCGTGCATCTTCCCGTAGTTTTCCTCGCACAGATCGGTGCAGATCATAGCGTTGCCGCAGGCGTTTTCCACCTGGCGGAGATACTCCCGGAAGAAATCATCGAAGGTCTCGAAAACGCCGTCGTTCGCCAGCCCGATTTGTTTTCCGGTGAGCAAGTCCCTGCCGCCGGTCAGCGCCATTTCCAAAGCTTTGGGAAGATTGACCCGGGTGGAACAGGAACAGGTGACCTCACCCGCGCCGCCGCATTCATAGCAGCCCACCACGTGGTAATTGACAGCGTCCGCGTGATCCTCTCCCAGGTTTTCCAGGGAGGTGATCACCGTGGCGTCGTCCATAAAGACGATGCTGTTGTTTCCTTCCCGCACGGCTGCCAGTCCATTTTCCACGATGTTTCGAGGTGTGTTTTTCGAGATGAGCAGGTGCAGTTTGGTGCAGTGGGTACCCGCCTTGCGGTAGGCGTCCAGAAGAAGATAGGAGAGCTTGTTGACAAGGTCATTGCCATCGGCGTTTGTGCCGCCCAGGGCAAAGGGCATATTGGCGTCGGCGTGGAAACGGTCGATCTCATGCATAAAATCCAGAAGCATGACCGGAACGCCGTCCTTGTCCGCCTTTTCATAAAAGGGGTACAGAAGGGTATCCAAACGCCCCAGGGTGCGCAGGCGCGTACCGTCGAAATACTGTTGGAGAACGTAGTACAGAATCACGGTTTGCAGGGCTTCGTACAACGAGGTCGGAGCGCCGCACGCCAGATGGGACAAGCCGTCTGCCATTTCGTCCCGACCCGCTTTGCGGGCGGCGTCGGCAGCGCGTTTGGTGAAGCGAAGGGCGGCATCGTACACCCGGGCGATCTCCCGGAAAAAGCGAAGCTTGGCAGGGTCGTTTCCGGCTTTTTCCCGGTAACTTTCGATCCTTTGGCGCAAGCCGAAGATCCCCAGAGAGATCACGTCCTCCCAGCAGGCGCTGGTGTGTCCGAAATCGTAGGTACCGAAATACAGTTTCGCCTCCATAGCGTCGGCGTAGGCGGGATCCCAGACAAGTTTTTTCACGGCGTAATACCGCTCTTTCTGCACTTCATCGCAGATCGTCCGGACATCGACGCGCACCATAAAGCGGTTAGCGGCGGGTACGGTGATTTCGCAATTCTCTAACAGATGGATCGCGATATCACAATCCGCCTTCAACACGTCCCTTTCACCGTCAAAGGGGACATGCTGAAGGGCGAAATCCATAAGCTTTTGCTGCCGTTCGGTCACACGATCACATCCTTTCTTACTATCAATGTAGAGCCGCGGGACGCCTATGTAAAGAGACAAAACCACAAAATTTACATTTATCGAAACAGAACCGGCTGTTATTTGTTGACATTGCGCCTGTTTATAATATAATGATGTCGTCTACATATATGTATAGGGGAGGGGAAAGTTCCGTGGTCGACATATCAAAAAACGACTTGTATATCAAGGCGCTCCATCAGGTCATCGCCTCTTCTATGCCGTACCGTACCAAACTCAACGTCCGGGAAAACCGACCCTCGGACTGCTTTGTTTTCGTGCTGGAGGGCGGATGCACCTACCGTTTCCAGGAGGGAACGCGGTTTTCCGTATCCCCGGGCGATATTCTTTACCTCGCCGCCGGCGCCAGCTACACCATGGAACTGCACCCGAGCGGATACGGCTACATTTTCTGCGATTTTGATTTCACGGGGGCGGAGAAACGCGCCTGCGCCCGATGCGCCGCCCGCAATCCCGGTGAGACCCAGGCACGTTTCCGTCGTTTGCGCCGGGCTTATCGGCAGCGGCAAAACGGAAGCTTTACTGAAGGTCTCTCTCTGCTCTATGAGATTTACGGAGACTTCCGCGCGGGAGCGGAGGGCGCGTACGTGGACAAAAGCGCCCGGTCGCGGCTGGAAGAGAGCCGCCGCCGGATCGACTTGGACTACGCCGATCTTTCCCTGTCCGTCCGATCCCTGGCGGAAGGCGCGGGTATGAGTGAGGTCTATTTCCGGAAACTCTTCCGCGCGCTGTACGCGGACTCCCCCTCCAGTTACCTTTCTTTCGTGCGCCTGCAGGCGGCAGAGGAAATGATGCTGTATACTGCTCTGCCCCTGCGAGAGATCGCCGGGAAAAGCGGCTATTCCTCGGTTCAGTACTTCTGCCGAGCGTTCAAAAAAAAGCGAGGCGTCTCCCCTTCCCGCTGGCGGCGGGAAAACCGGGTGACGACGCCGTGATGAATCCCATCGCTTAACAGAGACTGATCCAATCGGTCTCTGTTTTTTGCACAAACGAAAACTATTGCATAAACAGAATCTCAACTTCCGGGAAACGCCTTGTCTTTTGCGGAGAGAAAAGGTAGACTTGATTTGCAACCCCATAAACAGAAAGGAGAATCATACCGTGAAAGCAATGAGAATCACAGCACTTCTATTGGCTCTGCTGCTGACGCTTCCCCTCGTTCTGTTCGGCTGTTCCAAGAACGATGGAAAGAAAGACGCCGGAAAACAGCAGATTATCAGCGAGGAAGAAGTTGACGAAAGCGAAGTTTACGACGCCAAAATTCGCGATCTTGGCGGGCATGAATTCTGGTTCATCACTCGTACCACCGGTGTCGCCCATCTGGAACCCAACGAGATCTACGCCAAAGAACTCACCGGCGACAAGATCAACGACGCCGTGTTCAAGCGCAACGCCACCTTGGAAGAAACATACAACTGTGTAATCAAAGAAGAACGAAACGAGTCGCCCAGCTCCGCCGTCAGGGAGATGCTCCTGGCCGGTGAATATATGTACGATTACATCTATGATTCCGTGTACCGTCTGCGCCCGTTGTCCGCCCAGAATCTTCTGGCGGATTTCAACACCCTGGAGGAGATCGATCTTTCCAAAGCCTGGTGGGATCAAAACGCCATTGACGGCCTGACTATTTCGGGAAAAGCCTTCTACGTCACCGGCGACGCCGGCACCATGGACGACAGAGGATCCCAGGTCATTTACATGAACCGCGACATCATCGCCCGTGCCTACCTGGACGACCCGTACGAGCTGGTCCGGGAAGGCAAGTGGACCGTGGAAAAGATGGTGGAATATATGGAAGCCACCAAAGAAGACATTGACGGCGACGGCGTGTATACCATCGGCAAGGACCGCTTCGGATATATCGGCGAGTGGCAGAATAACTACTTCCACATGGCAGGCTTCAATATTCATATTGTGGAAACGAGCAGCTCCGGCGACGTCAAGATTCCCGGCGCCGTCTCCAAAGAAATGCTGGCTGCCTGGCAGGCTCTCAAGCCTTTGCTGGCCTCACCCTACCGCGATATCTCCGACTCCGGCAGCCGTTTTCGCGCCGGGCTGGGTACTTTCTTCGGGTGCAACTTAGGCGTTCTCTTCGGCGGTAAGCTGAGTGAAATCGACTTCGGCATCCTGCCCCTTCCCAAGCTCAACGAAGAACAGGAATACTACTGGACAGCCCCCCACTTCTCCATCACCTTCGGCTACGCCATTCCCGTCACCACGGACGCGGCGTCAGACGCTGAGACGAACGGATTTGACTCCGGCCGAGAGCAGGCGGCATATTTCCTGGACGCTTTCGCCTACCAGTCCCGGCATACCTTGAGCGTCGCGTTCTACGATCAGGTTATGAACCACCAGATGGCCAAAGACGAAGAAACCGTAGAAATGTTGAAGCTCGTTTTGGAACACAAGCACTACGACATAGTGGGTCTCTTTGACTTCGGCGGTCTCGGGCGCGGCTTGTTCGGCACCGTGGGCTCCAACGCCGCCACGGACGTGAAAGGCGTAACCGGCACCGACGCCAATTACGATAATCTGGTCTCCACCTACGAATCCCGTGTGCAAGCCGCAAGGAAGGCGCTGAACAAATACATCAACTACATCGACGCTGACGATAATTCCGCGTTGAATCAAAATTAAAAAAGCTAAAATAGCCGGGGGCTGTTTTCCATGAAGAAAACAGCCCCCGGTTTTATTGGTGTCAAAGAAAAAGACTTACTCTTTCACGAGGGTGCCGGTGAAGACGGGGACCGTTTCCCCGCTGCCCACCAGGGCGCGGATCTCGATCTCATAGCTGCCCTTCTCCAGCTGCCGGTCGATGCTTACGCACACCGAACCGAGAGCGGCCTCATATTTGGCGACGCCGCTGACGTAGGAGGAAAAATCTTTCGTCGTTCCGTCTTCGACCTTCACCTTGATGATCAGCTTGGAGAGAGCGTAGTTAGTGGAAACGACGGCGTTGCGCAGCTCCTGCGTGGTGACGGTGGCGCCGTTTTCGCGGGAGATGGACGCGACGGCTTTCTGAACGGAGGAGGGATTGACCAGTTCCGGGATGGTAAAGGGGATATAGCCCGTGTTGAACAGGTTTTCAAAGGAATACCGGGAATCGATATGCCCCTCGCATTGCAGCTCCATCCCGTTTTCCAGGGTGTAGGGGCGCAGGACCTCATCCTGCTCCACGAAGGTGAGAAAGCTCTCTTTGCCGTTGATGGTACCGTCGTCATTCCGCACAACCTCCGGCAGTTTGGAGACCATCATCACGTGGTGGCGGGCGCCGACGGTGCCGTCGCTCTGATTGTTCATCACCATACCGTCCGCCAAAAGGAGCTTGGCGTAGCACTCAAACATCTTCTGCGCGCCGTTTTCCTTGCAGATGGCGCCGGTGGTCTTATCCCGGAAGCTATCCAGCTCCGGGTCAATCTTATAGTCCCCCAGCGGGATCATATTCGTCTTCGGAACGAGCC
>JAGDAA010000144.1 GCA_017959745.1 Clostridia bacterium
AGAAATCATGGAGCTTTCGGATACGCTGTCCGAAGCCGCCGGGGAGATCAATAAGGTTGAAACGCTCCGCCGGGAATTGATCGCCAACGTGTCCCACGATCTGCGCACGCCCCTGACCCTCATCACGGGTTACAGCGAGGTTATGCGGGACCTTCCCGGTGAGAATACGCCGGAGAATCTGCAAATCGTCATTGACGAGACCAGGCGCTTGTCCGATCTGGTGACGGACCTTTTGGATCTTTCCAAAATGGAAGCCGGTATGGACAGCTTGAAGAAGGAGCGTCTGGATCTTGTTCCGCTGCTGCGAGAGATCATGCACCGCTATGAAAAACTGACGGAAAACGACGGATTCAACCTTTCCTTTGATGTTGACGAGTCATCTTGTTACGTTCAGGCGGACTCCGTTAAGATCAGCCAGGCGGTCTATAATCTGATCAACAATGCCATCAACTACTGCGGAGAGGATAAAACTGTGATCGTCCGTCTCTCCGTGTCGGGCGAATGCGCCAGGCTGGATGTGATCGATCACGGCGAAGGAATACCGGAAGAAAAGCTGAAGGATATCTGGGACCGATATTATCGGGTCGATAAGAATCATAAGCAGGCGAAGGTGGGTACCGGGCTGGGGCTCTCCATCGTCAAGGAGGTACTCCAGCTTCACAAGGCCCGTTTTGGTGTGGAAAGCCGGGTAGGACAGGGAAGCGATTTCTGGTTTGAGATCCCTCTGGATACCGAAGAATCTTGATCTTTTTAGAAAATCCGTTATACGACCGCGGCGCGGGAGATAGATCCTTATCTTGTATAAAGAGCGCCGCGGTCCCACTATATATTGACAAACCGTTAAGTTCGGAGTAAAATAGTAAGGTATTATTTAAGAATAAAGGGGAGCCTATGGGAGAGAAAAGAAAACGCCGTTTTGGCGATCGGAAGGACGCGTCCTGGGTTCGCGACGGCGATCCCATTCACGCTTTTATGCCCTATATCATGTTGGGGCGTGCCAGTAATGAGGCGGTTCTCGACGACGAGGTGGATTTGAGCGCTGTCACGGCGTATCTGGAAAAAAAGAACGCCGGCGACGTGGACTTCAAGTATACGATCTTTCACGTGGTTTTGGCGGCTTTGGCCAAAACCGTTTACTTGCGCCCCGCTATGAATCGTTATTTACAGGGGCATAGAACGTATCAGCGCCACGATATTTCCTTTGCTTTTGTGATCAAGCGCGTCTTCGCGGATAATGCCGAAGAGGGTATGATCATAATGAAAGTGGATCAGGAAACGGACACGGGCCTTCTGGAACAGATACACGGGCGCATCAAAAAAGAGGTCAACGCTATCCGCCGGGAGGGAGGCACCGACGGTACATCCGGTGTGGTCGCTAAACTCAATGCTCTGCCGCGGCCGCTTCTCCGTTTCGTGGCAAGGATCCTCTTCTGGTTGGATTACCACGGTTGGCTGCCCAAGGCGCTGGAGGCTTTTGATCCCTTCCACGCCTCCTGCTTCGTTACCAACCTGGGCAGCATCAAAATGACGGCTGACTATCATCATCTGGTGGATTGGGGGACAAATTCGTTTTTTGTCATCATCGGCGAAAAAAAGTGGAAGCCCGTTTTCAAACGAGACGGAAGCTACGAAATGAAAGAACTTTTGCCCCTGGGTTTTACGGTGGATGAACGGATCTCCGACGGCTTTTATTTCGCGAAGAGCATCAAGATCCTGCGCGCCATCCTGAGGCGGCCGGAGATTTTGGACGAACCCATTTTTGCTTCGGTAGAATTTGAAGAAGGAGAAATTTGATTGTGGAAGAGCTTAAAACACCTTGGTTATCATCATACGGCGAAGTCAAGTTTCATTTGGAGTATCCGAAATCCTCTATGGCGCAGGCGGTGCTGGATACCGCCGCGACCTATCCTGACAATATCGCTCTGTCGTTTATGGGATATGCTTCCTCTTTTGCCGAAATGGGCGTTGCCATTGAATCGGTTGCCCGTTCCTTTCGCGCTATGGGGATCGAGGAAGGGCAAAAGGTCTGTATTTGTATGCCCAACGTTCCGCAGACTGTCTACGCCCTGTACGGATTGAACCGTATCGGCGCCATCGCCGTGATGGTTCATCCGCTTTCCGCGGAAGGAGAAATCTGCCACTATTTACGGGAAGCGGATTGCGACGTCGTTCTCACCTTGGACCAGTTCTATCCCAAATTCTTGGAAGTTCAGAAGGCCGTTCCGATCAGTAAGCTCATTATCACCAGTATAGCGGACGCCTTGAAGTTCCCCAAAAGGATCGCATACAAGTTGACGCTGGGCAGAAAGATCCAATCCGTATCATCCCACGACAATGTTCTCACCTGGCGCGATTTTCTCTCGGGCGGTACACGTTTTGAGGGGGATTACATCGTACAGAAATACGCAGACGATCCCGCCGTGATCCTCTTTTCCGGCGGCACTACGGGCGTGACCAAGGGCATTTTGCTTTCCAATCTGAATTTCAACGCACTGGCGTATCAAACGATCGCTATGAACAACTATCCCATCGTCGGCAAAAAAATGCTGGCGGCAATGCCAATGTTCCACGGTTTCGGGCTGGGCGTTTGCGTTCATACCGTTCTGGTCGCGGGCGGCACATCCATTCTGGTCCCGCGCTTTACGCCGAAAGAATACGCGGAGCTGATCGTCAAGGAAAAGCCCAATTACATCGCCGGCGTTCCCACCCTATTCGAGCGCATCGCCAGCAATAAGTATCTCGAAGGGAAAAAGCTGGACTTTCTGATGGGCGTGTTTTCCGGCGGGGATTCCCTGTCCATCGAGCTGAAAAAGAAATTCGACGCCTTTTTGGCGGAACACGGCGCCGCTATTCGGATCCGGGAAGGCTACGGCACCACGGAATGTGTCACCGCCAGCTGCCTGACTCCTTACAATAAAGAAGTGGAGGGAAGTATCGGTCTGCCGTTTCCCGATACGTATTACAAGATCTGCAAGGTGGGAAGTACCGAGGAGGTTCCCTACGGTGAAGAGGGAGAGATTTGTCTCACAGGCCCCAGTGTGATGCTGGGATATCTGAACCATCCGGAGGAGAACGCCAATACGCTCAAAATCCACGCAGACGGACATCGCTGGCTTCACACCGGGGACATGGGGCTTATGAACGAAGAGGGCTTTATCTTCTTTAAGCAGCGGATCAAACGGATGATCATCACCTCCGGCTATAACGTGTACCCCTCTCAGATCGAGAATATCCTGGAATCTCACGAAGCGGTCCAGATGAGCTGTGTCATCGGTGTACCCGATCCTGTCAAGATGCAGAAGGTCAAGGCGTTTGTTGTTTTGCGGGAAGGATTTGAGCCAAACGAGCAGCTGATGTCTTCTCTACGTGAGTTGTGTAAGAAGAACATAGCCCGGTACGCCCTGCCTTATGATATTGAGGTGCGTAAATCCCTTCCTAAAACGCTGGTGGGAAAAGTCGCCTATACTGAACTGGAAAAAGAAGAAGCGGAAAAGGCAAAAAGAAACGCTTGATTCTGGTTTTCAGCTATAAGAAAACAGCCTGTGCCATTCGGCACAGGCTGTTTTTTGAACAGTGATTATTCGTAAATGGGATGTTTTTTGCAGAGCGCGCTCACTTCCTCGGAAACTCTCGCGGCGTTTCCTTCGGGGTCGCGAATCATATCGTAGATAAAGCCGGCAATCTGATCCATTTCCGCCTCCTTGAAACCTCTGGTGGTAACAGCGGGGGTGCCGATTCTGAGACCGCTTGTGATGAAGGGGCTCAAAGGTTCACCGGGGACGGTATTCTTATTGGCTGTGATGTGAACATCGTCCAGGCGCTTTTCCAGATCCTTGCCGGTGACGTCGGTGCCGATGAGATTCACCAGCATCAGGTGATTGTCCGTCCCGCCGGAAACGAGCTTGATTCCGCGCTGCGTTAGTCCCTTTGCCAACGCGGCGGCATTCTTCACGATCTGCTGACCGTAAGTCTTGAATTCCGGTGTCAAGGCCTCGCCCAACGCCACGGCCTTCGCGGCGATGATGTGCATAAGCGGGCCACCCTGGGTGCCGGGGAAAATGGCTTTGTCGATCTGTTTGGCGAATTCTTCCTTACAAAGAATCAAACCGCCGCGGGGTCCGCGGAGGGTTTTGTGGGTCGTTGTGGTGACCACGTCCGCATAGGGAACGGGGGAGGGATGAACGCCCGCCGCTACAAGACCCGCGATGTGAGCCATATCCACCATCAGATACGCGCCCACCTCGTCGGCGATTTCACGGAATTTGGCAAAGTTGATAAAGCGGGGATAAGCGCTGGCGCCTGCCACGATCAGCTTGGGCTTACATTCCAGGGCGATGCGGCGGATCTCGTCGTAATCCATCACTTCCGTTTCTTTGGAAACGCCGTATGGTACCACGTGAAAGTATTTGCCGGAGATATTGACGGGAGAACCGTGGGACAGATGCCCGCCCTCGGACAGGTTCATACCCATAACCGTGTCGCCTGGTTGAAGAAGGGCGAAGAATACCGCCAGATTGGCGCTGGCGCCGCAATGGGGCTGAACGTTGGCGTGCTCGGCACCGAACAGAGCCTTTGCGCGCTCTCTCGCCAGTTCCTCCACTTCATCCACGAACTGGCAACCGCCGTAGTAGCGTTTGCCCGGGTAACCTTCCGCGTATTTATTGGTCAAAATGGTGCCAGCTGCCATAAGGACCGCCTTTGAAACGATGTTCTCGCTGGCAATCAACTCGATATTGCCCTTTTGACGGGCAAGCTCACGCTCACAGGCGGCGGTGACAGCCGGATCAAATTCTTTTAGCTTTTCGAGTGTATACATAGCTACTCCCTCTCTTTTTGTGATGATCGGTCTTACCAATCACATACTAACAGAAAGAAGCGGTGTTGTAAACAGAATCGGGGAAAAACTGTGATTTTTAATCGGATCCATCTTTACCCTTTGACAAATTAACGCTCTTTCCAGATCAAAGCGATCATCGGCGGTTCGCCGCTTCGGTTGACAAAATCGCACAGAACGACGGTGAACCGCTGAGCGTCCACGGTTTTCAGAAACGAGAGAATGGCGTTTTTTTCTTCGTAGCCTGTCTCTTTTCCGTAATAAATGCAAAGGGACATTACACCGCCGGGTCGTAGCAGGTCCAAAGCCTTTCGGATTGCCTCAACGCTGGTTTCCCCGTGACTGAAAACGCGGTGGTCGCCCCCGGGCAGCCATCCGAAATTGAACATGATTCCCGAGACGCTTTCCGGTTTAGCGTAACGGTCCATATTGTCGTGGCTATCCTGATAGACGTTAGCCCACGTAACGGCGTTTTCCGATAAGAGGGATCTGGTGCTGTTTATCGCTTCTTCCTGAATGTCGAAGGCGATGACGCGACCGGACGCGCCCACCAGTTTTGCGAGAAAAAGTGTATCGCGACCTCTTCCCGCCGTTCCGTCGATACAAAGGTCTCCGGGACAGATATGCTGTTCCATAAAACGATGAGAAAAGCCTAGGGCGTTCAAAGATTCATTTTCCTGCATAGCGCCGCCTTTCGATGTCTGTTTTATGGTAGTATGACAAACGCCGGCGAAATTGTCAAGATGCCGCCCTTTTGTCTTGCAAAGCGTCGGTACCTATGTTAAAATAATAAGAGATGAGTGTTAAGAGGAGAAAAATATATGTTAGACAGAGTCGGAGATAAATACCTTGGCTTTACTGTAAATCGCATCCGTTCTTCCGAGGAGCTTGGCGGAAGACTGGTAGAAATGACCTTTGACCGCACCGGTACGGAATTGTGCTGGATGGACAACGGGGAGACCAACAAGCTGTTCAGCGTTACGTTCAAGACCGTTCCGGAGGATAGCACCGGTGTGTTCCACATTCTGGAGCATTCTGTTTTGTGCGGTTCGGACAAGTACCCGGTGCGCGAGCCTTTTGTGGAGCTTTTGAAAAGCTCTATGAATACCTTTTTGAATGCCATGACCTTCCCGGACAAGACGATGTATCCCGTATCCAGCCGGAACGATCGCGATTTTCTCAATTTGACGGGGGTATATTTGGACGCGGTATTTGCACCGGCGATCCTCCGGGACCCCAGCATCTTCTATCAGGAAGGGTGGCACATTGAGAACCTGGACGGAGATCTTGCTTATAAAGGCGTCGTTTTCAACGAGATGAAGGGCGCTATGAGCGGGGTGGACCGGATCCTGGAAGAAGAGGTGATGGAGCATCTTTTCCCGGATACCTGCTACGGATTCAACTCCGGGGGAGATCCGACCGTTATCCCGGATCTGACCTACACGTCATTCTGTGAGACCTACCGCAGGTTTTATCATCCCTCCAACGCGCGGATCTATTTGGATGGACAGATCCCTTTGGCAGAGACCTTCGCCCTGTTAAAAACCTATCTGGATGGATTTGATCGGTCCGATCGTATTCCCTCCATAGAGATGCAGACGCCTCGTGGCGGTTCCTTCCAATGTCAATATGAACTGGCACGGGAGGATGACCCCAAGGATAAGAGCCATCTGGCGATGGGGCTTATTCTGTGCGATTGGCAGGACCGGGAAAAGGCGCTTGCCGCCCAGGTTTTGCTTGACGCGGTGGCGGGGTCCAACGAATCTCCGCTGAAACGGGCGATCCTTTCCTCCGGCCTGGTGCAGGAGATGGACGCGGGTGTGGAAGACGGTATTGCGCAGCCGTTCCTATACGTTCATTTTAAAAACGTTCTTGACGGCAAAGAGAAGGAGCTTCTTTCACTGCTTTATAAAACAGCGCGGGAGATGGCGCGAAACGGACTGGACAACGAAGCTCTTCAGGCATCCGCCAACCGTTTGGAGTACCGGTTGCGCGACCTGGAGGAACCTGCCGGATTGGAGCGTTGCATCTTGTCAATGAACAGTTGGCTTTACGGCGGCGATCCTATGCAGTATCTTACGTTAAACGGCGTTTTTTCTTCTTTGAAAAAGCATCTGACAGACGGAAGTATGGAGACTTTGCTGACGGAATTGTTTTCCGAAGACGCGCGGACGGTTTCCGTATGCGCGCGTCCCTCTCACCATTACGGGGATGAGATGAGAAAGAGCGAGGCGGATCGCCTCGCGATGATCACCTCCGGATGGACCGAAAAGGATCACGAAAACAATCGGATTTTGTGTGAAAAGCTCATCGACTGGCAGCAGACGCCGGACACGCCGGAGCGGCTTGCCACGATCCCCGTATTGGGACTGGATGAAATCGGAACAGAGCCCATCGTGACAGAAACGCGCATCTCTGTTACGGACGGTGTAACAGTCCTGTTTCATCCCGTCAAAACCGGCGGTATCACTCACCTGGGTTTGTATTTCTCTTTGGCGGATCGCAGCCTTTCGGAACTGAGCCTTCTGTCATACGCCGGTGATTTTTTGGGTGAGATCGGGACAACTCGAAGGGACGCGCTTTCCCTGCAAAATGCTTTAAAGAACACTGTCGGCAATTTGGATTTTTCCGTGAGCGCGACGGCGGAAAAGGGTCAGACGAAAACTTGCGTCCCCGTCTTTGTCGTGCAGTGCAGTGTCCTGAACGATAAAATTGACGAAGCGGTCCGGCTGATCTTGGAAATTCTGCTGGAAACGGACCTGGGTCAAAAGGAGCAGATCCGGGAGATCCTGCAGCAGACCGATGAACAGAACAAGCAGGTTGGGATCCGTTCCGGTCATTCCATCTGCGTTTCAAGCGTTCTCAGCCACTGTTCTTCCTCCGGCGCCGTCCTGGATGCCGTCAGTGGATATACCGCCATTCGCGCTTTGCGCGGCTTGCCGGACGACAACGATCGCTTTGACGCGTTCCTGGCGTTGATGAAGGATCTTAGAGAGAAGAATTTTGTATCCTCCCGCCTGACCGTCAGCGTTACCTCGGATGAGGAAAGAGACGTTTTCCGGCTGATCGCCGGGTTTCCGAAGGGAGAGCCGGCGCCGTCGTTTTCCCGTTATACGTCGTCGCTTCCTCGAAAAATGGGTTGTCGCATTCCGGCGCAGATCGGATTTTCCGCTCAGGGATTCAACATCGGCGATGCCGGTATCCCTTATAACGGCGCCATGCGTGTCGCCGCCAATCTGGTTTCCCTGAATTTGATGTGGGGAACGGTTCGCGTACAGGGTGGCGCCTACGGTACCGGACTGAAAATGCGTTCCACGGGTTCGGTTACCACCTATTCCTATCGTGATCCCACGCCGGTAAAGTCCATCGGGGTGAATCAGGGGATATCCGCGTTCATCCGTTCATTCTGTGAAGGGGAGGAACCGCTGGATAAGTATATCATTTCAACGGTCGCGGCGACGGAACCTCTGCGTTCCCCCGCCGGACAGGGCTACACGGCGGATATGGACTGGTTTGCCGGATATACTCGGGAAGACTTAAAGCGGGATCGACTTGAAATGTTGTCTGTGACCCGAGATAAGATGTTGGAGGACCGCTCGGTTTGGGAAAAATTTGCCGAAAACGGCGCCATTTGCGTGATCGGGTTTGAAAAAATGCTTTCGGAGGATCCGGAACTTACAATACTCGAACTGTAAAGCGCGTGTAAGATAAAAATCGGAAAGGGGGCAAGGGCTTGGATCACTTTGAACTGATTTCGGAATACAAGCCGACAGGAGATCAACCGCAGGCGATAAGCAGTATCGTCGACGGCTTCAACGCCGGTCTGAAGGATCAGGTACTGCTTGGCGTTACCGGGTCCGGCAAGACCTTTACTATGGCGAATGTCATTGCCCGGCTGAATCGCCCTACCCTCGTTCTGGCGCACAACAAAACGCTCGCGGCACAGCTTTGCTCGGAATTCCGGGAACTGTTTCCCCATAACGCGGTGGAATACTTCGTTTCCTACTACGACTACTATCAGCCTGAGGCGTATATCCCGGGCAAAGATATCTACATTGAGAAAGACTCCGCCATCAATGAGGAAATAGATCGTCTGCGCCACAGCGCCACCTACTCTCTGTTTGAGCGGAGGGACGTGATCATTGTCGCCTCCGTCTCTTGCATCTATACCCTGGGTGACCCGCAGGAGTATTCCACGATGACCGTTTCCCTCAGACCGGGTATGCTTATGTCCCGGGATACGCTCCTGCGTCGCCTGGTTGAGATCCAGTATGAGCGAAATGATCTGAACTTTGTCCGGAACAAGATCCGCGTTCGGGGGGACGTGGTGGATATCTTCCCTTCGGGATTCGGGGAGACGGCTATCCGCGTGGAATTGTTCGGAGATGAGATCGAACGGATCACCGAGTTTCACGTTTTAACAGGGAAGACGGTATCGGAACTGAATCACGCGGTCATTTATCCCGCCACCCACTACGCCACCAGTCTGGAAAAGAGAGACCGCGCCGTGCGGGAGATCCTGGCGGAGATGGAAGAGCGGGTCAAGTATTTCGAGAAGCAAGGACGCGTCCTGGAGGCGCAACGCCTCAGGGACCGGGTCTATTACGATATGGAAATGGTGCGGGAGATCGGCTATTGTAGCGGTATCGAAAACTATTCCCGGGTGTTTGCCGGAAAAGCCCCCGGAAGTACGCCCTTCACGCTGCTGGATTTCTTCCCGAAGGATTTTATCCTGATGGTGGATGAATCCCACGTGACCATTCCCCAGGTCCGTGCCATGAGCGCGGGGGATCGCGCCAGGAAAGAAAACCTGGTGGAGTACGGGTTCCGGTTGCCCAGCGCCTATGACAACCGTCCCCTGCGCTTTGATGAGTTTGAGAGCAAGATCGGGCAGACACTGTTCGTTTCCGCCACACCCGCTGAATTTGAGCTGGAACGGGCGGATCGGGTCACGGAGCAGATCATCCGCCCCACTGGCCTTTTGGATCCCGTTTGCGAAGTCCGGAAGACGGAAGGGCAGATCGACGATCTGATCGGAGAGATCAATGCACGGGTCGCAAAAAGGGAACGCACGCTGGTCGTCACGCTGACCAAAAAAATGGCGGAAGACCTTACCGAGTACCTGGAAGGAAAAGGGATCCGGGTGCGCTATATGCACCATAACGTAGAGACCATGGAGCGGGTGGAGCTTTTGAAAGCCCTGCGCCTGGGTGAATTCGACGTATTGGTTGGCATTAACCTTTTGCGTGAGGGCTTGGATCTTCCGGAAGTATCCCTCATCGCCATCCTGGACGCGGACAAGGAGGGCTTTCTGCGAAGCGAGCGAAGCCTGATTCAGATCTTCGGCCGTGCCGCTCGCCACGTGGAAGGGCGCGTCATTCTTTACGCGGACACGGTGACGGATTCTATGCGCGCCGCTATGGACGAAACGGCGCGCCGCAGAAAACTACAGGACGCCTATAACAAAGAACACGGCATTACCCCGCGTGGTATCGTTAAAAAGGTACAGACCCTACCGGAAGTGACCAAGAAAGCGACGGAACCCGGAAAAGAAAAGAAGAAAAAAGGCAGGCTTACCCCCGCGGAAAAGGCCAAAACCATCGAAAATCTGCGTTTTGAAATGCTCGCTGCATCCAAACGGCTGGACTTTGAGACCGCCGCCGTTCTGCGCGACAGGATCCGGGAATTACAGGCCGAAAAATAACGACGATAACAAAGAACAGGACGAATTATGGCAAGTGATAAACTGATCATTAAAGGGGCAAGGGTTCACAACCTGAAAAACATCGATCTTGTGATCCCCCGGGACAAGCTGGTGGTATTTACCGGGCTCAGCGGCAGCGGAAAATCCTCTCTGGCGTTTGATACGATCTTCGCGGAGGGGAATCGCCGCTTCGTGGAGTCCCTGTCCTCCTACGCCCGTATGTTTTTAGGGCAGGTGGACAAGCCGGATGTGGATAGCATCGAGGGACTCTCCCCGTCGATTTCCATTGATCAGAAAACCACCAGTAAAAACCCGCGTTCCACCGTTGGCACCGTGACGGAGATCTATGACTATCTTCGTCTGCTTTACGCGCGGATCGGCATCCCTCATTGCCCGGTTTGTGGAAAAGAGATCCGCGCACAGACGGTGGACCAGATTGTGGATCAAATTATGCTCCTGCCGGACGGCACCCGTTTTCAGATGCTTTCCCCCGTTGTCCGCGGTAAAAAGGGCAGGCACGAAAAGGTGTTTGAAAAGGCGCGGGAGGATGGATTTGTCCGTGCGAAGGTGGACGGAGAGCTCTGTGATCTTTCTGATCCTCCCGAGTTGGAAAAGAACAAAAAACATGATATTGAGATCGTGATCGACCGCCTGGTGATGCGCCGGGATCTTGTGGACCGTGTCAGCGGCTCCCTGGAGACCGCGTTGAAGCTGTCCGGTGGCAGCGTCGTTGTGGATCAGGTGGATAAGAAGCCTGGCGATCCGGATAAATCCCGCCTGTATTCCACCTCCTTCGCCTGCGAGGAACACGATTTCAGCATCGGGGATCTGGCGCCCCGGATGTTCTCCTTCAATAATCCCTATGGGGCGTGTCCCCACTGCGACGGTCTGGGTGTGAAGCAGACCATTTCTCCTCAGTTGGTGATTCCGGATCTGTCTCTCTCCCTGTCGGACGGCGGGATTCAGTGCAACGGATTCAAAACCATGAAGGAAAACAACTGGTCCGGCATTCTGTTCAAACAGGTGATCGCCCCCTTCGGGTATAATCTTCACACGCCCTTTTCTCAGTACTCTGAGGAAGCGATGAAAACTCTGCTGTACGGAACGGGAGATAAGCGTTACACGATACCGTTCAAGGAGGGAAGCGTTCTGCTGGATTATCAAGCGCGTTTTCCCGGGGTGATCCGTAAGATCGAAGAGCGGTACAACACCTTTCACGATACCTATTACGAGCAGTTCTTTGAGGACGTGACCTGCGCGTCCTGCGGCGGAAGACGCTTAAAACCCGAGATCCTTGCCGTTACCGTGGGCGGCATCAATATCGCCGCGTTCTGTGAAATGAGCGTGGAAAAAGAGATTGAGTTCCTCGACGGGATTGAGCTTTCCGATCGGGAGCGATTCATCGCTAAAGAGATCTTAAAGGAGATCCGCTCCCGACTGGAGTTTCTTCGCAGCGTAGGGCTTGGGTATTTGACCCTCGCCCGGAAATCCGGCACTCTGTCCGGCGGCGAAAGCCAGCGGATCCGCCTTGCTACGCAGATCGGCTCCTCCCTGATGGGCGTTTTGTATATCCTGGATGAACCCAGCATCGGTCTTCATCAACGGGACAACGCCAAGCTGATTCGAACCCTGAAGAAACTGCGGGATACCGGCAATACCGTTATCGTGGTGGAACACGACAACGAGACCATTGAAAACGCGGACCACATCGTGGACATCGGACCGGGCGCCGGCATCGGCGGCGGGGAAGTGGTCGTGAGCGGTACACTGGATGAGGTCAAGCGTTGTGAGCGTTCCCTGACCGGGCAGTACCTTTCCGGTAAAAAACGCATTCCCGTCCCGGAGACACGCCGACCCGGCAACGGAAAAGTCCTCGTGATCCGCGGCGCGGCGCAGAACAATTTGAAAAATGTGGACGTTACGATCCCCTTGGGAAAATTTGTTTGTATTACCGGGGTGTCGGGCAGCGGTAAATCCAGCCTGATCAATGGCATCTTGTACCCTGTTCTGGCAAAGCGGCTCAACCGCGCCAATACCGCCCCGGGCAAATTTAAGTCTATCGAGGGCACGGAGGCGCTGGATAAAGTCATTGCCATCGACCAATCCCCCATCGGGCGTTCCCCCCGGTCCAATCCCGCCACCTACGTGGGCTTGTTCACCGAGATCCGCAAGCTCTTTGCCATGACCCGGGACGCAAAAGTCCGCGCTTTTGGACAGGATCGCTTTTCCTTCAATTTGAAAGGCGGGCGCTGTGAAGCCTGCCAGGGCGACGGCACTGTCAAGATCGAAATGCATTTTCTGCCGGACGTGTATGTGAAATGTGATGTTTGCCGCGGCAAGCGCTACAACCGTGAGACCCTGGAGGTGCGCTATAAGGGCAAAAATATCGCCGACGTGTTGGATATGACCGTCACGGAAGCACTGGCTTTCTTTGAGAATCACCCCTCCATCGCCAGAAAACTGCAAACTCTGCAGGACGTGGGGCTTGGTTATATCAAATTGGGGCAATCCTCCACCACCTTGTCCGGCGGGGAGGCGCAGCGGGTCAAGCTCTCCTGCGAATTGTCAAAGCGCGCCACCGGCTCCACCTGCTACATCCTGGATGAACCCACCACGGGTCTCCACGCGGACGACGTGAACCGCCTCTGCCGCATTCTGGACCGTTTGACGGACGCGGGCAATACCGTCATCGTTATCGAACATAACCTGGACGTCATCAAGCGGGCGGACCACATCATCGACCTGGGACCCGAGGGGGGCGACGGCGGCGGCACCATTGTCGCGCAGGGCACCCCGGAGGAGGTCGCCACGGTGAAAGGATCTTACACCGGGCAGTATCTGCTGCCCATCCTGCCGGCGGCGAAGACCGACAAAACGAGAAAGGGGAAAAAGCAATGATCCCCGAGAAGCTCAATCCCTTCCTGGAAGAGGTCCAGAAGCCCGGTCGCTACATCGGCGGGGAAGTGAACGAGGTCATCAAGGACAAAGCGGGCAAGATCCGCTACGCCTTCTGTTTTCCGGACGTGTACGAGATCGGTATGTCTAATCTTGGTATGAAGATCCTTTGCGGCGTTTTGAATCAGATGGAAAACGTCTGGTGCGAGCGTGTCTTCGCCCCCTGGCCCGATATGGGCGAGGTTTTGCGGCGGGAGAAGATCCCCCTATACGCCCTGGAAAGCGGCGATCCCATCCGGGACTTTGACATCTGCTCCTTCACCCTCCAGTACGAATTGTGCTACACCAACGTTCTGTATATGCTGGAATTGGCGGGCATACCCTTTTACGCCGATGATCGCGACGAAAGTTATCCCGTCCTGCTATGCGGCGGTCCCTGTACCTATAATCCGGAGCCCTTCGCGCCCTTCTTTGATATTATGAGCATCGGGGAAGGGGAAGAGGCGCTTCCGGAACTGGTGAACCTGTACGAGACCTGCAAGAAAGCGGGGAAGAGCAAGGCAGAGTTTCTCCGGGAGGCATCCCATCTGTCCGGCTTTTATGTGCCGTCCCTGTATGAGGTGAGCTATAAGGAAAACGGCGAAATCGCTTCCTTCGAACCGAAATTTCCCGATGTACCCCGGGTGATCAAAAAACGGATCATCAAGGACTTTGAAAACGCCTATTACCCCACCGACCCCCCCATTCCCCACGTGGAGGCGGTCCACAACCGGATCACCTTAGAGGTGTTTCGCGGCTGTATCCGTGGCTGCCGCTTCTGCCAGGCTGGGATGACCAATCGCCCCATCCGGGAGAGAAGCCCCCAATGCCTGGACCGTCAGGCAAGGGACGCTGTCAAAGGCACCGGTTACGGGGAGATCAGTATGTGCGCCCTTTCCATTTCCGACTATTCGGGCCTGGGGGAAATGTGCGAAAAGCTTTTGAGCTGGTGCCCGGAACAAAAGATCCGCCTGTCCCTTCCTTCTATGCGGGTGGACAGCTTTTCCCAAAAAATAATGGATCAGGTCCCCGGACTGAAAAAGGGATCTTTCACCTTCGCGCCGGAAGCCGGCACCCAAAGACTGCGCGACGTGATCCATAAGGGCGTGACGGAGGAGGACATCACCCGCTCCATGACTTACGTCTTTTCCGCGGGGATGACCGCCGTGAAGCTCTATTTTATCGACGGACTGCCCAACGAGAAGGACGAGGACGTGATCGGCATCCCGGAACTGGCTGGCCGCATCGTCAATTTGTTTTACGCCAATCCCGATAAGCCAAAGGGTAAGGGCGTTTCTGTCAACATCAGCGTCTCCTGCTTCATCCCCAAGCCTCTTACCCCGTTCCAGTGGGCGGGTCAGAATACCTTGGATGAGGTGGAGCGGAAACAAAACCTGGTGCGGGAACACATCCGGTCCAAAAAGATCAGCTACGCCTATCACGACGCCAGCGCCAGTCGGGTGGAAGCCATCCTTGCCCGGGGGGACCGCCGGGTCGCCGGCGCCCTTGTCCGGGTCTATCGCAAGGGACAGATCTTTGACGCCTGGGATGAGTATTTCTCCCTGGATCGCTGGGAAGAAGCCATGGCGGAGGAGGGGCTGGATTCTTCCTTCTACGCCAACCGGGAGATCGGAAAAGACCAAATTTTGCCCTGGGATCACATCTCCGCGCTGGTCTCCAAGGCGTATCTCAGAAAAGAATATGAAAAGGCGATGAGCATAGAGTAAAACCGATTTTTCCCCATCCTTTTGAAAAAATATAAAAAAAGTCTTGCATTTTCGGTTTTGCTGTGCTAAAATTCACTGAATAAAAATCCACACACGTCCCCGTATTCGGCAAAGCGGGTCGGCGAAAGCCGTGCTTTGTCGGGGCGTGGCGGGTAAAACCCGGAAAGGAAAAAATCATGAGCAACGTTATCACCATGAAGCAGCTCCTGGAAGCAGGCGTGCACTTCGGCCACCAGACCAGACGGTGGAACCCCAAAATGGCGGAGTACATCTTCACCCAGAGAAACGGTATCCATATCGTTGACCTGCAGAAGACCGTCAAAAAG
>JAGDAA010000145.1 GCA_017959745.1 Clostridia bacterium
AGACGCCCCGAAGGGCGCCTTTTTTTGTGGAGCGGGCGAGGGGAATCGAACCCCCCTATGCAGCTTGGGAAGCTGCCATTCTACCAATGAATTACGCCCGCGGATAGCAAAACGCCCGTAGGCGTTTTGCTGGTAGCGGAAGTGGGATTTGAACCTACGACCTGCCGGGTATGAACCGGATGCTCTAGCCAACTGAGCTATTCCGCCGTATAAAGACCGGAAAAACCGGTCTTATTTTCAAGTGGGGTGGGTAGTCGGATTCGAACCGACGGCCTCCAGGGCCACAACCTGGCGCTCTAACCAACTGAGCTATATCCACCATACTGGCGTGCTTGGAGGGATTCGAACCCCCGGCCTACTGCTTAGAAGGCAGTTGCTCTATCCAGCTGAGCTACAAGCACATGCTTGGAGCGGGTGAAGGGAATCGAACACTCGTAATCAGCTTGGAAGGCTGGAATTCTACCATTGAACTACACCCGCATAGCATAGGCGCACGCTGAAAAACCGCTCGAATATGATAGCATAGGCGTTTTGAAAAGTCAAGTGTTTTCATAAAAAAATCACGGTTTTCAGACGCTCCGCGCCGCAATGCTCATTTTTCCCCGATTCGCAGAAAAAATGCCAAAAGCACTTGACAAAAAAAGCGCGGGTGGCTATAATACTATAGCAATCTGGGTGTAGCGCAGATGGTAGCGCGCTACCTTGGGGTGGTAGAGGCCGTGGGTTCAAATCCCGCCACTCAGACCAAAATATCGGACACGCCGTTTGGCGTGCCCGATATTTTTATAACGGACGGGGGGATTTGAACGGGGACGTTTGCGAGCGCCGCCGAAGGGGCGGAGGAAGCGAGCAAAAAGGAGTGGCAGCAACACGGCGATTGGCGCGCGTGCCCCTGTACGCGCAGACAGAGCCGATGTTGCAACAGGCAGCGGGAGTGAATGGCGTGCCGGGGAGGGGGAGCGATCCGAGCGCCGCGAAGCGGATATAGCGAGGTGAGCGAGTCGCCGCGGTCGAAAAATGGAAGGACAGGATGCGGTAGCATCCCCGCACCGTTTTTCGGGCACCGCAAGAGGACAGCCAGAGCCGTGCCGCGGCTCGCCCGCAGGCGAGAAATCCCGCCACTCAGACCAATCAAACAGGATATCCGCAAAGCGGGTATCCTGTTTGATTTATTACAGACGGAGGGATTTGAACGGGGACGTTTGCGAGAGCCGGATCCGCAAGGCGTCCGTTCCCGGCTTAGAATGGAGTTTGATCTTTTTTTGTATTTCTGTAAATTTGGTATTGCAAAAGCCGCGAAAGAGTGCTATAATAACGGCACTGTCGTTGGCGCCTGCCGTACAGGCAGCCCGGCATATCGTTTGCGGGCGTAATTCATTGGTAGAATGGCAGCTTCCCAAGCTGCATAGGGGGGTTCGATTCCCCTCGCCCGCTCCAGAAAAAAGCACTTGCGAAAGCAAGTGCTTTTTTCAATCCAAGCCGACTTTAGGAGGCTTGGTATGTCATCAGCCGCTTGCGGCTGTATGGAATCACACCGCAGGTGTGTATGTCATCACCGCGCAAGCGGTGTATGCTCCTCCGTCGGCTTGATGCCATACATCCCTGCGGGATGATGCCATACAACACTTCGTGTTGATTTCATACAACGGCAAAAGCCGCTGATGGAAGAGCACATCACCCCGCCGCTTATCGAATATCCCGCTCCCGGTTCCGCCGATCTCACGGCTTTGTTTTGTCCGCAGAGGACGAACAAAAACGCGCGTTTGACTTTGAAAGAGAGAACCGGGAGAAGAGAAGAAAGCGTTTTCCGGAAAAAACGAAGATTTTTTAAGAGGCTTTTTTCTTTTTTCCTCTTGTGTTTTTTCGGGGTTTGATATAGAATGAACAATAAGAATAAAAGGTGGAAAACCATCTGTCTTTATTACACGGACACTTTCCAGGAAAGAAGGGACACAGGATGCAGGAAACTATGTGGGCGCTGGTCAAGGATAAACCCGAAGAGGGGCTGACCATGAAGCGCGTGCCGGTCCCCGCGGTGGGGCACGGCGAAGTGAAGATCAAGATCCATAAGACCGCCATCTGCGGTACGGACGTGCATATCTGGCAGTGGAACGAGTGGGCGCAGGAGACCATCAAGCTCGGCACCACCGCCGGTCACGAATACGTGGGCGAGATCGTGGAAGTAGGCGAGGGCGTTGACAGCTGCAAGGTGGGCGATATCGTCTCCGGCGAGGGGCATATCATCTGCGGGAAATGCCGCAACTGCCGCGCGGGCAGAGGACACCTCTGCAAATTCACGAAAGGCGTGGGCGTCAACCGGGACGGGGCTTTTGCAGAATACCTGGTGATCCCCGCATCCAACGTGATCCACACCTCCAAGAAGATCCCGGAGGAGCTGTATTCCATCTTTGATCCCTTCGGCAACGCCGCGCACACCGCGCTTTCTTTCCCCACCTTGGGCGAGGACGTTCTGATCACCGGGGCGGGACCCATCGGGATCATGGCGGCGGGCATCGCCAAATTCTCCGGCGCCCGGCACGTGGTCATCACGGACCTGAACGACTATCGCCTGGACCTTGCCAAAAAGTTCGGCGTCATCACCGTGAACACGGGCAGGGAAGACTTAAAAGAGGTTATGCGCGACCTGGGTATGGTGGAAGGCTTTGACGTGGGTATGGAAATGAGCGGCAACCGCCACGCTTTGGGTCAGCTCATCGACTCCATGTGCAACGGCGGGCGCATCGCCCTTCTGGGCATCCAGGGGCACAATATGACGGAAGTGCCCATCAATACCATCATCTGGAACGGCCTCAAGATCAAGGGCATCTACGGTCGGGAAATGTATGAGACCTGGTACAAGATGACATCCCTGGTGGAAGCGGGCTTCCCCCTGGAGAAGATCATCACCCACCGCTTTGATATCAAGGACTACGCCAAGGGCTTCGAGGCGATGATCTCCGGTCAGTCCGGCAAGGTCATCCTGGACTGGAGCCACGTGAACGATTGAAGGGAGAGGGAAGCATGAACAAGAAAGAAGCGTTGGCATTTTACAAACAGACTCTGGGCGAGATCGAACAGGCGGGCGTGAAGAAGAACGAACGGATCATCACCACCCCCCAGTCCGCCCACATCTTTGCCGACGGCAAGGAACTGATCAATATGTGCGCGAACAACTACTTAGGACTCGCCGACAACCCCGAACTGATCGAGGCGGCGAAGAGCGCTTACGACAAGTA
>JAGDAA010000146.1 GCA_017959745.1 Clostridia bacterium
GGGTGCGCAGGAGGAAATCGCCGGAGACGTAGAAGGTGTCCTGCATATCCCGGGCGGGGTGATCCTTGGGGGTATTCAGGGCGGTGAAATTGTAGTAATCGTTCTCGATCTCCCTGCCCTCGTACACGGTGAAGCCCATGCCCTGGAACACGTCGATGAGCTCGTTTGTCACCAGGGTGATGGGGTGCAGATGCCCCATCTCCCTCGTTTTCGCGGGCTCGGTGACGTCCACCGTCTCCGCCTTTTCCCGCAGCGCCACTTCCAGCTTGTGCAGGCGGCGGTCCGTTTCCTCAAAGCGCGCCAGCGCCCATTCCTTCAAGTCGTTGATGTTTTTGCCGGCCTCCGGGCGCTCCTCTTTGGGGATATCCTTCAAGGTCCGCATGAGAAGGCTGATGCGCCCCTCCCGGTTGTCCAGCATCGCCTTCCGGAACTCATACAGGGTCCGGGAGGAATCGTAGGAGGCGATCTTCTCCTCGATCTCCTGCCGGATCTGCTTTAATTTCTCCGATAATTCGCTCATAATGACTCCTTTCGTTGTCAGCTGATAAAAGTCAGCCGCAAATGAAAAACCGCTCCCGTCCATCAGGACGAGAGCGGCTGCGTCTCGCGGTACCACCTGAAATTCCGGGGAATACGCCCCAGCAACTCATTGAGGATCTGTAACGGGATCTCCCGCGGGCGACTACTCTTCTTTCACCGCCCGGGCTCCGAAGGGAAATGCCCGCTCCGCTTTCGCAAGATCGCTTACACCGAACGCGATCCTCTCTGTATGCGTCCCGCGGGGGGCTGCCTTCTTCCACGCCGTGTGGGTAATGTATCATATAAAGGTAGATTTGTCAAGTCTCCCCCGGTTTCCGGGAGATCCTTCGCTTCGCCGGGATGGTAAGCCCGGGGAAGATCTGCGGCTAAAAATGAAGAATGAATAATTGTGGTTGAAAACCGCCGAGGAGGTTTTCTTCCTCCGCAAGCTGACGGCTGACGGCTATTCTTCCTCTAAAAGCGCCAGCCAGTCCTCCTTGACTTTTTCCAGGGCGAAGCCGCGGGCGGCTTCATGCGCCGCCATGGACAGGGTCTTGCGCCAGCCGGGGCTGGTGAAGAGGACGCGCAGAGCGTCTTCCATACTGACCAGATCGTCCTGGTCGATGAGCACGCCGGTCTCCCCGTCCCTGATGATCTCGTCCGCCGCCTCACCGAAGCGGAAGGACAGGGTGGGAACGCCGCAGGCGGCGGCCTCCAGAATGGTCAGGGGCACACCTTCATACAGGGAGGTATTGACGGTGAAGGCGGCGGTGGCGAACACGGCTTTGGGATCCCCCGTCACGCCCCGGAGGGCGAAGCGGTTGTCTCCGTCGATCGCGGCGCGGATCGCCTCCTTTTCCTCCCCGTCGCCCCAGAACTCCGCCCGCCAGTGGAGGGGCAGGGTCTTTTTCAGAAGCTCCACCATCAAGGGCAAACGCTTCTCCGGGGAAAAACGGGAGACCACCACCACTTTTCTCTTTTCCTCCACCCGGGTGCGGGGGGCGGTGAAGGGGACGGGATTCATCAGGTACGACGACCGGGAAAATCCCTCGGATACCGCCTTGTCCCGGATGGCGGCGGAGAGCCACAGGAAACGGATCCGGTCCTTGTAGCTGGAAATGGTCTTGAAATTATCCGCCTGATTTTTGGTGGCGGCAAAGGAGGTGTGGACGTGGTGGATGGTGCGGGGCAGCAGCTCCTCCGGCACCCCGGGCAGGACCAGGTAATGGGAGGTGACGATCCGGTCCGGGTCGATCTCCCGCAGGACCTCCTTCGCCCGGACGTAGAGCTTTTCCCGGTTCTTTTCCTGCCCCAGTCGGCGCATAAGAAGCCCCGCCGCCCGGAAGGGATGAAAGGACGCCAGAAGCGCCTTCATCTCCGTGCCGGTGGCAAGGCCCCAGGGACGGGGGGAAAGCACCACCGTGCGGACGCCGGGAAGGGAGGGCTCCCTGCCCGCCCGGCACAGAAAGAGAAAATGCACCTGCCAGCCGGCGCCCGCCAGGGCTTTCGCCACTGCCCGGTTCACACCGGAAACGCCGCCGGACTGACCGGCCTCCAGTTGAAAGAAAACGACTTTTTTCATTTGATACTCCGTAATAACGGCATCCAAGACGCCGAAAAATGCTTCACGTAAAACCCCTTCGCCCCGGTCAGATACGGGTTGCGCCGCCAGCCGGGAAAACGCCCGTCCAGAAACGCCAGGGACCGTTTCGCCGCTTCTCCCGGCATTGCCCCGGGGAGCCTGGCGGCGCGCTTGCAGAAGGTGGCTAAAAGATACCGGGCGGCGCAGCAGGAGATCTCCCTCTCCCAGTCGGGGAGAAGTCCTTTGTCCCGGTACCAGTCGCAGAAGCTCTCCACCACGGTGAGATAGTCGAAGAGCCTGGGGTCCGGGCGGGCGGTGATGCTCCCCTCCCGCTGCCGGTACAGAACGCCCGCTTCGTCAATGGAGGCGAGCTTGTTCACCCGGGGGAAGAGCCGGTGGAAAAACTCCACGTCCTCAAACCAGACGCCGGGGAGAAAGCGCAGATCGCCGATGAGCGCCCGCCGGTAGAGCTTGTTCCAGGCGGCGGGATAGAGCCGGGTGATCAGCGGCTTTGCCGCCGCCCCTTCCGCGACGCCGTGAAAGCCCGAGGACACATCTTTTGTCTTGCCGTTTTCCCAGGCGTAGCGCGCGTCGCACAGCACCAGGTCCGCGCCGGCTTCCTCCAGGCGCGCCACCATTTTGGTCAGGGCGCCGGGGATCAGGGCGTCGTCTCCGTCCAGAAAGAAGATCGCGTCCCCCGCCGCCCGCTCCAAGCCGAAATTCCGGGCGGAGGACAGTCCGCCGTTCTCCTTTCGCAGCAGAACAAAGCGCCCGTCCCGGGCGGCGAAATCCCGGGCGATCCCGGCGGAGCCGTCGGGGGAGCCGTCGTCCACCACCAGAAATTCCGCGTCCCGAAGGGGCTCTTTTTCCAAAGAGCCGAGACAGGCGGGCAGATACGCCTCCACCTTGTAGGCGGGAATGACAACGGATACTTTCATAAACGACCTTTCAGGCGGCGAAGGAGGGCGATCAGGCGGTAATGCCCGCCGCCGGCGAGGCGAACGATCAAACGGAAGGGAAAGGACTTCTTTTTCAGATAGGGATTCTTCCGCCACCGGGGGAAGCGCTTTTTCATCGTTTCCCTGAGGCGGGCGAACAACGCCTTTCTTTCGGGGGCGGTACAGAAGCGCAGGGCGGCGGAGCGCAGGAGATGCTCGATATACAGATACTCGATCTCCCGGCTGAAATCGGAAAAGCGCCGCAGGGTCGCCATCCGCATAGAAACGCTTTCCAGAACGGTGAAAATATCCAGCTGACGGGGGGAAAAGTCGCTTCGCATAATGCTCCCGCCCCGCTGATAATAGTTGTAGAGCGGTTCGTCCACGAAGCCGATCTTTTCGGTTTTCGCGGCGAAGACGGGGGTCAATTCCAGATCCTCGTACAAGATGCCCTCCCGGAAAGAAACGCCGTCGAACAGAGCGCGGCGGAACAGGCGAACGGGCGCCATAGGCTCGGAGAGCAGATACTCCCGGGCGGGGTCTTCGGACAGGTGATGGCGAACGGGCGCTTCCACCCGCCGTCCGTCGGGATACACGTAAGCAAAGGCGCAGAGCACCAGATCCAGATCCTCCGAGAGGGCCTTCTCATAGAGCTTTGACAGAAAGTCCGGGGCGAGGGTATCATCGCTGTCCAGAAAGGCGAGATATTCTCCCGACGCCGCGGCGACGCCGGTATTCCGGGCGGCGGAAAGCCCCCCGTTCTCCCGGGTCAGCACCTGAAAGCGGGGATCCTTTTCCGCCCAGGACGCCAGGATCGCGCCGCTTTCGTCCGTGGAGCCGTCGTTCACCAGGATGGCTTCAAAATCCGGAAGGCGCTGTGCCGCCAGACTGGCGAGGCATACGTCAAGACGCGGCGCGGTGTTGTAGACCGGCACGATCACACTGATCTCAGGCACGGCTCTCCCCCTTTCTTCCCTTTATCAGAGCCACACCGCGCGCGAGAAGCGCGCGGAAGGCGGGAAAGGGCGCGTTGGCGGCGGCAAAGAGGCCGGGGGCGACCAGGACGGTGACGCCCAGTTTATACAGAAGGGCGAAAAACACATTCTCCGGAGACCACAGATCGCAGAGCCACCACGCCAGGGCGGCGACGGCGGCGGTCAGGGCGGCCTCGTAGAGAAACATGGCGAAATACCGTCCCAGCCCTTTGCCGAACAGGTGCTTATACAGCACCACGGGCTTCACCGTCAGGGGGATCAGGACGCTGATCAGGGTCCCCCAGAAGACGCCGGCGATGCCGATGGTCTTCGCCAGAACGATGCTGACAGCGAGGTTTACCGCCGCCTGCGCCAGCGGCGCCCATTTATCCGGGTCGTAAAGCCCCGCCGCGGCTTTCACCACGTCCAGGGACGCGGAAAGCCCTAAAAGGAAGAAGTTTGCCGTTACCACAAGGACCACGACCCCCGGCTCCAGCAGGAACTTTTCACCGTACGCCAGGGTGATGAAGGGGCGAAAGAGGGTGATGAAAAACGCCGTTCCCACGCCGTAGAGGACGCTGCAGCCCGTCATCCATTCCCGGAAGACACGCAGCCCCTTTTCCCCGTCCTCCGCCGCCAAAAGATTGCCGAAGGAGGCGGTGGCGTTGCTCGTAATAATGTAAACCACGCCGGAGACGGTGGCGATGAGGGAGGCGTAGTTGGAATAATGCCCTACCGCGGCGAGCCCGATGACCGCGGAGATGATCAGGTTATCCGTGCCCGCCACCACCACGCTGCCCACCTTGTGGAGCATCAGTGCGCGGACGTTTTTGAACAGGCTCTTCTTTTCCCCGTCCGGCAGTTTCGGGGCGCTTTCCTTCAAAACCGGGTAGACCCGGTCCAGGTGGCGGTTGATGGCAAAATTTTCCGCCAACAGCCCTATGCTCTGGGTCAAAAGGAACACCGTGTAGCACCAAGCCTGCCGGTGGAACGCCAAAAGCACGACCACCTGAAACACGGCGATGAGGGCGTCGAACAAGGTCTGAAAGGGCGTCATCCGCCACGCCTCCTGGGAGGCGGTCGCCAGGACGCGGCGGTAGGAGAAGAGATACTCCACCACCATATTGCCCAGATAGATCAGATAATACAGCCGTAAATGATCCACGCCCCCGCCTTCCACAAGAAAGGGCAGGAAGGGCAAAAGAACAAGGCCCAATCCCAGGATGGCGAACGCGATGATCCGGTAAGACTTTTTGATGAAGCCCATGATGGCGGCGACCCGTCCGTTTTCCCCCTCCGCCAAAGGCTTATACAGGGCGAAGGTGACGGCGGTGGTCACGCCGAGATCCGCCAGGGCGAGAAGCCCCAGCACGTTGCCGAACAACCCGCTGACGCCGTAAAGCTCCTCGGACAAAAACCGCACGAAGACCATTTTGACCGCCAGCTTCAGTACGCTGACCGCCACGCGGTACAAAAGCCCCGCCGCGGCGTTTTTCGCGCTGGCGGCAGTGCGGGAAGCGGGCGCGTTCATGGGCATCCTTCCTTTCTGTTTAATGGCGCGGCTTCATTTCCCTTCCGCCCGGAGGGCAAACGCCATACCGGCGGGGGCGATGAGCGCGTAGGTTGGCAGGGTGGAATCAAAGACGTGCCCCGCGAAATACGCCGCGCCGAAGGCGGCGATCAGAGACAGACACAGGGCGGCGGGACGGGTAAGATCCCGACGGGCGATGAGATTTTGACAGGCCTTTATTCCGGCGCGGATCCCCGCCGCCGCGAAGGGCAGAAGCAGAAGGATCGCGCCGATGATGCCGTACACCTGGACCTGGAAGGAGAGATCCCTCTCACTGTAGGGGACCCCGGAGGTCCTGCCGATGCCCAGCCACAGATCCCCCCCTCTGCCGTCTCGCTCCGAGACGCGGGCGATCAATGCCTCCTTAAAAGTCCGGTCATCCCGGTTCAGTTTCCCGTCCCGGGTGAGTACGCGCCGCCAGAAGTCAGTGTCGTTCTCCGCGGGATAGATCTCGGGAAACCATTTGTTGATATAGTGCTCCCACCCGTGGTCTTTCACATAGGCGGGCAGTTTTTCATCCTCCGCCGGGACAAGCGCGGCGGGCGTTCGCTCCGCGGAAGCGGTCTCCGCCCGCCGGGTCTGCAGCGCCCTGCCCGGGGAGAGGACATACACGCCGAGCAGAACGGCGAAGAGCAGTACGTAGGGGACTGCCCGGCGCAGGCAGGCGCGAAAGCCCTTTTGCCGCAGGGCGTTCGCCAGGACGGCAAGAAGGGTGAGAACGATCATCAGCAAGGTCCCCAGGGCGCCCACCCGGGTCCCCAGAGCGACGGCGGCAAATCCCGTCAGAAAGACCAGAAGAAGGTCGGTCCATTTCCGGTTTTTCGCCAGGGCGTCCCGGCACAGAAGGGGGGACAGGAAGAAGAGAACGGCGCCCACCTCGTTGCCGGAGGAAAACAGTCCCTTTGACGTGTACCGGGCGGGATCGTCCGATCCGCTTCGTGCCAGCCAGGTGAAGAAACCGCCGAGGATCTTTGTGTTCCCGTCCTGATAGGTGGCAAAGCCCGTGCCGGTGAGGCAGCAGACGCACACCACCCCCGCCAGGATACCCACGGCGAGCTTTACGGCGGGCATCAGCTCCGAGGGGCGGATATCCAGCAGGAAAAGCCCCGCCAGAATGGCGAAGGGCGCCAGATACAACCGCAGGACGTAATAGCATTCCACGGCGAAAGACGGCGCCGCCCCGGGCAGGATCGAGGGATCGAAGCCCGCCGCGTGGCGCGCGTGGATCAGGGTGTAAATCAGAAGAATAGCAAGGGAGACGGCGGCTGCCGTCAACGCCCTTTTCCGTCCTTTTTTCAGGGCGTAAGCCGCCCCCGCGAACAGGATGGCAAGCCCCGACGCCAGAAGCCAGATTTCCTCCACAGCGAGGGGGCCGATCTCGAAGCGGCTGTGGAAAAAGCTCCGGTAGATCTCCCACAAAGGCAGGGTGGCAAAGAAAACCTGCGCCACCGTCACGGCATAGCGCCGTTTCATGAACCAAATCCTTTCCACAGGCGCAGAAGCCCGAATTCCTCCCGGTAGAACAAGGTCGCGGTAAAGCGGCGTTTCCAGGGTTCCAGCTGAATGAGCGGATCCTTTTCCCAATGGGGAAGCTTGTCCGCGACAAAGGCGTTGATGGCGCGGATGGCGTCCAGGTCCCCCGCCTGCCACGCCTGCCAGGCAAAGGTGCCGTACAGGTGGCGGAACGCCAGGACCTCCGCGTCCTCCCGCTGGGTGGGGACGAGGCGGATCAGGCAGTCCAGCGCCTTCAATATATCCAGACGCTTAGCGCTCCAGGCGCCCCGGGTGATGGATTCACCCGCCCGGTTGTAGCGGTGAAGGACTTTTTTACAATACCATATTTTCTCCGCGAAGGCGCCCAGCGCCGGGATCAGCGCCAGATCCTCATACCAGATCCCCTCCGGGAAGCGCAGCCCTTCGTCCACGAAGATCTTGCGGCGGATGAGCTTGTTCCAGGGGGCGGGCTCCGCGTACAGGTAGTCCCGCGCCGTCAGGTCGCCCGCCGGCTCCGGGGAGGCGGGATAGGGTTCGACCCTGCCGTCGGGGTAGAGATATTCCGAATCGAACATCAAAATATCCGCGTCCCGGGAGAGAGCCTCCGTCAGCGCGGTATTCAGGGCGTCGGGCAGAAGAAGATCGTCCGCGTCCAGCCAGGTGACGTAATCCCCTTCCGCGGCGATAAGCCCTCTGTTCCGGGCGGCGCCCACCCCGGCGTTTTCCTGGGTGATCACCTGAAAGGGCGCGGGGAAATCCGCCGCCGCTGCCGCCAGGATCCCGCCGGTGCCGTCTGTGGAGCCGTCGTCCACGGCGATGACCTCCCACGCCGCCGACAGGGTCTGCGCCCGGAGGGACGCCAGGGTATCGGGCAGGGTTTTTTCAGCGTTGAAGGCGGGAATAATGACAGTCAGTTCCATAGTTGTTTCTTTTCCTTTCAGCGGGCATACCCCGCCTTTTACCTATAAGTAATTGTATAGTATCATACTTTGGGAAAAAATGCAAGGATGGCAGGGACAAAAACAGGGTCCGGCGTCCCCGGGACGCGGAAAAGGACCGCCCCAAACGCTTGATTCGGAGCGGTCCTTTTCGGATAAAGGGGGCCTTACGGGCGGGCGAGGGTCATCAGGATCTCGCTCCCGTCCCGGCGCATAGAGGCGTAGAGAGAGCCGTCTCCGCCGTAGCACAGCGCCGCCGCGTCCCCCAGGTCGGTACTGTCCTTCACGCCGATCTCCTCCCCGGCGTCAAAATCATAGACCCGGATCTTGCTTGCCGCCCGGTCCCAAAATGCGAGACGGGAGGCGGCGGCGTTCAACACGGGCTTTTCCACCCCGCAGGGGACGGTGAGGGAAGACGTTTCCTTGGAAGACAGGTTCAAAAGGGTAAAAACGGTTTCTTCCCCCCCTGTACGGATCAAAAGGACCCGGTCTTCGGGGGCGGGCAGGGCTTCGTCAAACAATAGGGGGATCTCTTCATCGATCTTTGTGTCGCCGGGACGGAAAGCGGCAAGCGCCGTCGCTTTCCCGGATGAATCGACCTTGGTAAACCAGATCTGTTTCCCGTCCGGGGTGACCGTCAGCACCTCCCCGAAGCCGGGGAAGAGGTCGGTATCCGTGAGCACCAGAGGATCATCGAGAGAGGCGGGGACCAGGACCAGCAGAGAACCCTTGCGGCACACGAAGCCCTCGTCCCGGTAGCAGACGCCGGTGAAGACCACGTCCCCGGGCAGGGTCTTTTCCTCCGCGCCGGAGCCGTCCAGAAGCAGGTACCACGCCCGTTTGCCGACAGCCAGGATCCCTTTGCCGGATTCCGTTTCCAGAAAACCCGCCCCCGTGGGGGAACCGTCGGCGGCGATCAAGCTCTCCGTCAAAGCGCTCTTTCCGGCGGAAACGTAGGAGGCGGAAAAGCCCCCGTCCCGCTCCCACAGCGCTAAAACGCCGTCACCGCCGGGCAAAAGGCAGGTGGCGCCGTCGGCATCGGCAACGGCGCGGATCAGGGGATTCGCCGCCAGAATGGGAGCGTCCTTCTCCTCCGGTCCCCCGGCGCATCCGCCCAGGAGGAACAGGAGGGCAAGGAGCGCCGCCCATGCCCGGAAAATCGCTTTTTTCATACCAGCCTCCAAAAGAAAAGTCCTTACAAATCCTATTATAGAAACCCCCGCCCTCTTTGTCAATTTGAAGTTTCCGGGGCGCGGGCGCGAAAAAAGACGGTCGGAAGACCGACCGTCTTTTTTGTGCTTGTGGTTTACTTCTTGGGGAAGCGCTCCTTGGGAGCGTACTCGGTGTGGAGCAGCTCGTGGGACAGGTGGGAGTTGGGCTCGCCCAGGAAGTCTTTATACAGCGCCTGGATCTGAGGATTGTTGTGGGACTGACGGATGGTCTGTCTCTCATCCTCGGAGTAGAGCGCCGCGGCGCGTTTGGCTTTGTAGGTGTCGATGATGTCAAGATCCTCGTTGGGCAGGAAGCACTCACGGACGTAGGGCTGGCCGCCGCCGTTGATACAGCCGCCGGGGCATCCCATGACCTCGATGAAGTGATACTTGCTCTTGCCGGCGCGGATGTCGTCCAGCAGGACCTTGGCGTTCTTCATACCGTGGGCGACCGCGATATTCACAGTCATACCCGCCAGGTCGAAGGAGGCCTCCTTGATGCCGTCGAAGCCGCGGACTTCCTCGAACTTGATGGCTTCATGCTCTTTGCCGGTGAGAACGAAGGCGGCGGTACGAAGAGCCGCTTCCATCACACCGCCGGTCACGCCGAAGATCACGGCGGCGCCGGTGTAATCGCCGATCACGTCGTGATCGAAGTCCTCATCGGGCAGCTTGGTGAAGTTGATACCGCTGCGGCGGATGAGTTTCCCCAGCTCGCGGGTGGTGAGAACGGCGTCCACGTCGGCAAGGCCTCTCGTCTTGTTGGCGTCGCGCTCCTTCTCATACTTCTTGGCGGTACAGGGCATAATGGAAACCACGAACATATCCTCGGGCTTCACACCCGCTTTCTCCGCCCAGTAATGCTTCAGGATCGCGCCCTGCATTTCGTGGGGGGACTTGCAGGAGGACAGGTGACCCAGAAGGTCGCCGTAGTTGTACTCCGCGTAGTTGATCCATCCGGGGGAGCAGGAGGTGATCATAGGCAGCTTGCCGCCGTTCTTGATCCTGCCCAGAAGCTCGGTGGCTTCCTCCATGATGGTGAGGTCGGCGCCGTAGTTGGTGTCGTACACTCTCTTGAAGCCCAGTCTCCGGAGCGCCGCCGCCATCTTGCCGGTGACGGGGGTGCCGATGGGCATACCGAATTCCTCGCCCAGCGCCGCTCTCACGGCGGGCGCGGTCTGGACCACTACGAACTTGCCGGCAGCCATAGCTTCGTCCACTTTCGCGATCTCGCTCTTTTCCATAAGGGCGCCGGTGGGACAAACGGTCACGCACTGGCCGCACTGGATACAGGGCGAATCGGCGAAGGAGCGGTTCTCCGCGGGACCCACGATGGTGTTGAAGCCGCGGTTCTCAAAGCCTAAGATCCCCAGACCGTGCGCGTTGGCGCAGCGGGCGACGCAGCGGCCGCAGAGGATGCACTTGCTGGTGTCTCTCGTGAGAGCGGGCGCCAGCTCGTCGATGGTGGTGGGGGTCTTTTCACCCAGGAACATATCCTCCCGGGCGCCGGTGAGGTTCGCCACGTGGAGAAGCTCGCACTTGCCGTTCTTCTCGCACTGCTGGCACTTCATGGAGTGGTTGGAAAGCAGAAGCTCCACAGAGGCGCGGCGGGCAGCCACGGCCTTGGGAGAGGAGATGGTGATCTCCATGCCTTCATTGACGGGATAGACGCAGGAGGCGACCAGGCCTCTGGCGCCGGTGGCTTCCACCAGGCAGACCCGGCAGGAACCGCGGTTGCATTCACCGTGATTGAAGGTGCAGAGAGAAGGGATCTCATAGCCGCAGGCACGCGCCGCTTCCAGAACGGTCATGCCCTCTTCCACCTGGTAGGGAACCCCTTCGATCTTGATATTGATTTTAGCCATAGTGTGTTCCCTCCTTATTTCTTGTCGATGGCGCCGAATTTACAGGACGCCATACACATACCGCACTTGATGCACTTGGTCTGATCGATGACGAAGGGCTCCTTGCCCACCACGCCGGTGATGGCGCTCACGGGGCATTGTTTGGCGCAGAGGCCGCACTTCTTGCACTTCTCGGGATCAATCACGTACTGCATCAGATTCTTGCACACCTTGGCGGGGCACTTCTTGTCCACGATGTGAGCGATGTACTCGTCACGGAACTGGGTGAGGGTGGACAGGATGGGGTTCGCCGCGGTCTGACCCAGCGCGCAGAGGGCGCCGACCTTCACGGTGGCGGCGATCTCTTCCAACTGCTTCAGATCTTCCATGGTGGCCTTGCCGTCGGTGATCTTGGTCAGGTAC
>JAGDAA010000013.1 GCA_017959745.1 Clostridia bacterium
CAACTCCGATGGGAGCAATTATAGTAAACATAAAGGAGAAAAGCAATGAAGAAAGCATTAGCAGTCCTCTTGTCCGTTCTGATGCTGGTTTCCCTTATCGCGCCTACCTTTGCGTATGCTGATAATGAAATGCAGCTCGTAGTTACTGTGGACAAGACATCCGTCACTCGCGGTGGTAGCTTTACCGTTACCGTTTCCGCAAGCACAAATCCCGGTTTCAATATGTTTGGAGCGAGCCTCGCTCTGGAGACCGGTATGTCCCAGGACGGAAACTTAACTTATGGAGCCATCGGCCGTGGTACCCCTGGAAAAAATGCGATGATTGAAGCTGATAGCGGGGACATTACTGAAACAGGCGTTCTGTTCACTGCTACTGTCAATGTTGCAGATGATGCCGCTTACAAAGATTATACAGTTACTATTGACTCCGTCGAGGTTTATGACCAATTTGTTAATGATGTTTCTTCCGCCGTCACCCCTGTGACCGTCTCTGTCGTTTCCTGCGTCCACGCCAATACCGAGCAGGTTCCCGCGGAAGCTGCTACCTGTGTGGACCCCGGTCACGAAGCCGGCACTAAGTGCAAGGATTGCGATGATTGGGTCGAAGGCGGCGCCGAGATCCCCGTGGATCCCACCGCCCACGTCTGGGGCGAAACCACCTACGACAACGTCTTTGACGATGTTTATTATCACACCTACGTAGTCACCGCCTCCCACACCTGCACCCTTAACTCCGAGCACACGGAGCAGGAGACGTCTAAAGCCTCTGTCTCGACCGTCGATCCTACCTGCGTAGCGGAAGGCAAGACCACCTACACGGCCACCTTCCCCACCTACTCCTTTGCCACCTGGACCCAAGAAGAGACGCTTAAAAAGGATCCCGATAACCATGCCGGCGAAGATGTGCAAGTCGAAAAAATTCCCGCCACCTGCGTGGCTCCCGGTTATCAAGCCGGCATCAAGTGCAGCGCCTGCGGCGACTATAAGTCCGGCGGCGATCTGATCCCCGTGGATCCCACCGCCCATGTCTATGGCGATCCCACCTATATCCCCAACTGGTATATCTACGTTTACTCTGTAGCGGAAGAAACGTACAAGCAGATTTCCATCGAGGAAGCCGCGAACTACACCCCCGAAGAAAAGATCTTTTCCAGCGTTTCGACTGACGTTTACGCCGATTGCACGCTTTGTGATGTAACGGGTGCCTGGATTGATTTTTACTACACCGGCACTATCACCCCTGCCACCACCACGTATCCCACCACCACCGCAAAGGGTGAAACCACTTACACCGCCGTCTTCGATGAGCAGTACTTCCCGGGTGCCGTAAACCAGACTCTGACCCTGGCTGACATCCCCATGTTGGAAGCTGCGGAAGTGGAAGAGACCGCGGAAGGCAGAACCGTTTCCTTCAACAAGGCAGGCGGGCAGGCGATCAACTTCACTGTTAAGGATCCCACCGGCGCTCTGGTGAGAGAGTCCGTTGTCATTACCGATAAGGACGGCAACCGCGTTGCGGTATCCGACGAAGATTACACCTATGAGAATGGCGCCTTCACCCTGAAGGAATCCTTCCTGAAGAACCTGGAGGATGGCAAGTACACCATCACCTTCCAGGTGGGCGACAAGGGCGTCAACGCTTCCTTCGACGTGGAGACCCCCGCGACGACTCCCGCGACGAGCGAGACCGCTGCGAACGCGAATACCGGTAAAAAATCGCCTGATGGCGGCGACAATGTCACCTCTCTGATCATCTGGTCCTTCGTGGCTCTCGTCTCTGTGGCGGGTGTGGTTGTGACCGGCAAGAAGATCAAAAAGTCCTCTGCCAAATAATCAGTCTATGATTTTGAGGCATTGAGCGATTAGCACCAAAAGCGGCGGCAACGGCACTCCGTTGCCGCCGCTTCTCTGTTCCCCCTGAAAGGAACGATTATGAAATCTACCACTCGTTTTTCCCCCTCCCCTTCGGAGGTCCTCCTGTGGGCGGCTTTGCTGTATATCGGTGCCTATCATGAATACGTCGCCTGTCTTTTTTCGGTGGCGCTGTTTGGCGTTCTGCTTTGGAAAGCAAAAAAGAACGGCGGCATAAAATGGCGCTTTGATCCGGTCTCCATCCCGGTTTTCGTTCTGGTCGTCTTTCTCTTTTTTACCCCCTTCTGGGCAGTGGACGCCGGGACCGCCTTCGTGGGCGCCTTAAAATTCCTGCCCCTCTTGCTGTATGAATGCCTCCTGTGGCAGGAAAACCGCCGGACGGAGATCCTCGACCGCCTGCCCTGGGCGGCGGGCGTACTGGTCATTCTCTCTTTGATTTTGATGTGGATCCCCCCCGTCGCCTCGTTTTTTACCGTGCGCGGGCGTATGGCGGGTATCTTTCAATATCCCAATGCCTTTGCCGCTTTTCTGCTTTTGGCGCAGGTACTGCTTGTCACCCGGGGAAAATTCAACTGGCAAAAGGCTCTTCTCCTTGCCGTCCTCGTGGGCGGTATGGTTTATACCGGTAGCCGCGCCACCTTTGTTTTGGCGCTCTTCATTCACTTCCTGGTGTTCCTGACCGGCCCGGGTAAAAAAAGAAAATGGATCGCTGTCCTTTCCCTGGCGGCGGTGGTTACGGGGTTGTTCCTGTACGCCCGGTTTTCCGGCGCCGAGAACGCCGTGACCCGCCTCTTCTCCCTGTCCTTTATGGAGTCTTCCCTCCTGGGACGGATCCTGTATGTTTTCGACGCCCTGCCTCAGATCCTGCGCCGTCCCTTCGGAATGGGCTATCTGGGTTGGAATTATATACAGCATGCGATCCAAACCGGCGTATATACCGTCCGATTTGTCCACAGCGATCCGGTGCAGATCCTCCTGGACGTGGGCTGGATCCCCTTCGGACTGTTTATCTGGACCGTCGTGGTTTTCTTCCGCTCCCGGAAGGTCGCCCGGGGTGAAAAGCTCGCCGCCCTGGCGTTGCTCCTTCACGCCTCTTTTGATTTTGACTTGCAGTTTCTCTCCCTCTGCTTTGTTTTGCTGGTTCTGATGCCCCCCCGGGAGGGAAAGACGAAGATGATCCTGAAAAAGCTGTCTCCCAGACGGGCTTTGGCGGGGGCGCTCGCGCTGGGCTGCCTGTATATGGGGACCGCCCTGTTTTTCGCCCGTTTTCATCAGGCGCCCTTCGCCCAGGAGCTTTACCCCTGGTATACCCCCAATGAAGAATACTACCTTTCCCGACAGACGGACGTCCGCCGTGCGGGGGAGATCGCCGACCACATTCTGGAACGCAACGCCAATTGCAAGATCGCCTATTCCGCCAAGGTCCGCGCCGCCTATGCCGAAGGGAAGCTGGGCGAGGTGATCCGAATCAAGAATAAATTGTTTGAAGTGGCGCCCTTTTCTTATGAGGAGTATGAGGAATACGCCCGCCTTCTGCTGCAGGGCGTTTCCCTGTACCAGCGGCAGGGGGACGCGGAAAGCGTCGACTATTGCCGGAAGGAGCTTTTCGCCATTCCCGACCGCCTGGCGCGCCTGAAAGACCGTCAGAGCGCCCTGGGCAAGCTCATCCAGGATCAGCCCGTCACCACCCTCCCGGAGGAGATCCTTGCTCAAATTGAAGTCCAGCGCCGCCTCGCCGGAAATGAGCCGGGCTGAATATAACGCTTCCCCGTCCCGCCGCGGGACGGGGAAGCGTTTTTTTATTTGAGTGGTTGCATTCTCTTGACAAACGTGATATAATAAGGTGAGATAAGGGATAGTATCCCTTCGGCACTATCTGTTTTTCTGGAGATGATTATATGAAGAACCTGCTTCGCACAACGGCAGCTCTGCTTGCCCTTCTTCTGCTTCTTTCGGCGTTGCCCGCCGCGGCGCTCGCGGCGGAGATCAGCGCGCCCGAAACAGCGGGGAATATTGTCATGCCCGAGGCGGAACAGGAACATCAACCCGAGGAATGCGCCGCGCCCCTCCCCCCCATCGCGCGGAATCTTTATAAAGGCGATCCCGAGCTTGTGGGGAAAGAGGATATTGATGTTGCGGCGGAAATCGGGCTGGATCTTCCCGCCTTCAAGGCGTATTTGATGGAGCGTCTTGCCGCCTTCGATGAGAGCATCGATCTTTCGCAATTTCAGATTCCCGTGGAGAAGATGGAACTGATCTCCGACGTGATCTATTACGCCCTCCCCGAAGTGTTTCAAGTGGACGGCTCAAACTCAAAATGTTTAGTGCCCTCTTACCTTGGGGCATACATTACCCGCGTTAAAGTGACTTACTGCGAAGGCGAAGACTCCGATAGCTATAAATTCAAGCTCGGGCAGATGCGTGAAGCCGCCGCGGAGCTGCTGTCCGGCATTCAGGGCAACGATGCGCTGACGGATGTGCAGAAGGCGCTTCTCCTCCACGACCGTCTGGTGGGCTGGGTGACGTATCCCAGTGACGAGGAGTTCGACAGCGGGAATCACCACGATTTTGCCACCGCCTATGCCGGTCTGGTCTCCCGCAAGGTGGTCTGCCAGGGCTATGCCCTGACCTACGGTTACCTGTTGGATCAGGTGGGCATTGAGAATTACTATGTGAATTCCGGTAGATTGAACCACGCCTGGAATCTGGTTTACATTGACAATATGCCCTACTTTGTGGACGTCACCTGGGACGATAGAGATTGTCCCGGTATGGTTCTTCACGACAACTTCCTTCTCTCCTCCGCCGCCTTTTATGAGACGGGTCATACCGCCCGGGATTATGAGACTCTGCCGACGGACACCCGGTATGACAATGCCATCTGGCATTGCTCCCTGTCCGCCTTCCAGCTGTTGAACGATCAGCTCTATTACGTGGATAATGAAAACGCTTCCCTTGACGAGCACTATTACTACGTTGAAGGAGACTATATCTATTATTACTACACCACCTATATTTACGACTGGGACGGAAACGTGGTCAAGACCGTTCTGGATAATTGGGCGTATGACGAAGAGAACAGGTATTGGTCCGGAAATTTCACACGCCTTGCTTCGGACGGGGTCAACCTGTTGTATTCCACGTCCAAGGATATCAAGCAGCTGGATATTGCGCGCCGCAGCTGCGGTACGGTGTACGCTTTGAACTACGATCTTCCCAAAAATGACAACATTTGGGGGTTCGTCTTCGAAGCGCCCTATTTGAAGGTGTATAAGAGCACCAACCCATATTGGATTGACCCCCGGACGGGGGCTCCCACGAGGTGGGCTCCCGAGACGTGGAGTGAGATCTATACCTATCACGAGGTAGAACCCTTTGTGGGCAAACCTGTGGAGGATATTATCCCCAAGGTGGACGACGTTGTGGTAAGCGCCGTGGAGCTTTCCGTGGGCGAATGGAAGACCCTCTCTCTTGATCTGGATCCTTACGATGCGGACAACCAGAATCTCTTTTGGTACGGCTGGGATGAGGAGATCGTCTATGTGTCCGGTGTCGATCGGGGCGGCTTCATCTACGGTTACAAAACCGGTGTAACGTATATCAACATTGAGTCCTTGGACGGACCTGTCCTCCATGTCCCCGTCATCGTGGGGGGCGCGTCGTATTCTTCCGTGCGGAGTCTCCACCCCGTATTGGTGAATGATAATGCGGCAGGCGCGTCGGTTGAGACGCCGGTGGCAAACACCATCGAGCTTGCCGTTGGGGAAAAGGTCAATCTCCAGATCAACCTGGAGCCCGCCGACGCGGATATTCAGAATCTCTTTTGGTACGGCTGGGATAAAGGGATCGTCGAGGTGAACGGCGTTGCCGATCAGGGCATCTCCATCTCCGGCGTCAAAACCGGTGTAACGTCTGTCACCATCGAATCCGTGGACGGTCCTTCCGTTACGCTTCAAATCTCCGTTTTCGCCTGGGGCGAAACCACCTACGCCTGGTCCTCGGATTATACCTCCTGCACCGCCACCCGCGTCAGCACCGAGTCCGCCCACACGGAAACCGAGAAGGTCGCCGCCAGGATCAAGATCGAAAAGAAGGCTTCTGCCGAAGGGGAGAGCGGTATTCGCTCACATACCGCCATCTTTACCAATCCCGCGTTTGATACGCAGGTCATCGAGACGGAGTTTGCGTACACCCCCTTCCTCTACGGCGACGCCAACGAGGACGAAACGATCAATAACATAGACATTGTCCGGCTGAAGAATTATTTGGTAGGCTACATCGAAAACACCAGATCCGCCGGGATCACCGGCGGCAGCGATGCCAACGGCGACGGCGAGGTGAACAACAAGGACATCGTCCGGCTGAGGAATTACCTCGCCAACTACAATTATGAGACCGGGGACTCCACCGTCATCCTCGGGCCTGTCGGCACCCTCCGCACCCAACGGACGGACGGTACCGCCGTCTGATCCTCTCCCGTTCCTGTCATCCCGAGCGAAGCGAAGGATCTCATAATAATCAAAAAAACCGCCCGCGTTCCGGCGCCGGCGGTTTTCTTATGCCGTCCGTTCACGAAAAAACACTTGCATATCTTTCCCAATCGTGATAGGATGAAGCATACGTTTTTCCCTTTGTTCAGAAAGGAGTCTCCCATGTGGGAAAACATACCCGTTATTGACGCCCATTGCCACACCTATCCTGAGAAGATCGCCGAAAAGGCATCCGGCGGGACCGACGCGTTTTACGGCACCGTCGCCGCCCACCGGGGCACCCCGGCGGAGCTGTTGACCCTGGACGAGCGCATCGACCTGTTTTTGATCGAAAGCGTCGCCACCACCCCCAAGCAGGTGCGGCATATCAACGAGTTTTTGGCGCAGACCGCCGCTTCCTCCCCCCGCTTTCGCGCCTTGGGCGCCCTCCACCCGGACAGCCCGGATCAGGCGGGGGATATGGAGCATCTGTTGGAGCTGGGGCTGATGGGTGTCAAGCTCCATCCCGACATCCAGCAATTCGCCGTGGATGATCCCCGCTGTCTCAAGATCTACGAGCTTTGCGGCAAGGCGGGCATCCCCGTTTTGCTCCATACCGGCGACAAGCGCTATGATTATTCCAACCCCAACCGCTTTCTGCCCGTTTTGAAGGCATATCCCCACGTCACCTTCATCGGCGCCCATTTCGGCGGCTATTCCGTGTGGGAAAAGGCGGTCCCGCTTTTGGCGGGTACGCCCAATCTGTATACGGACCTTTGCTCCAGTATGCAGTGGATCACCCCGGAAGAGACCGTTTCCTATATCCACGCCTACGGCGCCGACCGGGTTATGTTCGCCACGGATTACCCCATGTGGGACCCCGAGACCTGCCTTGACGCCGTTCTTGCCCTGGATCTGTCCCGGGAGGAGTTGGAATTGATCCTCCACAAGAACGCCGAACGCCTTTTCAAGTTGGAGAAATGATGAACGTATTATCCGGCGTCCACAACCATACCGATTTTTCCGACGGGAAGCATACCCCGGCGGAAATGCTTTCCCGCGCCCTGGCGCTGGGCTTCGTCTCCTTCGGCTTCTCCGATCACAGCCACACCCCCTGCGACCTGTCCTA
>JAGDAA010000147.1 GCA_017959745.1 Clostridia bacterium
GACGCGGAACACGCCCTGGATCCCGTCTATGCCCGGGCTTTGGGGGTTGACGTGGATGAGCTTTTGGTGTCACAGCCGGACAGCGGGGAAGAGGCGCTGGATATCGCGGAGGCGCTGGTGCGCTCCAACGCCATCGACGTGGTGGTGGTTGACTCCGTCGCCGCTCTGACCCCCCGCAGTGAGATCGAAGGGGAGATGGGGCAGAACTTCGTGGGCGCTCACGCCCGCCTCATGAGCCAGGCGCTGCGCAAGCTCAACGGCGCCATCGCCAAGAGCCGCTGCGCGTTCATCTTCATCAACCAGCTCCGGGAAAAGGTGGGCGTCCTCTACGGCAATCCCGAGGTGACCACCGGCGGCAGAGCCCTTCGCTTCTATTCCTCCGTCCGGATCGACGTGCGGAAGGGCGAACAGCTCAAGGACAAAGGGGAGATCGTGGGCAACCACATCAAGTGCAAGGTCGCGAAGAACAAGGTGGCGCCCCCCTTCCACGTGGCGGAATTCGACATCCTCTACGGGCAGGGCATCTCCCGGGAGAATGAGATCATCGACCTCGCCGTGGATATGGGCATCGTGGAAAAGAGCGGTTCCTGGTTTTCCTACGGCGGCAACCGGGTGGCGCAGGGCAAGGAAAATCTGCGCATCTACCTGAAAGAGAACGGGGCTGTTTCCGAGGAGATCGCCGCCAAGGTGATCGAGCAGTCCAAGGCCGCCCCGGAAAAGCCCGTGAGCGCCGAGTCCCTCTTTGACGGCGAGGAGGATGAGGACGAACTGGATCTGGACGGTCTGAGCTGATCGGAAAGTCGATTACAAAAAAATGAATAACTGAAATAAAGGAACGGTGAACACCATGATCATGAGCCCCGAAAAAAGATATACCTGCGAAGAGATTTTTGCCGAACAGGATCGTGTCGCTCCTCTGAAGATCATTCCCCTGAAGGGCACGGAAGAGTTGGCGAGAAAGGTGGATTACTATCTGGTCAACTGGTCCAAGGCCGCCGGGTGGGATTTTGAGTCCTTTCTGATGAACGCGGACTGTCCGCGTTTCACTTCCGGGGAAGCCAAGGGTATTATTTACGAGTCCGTTCGGGGCGATGATCTGTTCTGTCTGGTGGATGTGGGCAACTACTCCGTCACCTATGATATGTTCGGACAGAAAAACCGTATGTCCGCCGACGATCACTTTATGGACTTAAAGCGCATCATCCAGGCCACCTCCGGCAAGGCGTACCGGCTCAGCGTGATTATGCCTCTTTTATACGGCGGGCGCCAGCACCGCCGCAGTTACCGGGAATCTCTGGACTGCGCCGCCGCTCTTCAGGAGCTGCAGGCGATGAAGGTCAAGAACGTGGTCGCCTTCGATGCCCACGATCCCCGGGTCCAGAACGCCGTTCCCCTTTTGGGCGTGGATAATTTTATGCCCTACTATCAGGTGTTGAAATGTATGTTTCGCGCCTATCCGGATTTCCGCCCCTCCATTGACAACTTTATGGTGGTCAGTCCCGACGAGGGTGCCATCAACCGGAATATGTACTACGCTTCCGTTTTGGGCGTGAATATGGGGATGTTCTACAAGCGTCGGGATTACTCCAAGGTGGTCAACGGGCGGAACCCCATCGTCGCCCACGAGTATCTGGGCGAATCCGTGGAAGGGAAGGACGTTTTCATCGCGGACGATATCATCGCCTCCGGCGACTCCCTCCTGGATATTGCCTATGAGTTGAAGCGCCGCAAAGCACGCAACATTTACTCCTACGCCACCTACGCCATTTTCACAGCGGGCTACGACCGCATTGACAAGGCTGTGGCGGACGGCGTGCTCACCGGTGTTTTCGGCACCAATCTCACCTACGTTTCCCCGGAGACGCGGGCGAAGCCCTGGTTCCACGAGGTGGATTGTTCCAAATACGTGGCATACATCATCGCTGCCATCAACCACAACCTGTCCGTGACCAATATCCTGGATCCCAGTGAAAAGATCGATCAGCTCCTGAAAAGACTGGGCATGCGCTGATGGAGATTCCGGAGGATCTGAAGCAGCCCCTGCAACGCGCTTTGGCGCGGGTGGAATACAGTGATCTCACCGTGGGTGAGATGGAAAGGTACCTCACCGATCCCCGCCGCAGATCCACCGGTTTTTCCCCGGAGATCGCCCGGCGGGTGATCGACATTCTGACGGACCAGGGTTTTCTGGATGACAAGCGAACGCTGAAAAGCGCTGTGCGCCGGCTGGACGCCAAGCACCTGGGGCCCCGCCGCATCCGGGAGGAATTGAAGCGCCGCCTGTTTCCGCCTCAGTATGTGGAAGCGGCGCTCGCCCGGAGGATTGATTACGACGCCCGCGCCGATCGGTTTTTAGCCGCCGTGTCCGGGGCGCCCGCCCTGGCGCGGACCCCGGAGGGACGGAAGAAACTGGCGGGACGGCTGATCCGGGCGGGATTCGACAGCGCCGCCGCTTACGGCGCCGTAAACCGGCTTTCCGACGGCGCGGATGATCTGGAGGATCTGACTTGAAAGCAAAAATCGGTTTCTTGTCCCTTGGTTGCCCCAAAAACGAAGTGGACTGCGAGATCATGTTGGCACGGGTCGCCGCCGCCGGGTATGAATTGGTGGATTCCGATACCGAGGCGGATGTGATGATTGTCAACACCTGCGCTTTTATCGCCAGCGCCAAGTCCGAGGGGATCGAAAGCATCCTGGATCTGGCGTGGCTGAAGGAGAACGGGCGCCTCAAGGGCATCATCGTCACCGGCTGTATGGCGCAGCGCTATATGGACGATTTGAAAAAGAGTATGCCCGAGGTGGACGCCGCTCTGTCTCTGGCGGAACAGGATAAGATCTGTCTCGCCATTGAAAAGGTCCTGGCGGGAGAGCGGTACTATTGTCATTCCGCGCCGGAGGGACTGGCACTGGAAGGGGACCGTGTCCTCACCCATGAGGGTTACGCGTATCTGCGTATCGCCGAGGGCTGCAGCAACCGTTGTTCTTTCTGCGCCATCCCGGAGATCCGGGGCGCTTACCGGTCCCGCCCTATGGAGAACATCCTGGCGGAGGCGAAGATCCTGTCGGATCTGGGTGTGAAGGAGATCATTCTCATCGCCCAGGATACCACCCGGTACGGGATGGATCTCTACGGGCACTATGCCCTGGCGGAATTGTGTGAAAAGCTTTGTGATGATGCCTTTGGCTTCCGCTGGATCCGCCTGATGTACTGCTACCCGGACAAGATCACCGATGAACTCATCACCGTGATGGCGAGAGAAGAGAAAATCTGCAAGTATATTGATCTGCCTGTGCAGCATATTTCCGAAGATGTGCTTTCCCGTATGAACCGCCACGGCGGCGCTATGGTGGTGCGGGACGCCGTTTCCCGCCTCAGGGCGGGTGTGCCGGGCATTGCCATCCGCACCACGGTGATGGTGGGCTTCCCCGGGGAGAAGGAAAAGGATTATTCCCAGCTTCTTCATTTCATCCGGGAGGCGAAGTTCGAACGCCTGGGCGCCTTCGCCTATTCCCGGGAGGGAGGGACCCCCGCTTACGCTATGGACCGCCAGATCACGAAAAAGACCAAGGAGATCCGTCTGGACGGTGTGATGCGGGCGCAGATGGACGTGGCGGAGGCGTATAACGAGAGTTTTGTTGGTAAGACCCTTCCCGTGTTGTGTGAAGGATACGACCCTGTCAGCGAGCGCTTTTGGGGCAGAAGCGAGTTTCACGCCCCCGAGGTGGACGGGCTGGTTTGGTTCAGCTCTCCCCGGAAGATCGCGCCGGGCGCGTTCGTCAACGTGCGCGTCACCGAAAGTATGGATTACGATTTGATCGGAAAGGAAGTCCGATAGATGAATTTACCGAATAAACTGACCCTGATGCGGGTAATTCTGGTCCCCGTGTTCGTTCTGTTCCTTCTGTGGCGACTCCCCGGGACCTGGGGGGAGATCCTGTCCCGCGTACTGGCATTCGTGTTCTTCCTGAGCGCTGCCATCACCGATTTCTTCGATGGAAAGATCGCCCGGTCCCGGCATCTCATCACCAATTTCGGAAAGTTTCTGGATCCCCTGGCGGATAAGTTTATGGTCTTCGGCGCCATTTTGGGCTTTGCCGCCTCGGATATGTACCGGGAGCCCGGCGTTTTGCATATGGTAACGACGGTGGCGGGATTGATCGTCATCCTCCGTGAGCTGGCGATCACCTCCCTTCGCCTGGTGGTCGTGTCCGGGGAGGACAAAACGGTGGTCGCCGCGTCGAAGCTTGGCAAAATGAAGACCGGCACCCAGTGTGCCTGGATCGGTACCGCCATATTGGAGCCCGTTTTGTTTTTCTTCCTGCCCTTCTGTAAGGAGTGGCGCGTTTTGACCTGGGCGACCTTGATCCTGATGACCGTTATGACTATTCTGTCCGGCATCGACTATCTGAAAACCTTCAAACACGTGATCGACCCCCGTAAATAACAACCGGAAAGGCATAGTATGAAACTGTTCAACGATCTTAACGGAAAAAAAGAGGAACTGCGGGAAAAGGACCGCCACGTGCGGATGTACGCCTGCGGCCCCACCGTTTATAATTTCTTTCACATCGGCAACGCGCGGTGCTTCGTCACTTTTGACCTTTTGCGCCGCTACCTGGAATACCGGGGCGATACGGTTGACTTCGTTCAGAATTTCACGGATATCGACGATAAAATGATCCGCCGCGCCGCGGAAGAAAACAGCACCGTAAAAGAGGTGGCGGACCGCTACATCAAAGAATACTATACGGACGCGGAAGGGCTGGGTGTCCGCCCCGCCACCGTCCATCCCCGTGCCACGGAGAATATGGATGACATCATCCGCATCATCTCCCTTCTGATAGAAAAAGGGCACGCCTATGAGTCCCACGGGGATGTGTACTACGCCGCTCGGAGCTTCAAAGAATACGGTAAGCTCTCCGGGAAAAATGTGGACGATCTGGAAAGCGGCGCCCGTGTAGATGTGTCCGAGATCAAGCGGGATCCTCTGGATTTCGCCCTGTGGAAAGCCGCCAAGCCCGGCGAACCCGCCTGGGATTCCCCCTGGGGCAAGGGCAGACCCGGTTGGCACATCGAATGCTCCGCCATGGTGGACCGGTATCTGGGCAAGACCATCGATATCCACTGCGGCGGCGTGGACCTCACGTTTCCCCATCACGAAAACGAGATCGCCCAATCCGAGGGCGCTTTCGACGTTCCCTTCGCCCGTTTCTGGATTCACAACGGCTTCATCAATGTTGATAACAAAAAGATGAGCAAGTCCGAGGGGAACTTCTTTACCGTCCGGGACGCCGCGGCGAAATACGGCTATCCCGCTATCCGCTACTTCATCCTCTCCGCCCATTACCGCAGTCCGGTGAACTTCTCCGGAGAGATTCTCACCCAGGCGCAGAACGCCGTACAGCGTCTGTATAATTGCGAGGAGAACCTGCGCTATCAGATTAGAAACGCGGGAGAGGGCGCTGTCACGGCGGAGGACGAAGCGTTTTTCTCCAAGCTGGACCGGCGCAGAGAACAGTTCATCACCGCTATGGACGACGATTTGAACACCGCGGACGGCATCGCCGCCCTCTTTGACGCGGTGAAGGATATCAATGTTTATACGCAAAAGCCCCGTTCCCGCGCCGCCCTGGAAAAGGTCCTGGCGTTTTATGAAGAGATCGCCGGACTGCTGGGATTCCTGAAGCCCGAAGAAAAAGCAAACGGCATTTCCGATGAGGAGATCGAGGCGCTTTTAGCGGAGCGAACCGCCGCCAAGAAGGAGAAGAATTACGCCCGGGCGGATGAGATTCGCGCCGCTTTGACACAACAGGGCATTGTCATTGAGGATACGCCCCTGGGTCCCAAGTGGCACCGGGCATAGGAGAAGAACATTTCAAGGGGAGAGAGATATGCTGAAAAAGCCGAACCGCGATTATTTTCGCATCTTTTTGACAGTAGCGGGATGTATCCTGTTCTACTTCATTTTGGCGCATTTCAGTCAGGTCAAGGCCTGGGCGGGGAGTATCCTCCGGGTCTTCAATCCCGTTCTCTACGGGTTCATCATCGCCTATCTTTTGAACCCCATAATGAGTCTGTTTATCGGGCTGTTCACCAAGATGCGGAAAAAGGACAAGCCCACGGGCGGCATCCGCATCGCGGCGCTGATCCTGACCTATATCGTCGCCATCCTGGTAGTGGGCGCCATCGGGCTGATCATCGTTCCCCAGTTGATCGAGAGCATCAACACCCTGGGTAAGAACTTCAACGGATACGTGAGCAGTTTTTCCGCCTGGCTGCGGGATCTGACCAACCATCTGGAGGGGGTCATCGGAAGCGAGTTCATCCAGGACAGCCTGGAAGGGCTGACCTCTTATCTGCAGGACGCGGCGAAGAGCATCGGCAATATCGTGTATGAAAACCTGCCCGGCTTTGCCAATTTCCTGTCCGGGCTGACCACGGCGGTAGGATCCTTCCTATTCGGTATGTTCTTGTCCATCTATATGCTCTTTGATAAGGAGAACCTGCTGGCGAGGGTCAAGAAGACCGTCTACACCCTCTTCCGCAAAGGAACGGCGACCCGGGTGGTCCTGTTCTGCCGGGAAACCAACGAGACTGTGGGAAGCTTCATCAACGGCAAGATCCTGGACAGCTTCATCATCGGCGTTATGTGCTATGTGGTGTTTCTGATCTTCAAGATCCCCTTCGCCGGCTTGTTCGCGGTGATCACGGGTCTGTTCAACATCATCCCCATGTTCGGTCCCATCATCGGCGCCTTCATCAACGGATTTTTGCTTCTCATCGTTTCGCCCAATCAGCTCATCCTTTTCATCATCCTCATCATCGTGATCCAGCAGATCGACGGCAACATCATCGGTCCGAGAATCCTGGGCAAGGTGACCGGCCTTTCCGGCTTCTGGGTCATGGTCGCGCTCACCGTGGGCAGCGGCCTGTTCGGCCTGTGGGGTATGATCCTCGCCGTCCCCGTCTTCACGGTCCTGTACCGGGGTTTCGGGAAACTGGTGAATACCTCCCTGGACGGAAGCGGGATGCCCTCCGATACGGAATATTACTTTGATTTTCCGCCCCGTGAGGAGATCACGGAAGGGGTAGAGAAAAAGAAGGGTTCCATCTTCAAGAAGCTCTTCGGCAAAAAGAAGAAAAAGAAAACAGAGCCGGACGCGGATGTTTTTGCTCCCGCTGTTCCGGATGATCCCGCCCCGGACCCCGGCGCGGAGGAGACTGAAGAAGACCCTTCCGCTCTCGCTGAAGAAGGAGGCGCGGAGGGACCCGCGGAGGATACGATTCATGCCGACGTATGAGATCCTTTCCGTGGGGGAAGAACTGCTTTGCGGTCTGACTACCGATACCAACGCCACTGAGATCTCCCGCGGTCTGCGGGAGATCGGCTTTTCCCCGGCTTTTCGGCAGACCTGCGGGGACGACCGGGACGCCCTCGCCGCCTGTCTGCGTCTCGCCCTCTCCCGAAGCGACGTGATCCTGGTCACCGGAGGTCTGGGACCCACCTACGACGACGTGACCCGGGACGCCGTCGCCGCGGTCACCGAAAGGGAACTTGTTTTTCACGAAGAGACGGCGGCGCGCATTCGCGCTTTCTTCGACCGCCGGGGACGTCCTATGGCGGACAACAACCTGTTACAGGCGTACGTTCCTTCCGGCGGTGAGGTCCTGCCCAACGATTATGGGACGGCACCCGGGATTTGGCTGGAAACGGGGAACAGGATCCTTGTCCTTCTGCCCGGTGTCCCCCGGGAAATGCGTGCCCTGTTTCAGGAGCAGGTCCTTCCCCGGCTGACGGAGAAATACAGTGGCGCGGGCTGTGTGAGGATCCTTCATTTCTTCGGGATCACCGAGTCAGAACTGGACGGCAGGATCCCGCCGTCTCTGAAGAACGGGAGTGACCCTGCCGTGGCGCCTTTCGCGGGTACCGGGGAGGTGGAGCTGCACCTGTCTTCTTTCCGGGAAAGCGAAGCGTCGGCGCGAGAGGCGATCCGGGAGGCGGAACGCGTGCTGCTTGCCGATTTGGGTTCGTATTGCTACGGCGCGGACGGGGATTCTCTGGAGTCTGTTCTGGTTAAACGCTTTTCCAGCCATTCTTTGACCCTGGCGACCGCGGAGAGCTGTACCGGCGGGCTTCTGTCCAAGCGGATCACTGACGTGCCCGGCGCCTCCGCGGTACTGAGATCCGGTGTCGTTTCGTATTCGGAAGCGATAAAGACAAAGATTTTAGGGGTCTCTCCGGAGCTTCTTGCCGTTGACGGCGTTTACAGTGAGGCGTGTGCCAAAGCTATGGCGCGGGGCGTGCGCGATCTCACAGGCAGTGATTTCGGCGTCGGGATTACCGGCATCGCGGGACCGGAAGGGGGAACGGAAAAGGATCCGGTGGGTACTGTTTACATCGCGGTGGCGGACAGTGCCGGTGAGACAGCCGCGCGCTTCGTCCTCGGACATGGAAAAGGGGAACGGCGTTTTATCCGTCACCTGGCATCTTCCCACGCCATCGCTATGGTTTTGAAGGCGGCGGGACTGTTTTCCGGGGAAAAGGAAGAAAAATGAAAAAATGCTTGCATTTTCATTTTCCATTTGATATAATATCGCAAAGTATTTTCGGTTTGTTCTCAGGTTTTTTATATTAGCACGGATTTCAACAGGAGCGAAAGATGATCTCAAAAGAAGTAGCAATTTTGAACAGCGTAGGCCTTCACGCGAGACCCGCCACCTATTTCATTCAGAAGGCAAACAACTACAAGTCCGCTTTGTGGGTGGAGTGCGGCGACCGAAAAGCGAATGCCAAGAGCCTTTTGGGCATCCTTTCCCTCGGGATCACAAAGGGGACGCGCATCACCATCGTCGCGGACGGCGTGGATGAGGCGGATGCCATTGAGGGGCTTTCCAATTTGATTCTCACCGGTTTTTCCGACTAATTTATAATTGTTCCGCCTGCCCCAACGGCAGGCGGATTCTTTTTTGGAGACGAGTATGAAGGAATATACGCCCCGCGTCCTCACCCGGGACGAGATTCTGGAAAAGGCAAAGGCACTGCCGCGCCTACCCGGCGTTTATCTGTTCTACGACCGGGCGGGGAAGATCGTGTATGTGGGGAAGTCCAAGGCGCTTCACGACAGGGTACTCAGTTATTTTCAGAACGCGGGTAAGCACCCGCCTAAGACGGAGAAACTGGTGCGCACCGCCGTGGATTTTCAGACCATCGTCACCCCCGGCGAGAACGAGGCGCTGCTGCTTGAAAATGAAAAGATCAAGCTCCATCAGCCTAAATTCAACATCCGACTGAAGGATGATAAGAGTTATCCCTATGTGCGGTTGTCCCAGGGAGAGGCATACCCGAAGATTAGCTTTGCCCGACGCCGTGAAAAGAAGGACAAGGCCTCTCGCTATTTCGGGCCATACGGGTCCGGCTCCGCCGTGCGGGAGATCGTCAATACCGCCAACCGTCTGTTTGCCCTGCCTACCTGCAACCGGATCTTTCCCCGGGATATCGGCAAAGCCCGCCCCTGCCTGTCCTATCATTTGGGGCGGTGTTGCGGCGTATGTACCGGGGACGTTTCCCCGGAGGCATACCGGGAAAGGATCGAGAAGGCGGTTTTGTTTTTGAAGCATGACTATCGCGCCGTTCTGAAGGACCTGATCGATGAAATGAACGGGGCGGCGGAACGGTTGGACTTTGAACGGGCGGCACGCCTCAGGGATCAGATCAAGCACCTGTCCGCCCTGTCACAGACCGGGCAGATTGTAAAGGATCTCTCCTTTGACGCGGACGTGTTCGGCGCCTGGTCCGATGAGATCGGGGGCTGTATCAACCGCCTCACTGTCCGCGGCGGCAGAGTGGTGGACAGCGCCGCTTTCCATTTCGGCGCCGACGAGATCCTGTCCCCGGAGAGCTTTTCGTCCCTCTTGGTGGAGCTTTACCGCGCGAAGGATGATCTGCCCCGGGAGATTTTGCTTCCCGGAGAGCTTGCCGGGGAGGAGACGGAAGCGGTCCTCGCCCTTTTGCCGGAGAAGATCCGGCTTCACGTGCCGGAGCGAGGCAACGGCAGACACGTGGTCGCCATGGCGGAGGAAAACGCCCGTCAGGCGGCGCTGCACCGCCGCGCCGAATCCGCCAAGGATGAAAAAGTCCTGGTCAAATTGGCAACTCTCCTGCAGCTGGAGGTTTTGCCCCAGCGCATCGAGAGCATCGACGTTTCCAACAGCGGCTCCTCCGTGATCTCCGCTTCCATCATCACCGTGGAAAACGCCCGCTTCCGGAAGCGGGATTATAAGACTTTTTCCATCGATCAGCCCCGGGTGGACGATCTTGCCGCCATGACGGGCGCCGTGCGCCGCCGGATCGAGCGGTATCTGAACGGAGACGCCGCCTTCGCCCCCTTGCCGGATCTGTTCCTGGTGGACGGGGGCAGGGGACAGGTGAACGCTGTCCGGCAGGTCTTCGCGGACTACGGGCTCAACGTTCCCGTTTTCGGGATGGTCAAGGACGATTTTCACAAGACCCGCTGCCTCACGGACGGCACAGGGGATCTGTCCATCGCCCGGGATATGCAGTTGTTTCAATTTATATACGGCATCCAGGAGGAGGTCCATCGCTTCGCCTTCTCCCGGATGGACGTAAAGCGCAGGAAGAGCGTTAAGGGTTCCTCTTTGACCAAGATCCCCGGGATCGGGGAAAAGAAGGCGGACGCCCTTTTGCGGCATTTCAAATCCGTTTCCGCCTTGCGGAACGCCTCAGAGGGAGAGATCGCGGCGGTCAAGGGCATCGCGGGAAAGGATGCGAAAGCCATCCGGGCATATTTTGATGAAAACGGCGATTGACGCGCCGGGAAAGAGGAATCGTATGGAGCAAGTAAAGATCGGTTGGGCAAAAAAGGAAGTCAGTATCGACAAACCCGTCAGTCTGGCGGGTCAGCATCATATGCGGCTCTCCAAGGGGATTCACGATCCTATGTACGCCACGGCACTGGCTGTCGACGGCGGAGCGGGGCAGGACGCGGTCATCTTTATCTCCTGTGACCTGATCTCCCTGCGGGGCATCATGGACGAGGTGATCAAAAGGGCTTGTGAACTGGATCCCACCATCCCCGGGGACAATATCATTATGAACGCGACACATACCCACACCGGCGGCTTTGTCAATCCCTCCCGCGGGGAAACCCCCGACGGGAGAAAGGCGTTCCCCTGGGATGAATATCGGGCATTCTACGTGGCGCAGGCGGCGGACGCCGCCGTGGAAGCGTGGCAAAACCGCAAGCCCGGCGGCATCAGCTACGGTTACAGTTACGCCGTGGTGGGGCACTCCCGCCGCCCCGTTTACTTTGTGGATAAAGGGGCGAACAATCCCGCCAGCTCCAACGGACACGCCGTTATGTACGGCAAGACAAACGATCCCGAATTCTCCCACTACGAGGCGGGGGCGGATCATTTTGTCAACGTGATGATCACCTACGACGACAAGGATGCCCCCACGGGCTTTATCATCAACGTACCCTGCCCCAGCCAGGTTTCCGAACTGGGGGAGGAAATGAGCGCGGATTACTGGAACGAAGTGCGGGAGATGGTGACGGCGGAATTCGGTAAGGACGTATTCGTCCTGCCCCAGTGCGCCGCGGCGGGGGATCTTTCTCCCCGGATTCTGCACTACAAGGAAGCCCAGGCGCGCCGGATCGCCCTGAAATACGATCGTCCCTACCAGGTCAAAAACAAGGGCAACGTCCGTCTGCCGGACTGGGAAAACTGCTGTATGGGCGAGCGGTACGACATCGCCGAGCGCATCCTTTTCGCCGTGAAGGACGTGGCTTCCTGGGCGAAGAAGGACATTCAGACCCAGGTGAAGGTGGATCACGTCAAGACCACCGTACCCCTGATCCCCCGCCTTGTCACACAGGCGGAAAAACAGCACGCCGAGGAGGTCCTTGCCACCCGGAAGCTGGAGATCCCCGAGGACGCGGACGAATTCACCCGGAACAAGCTCACCACCTTCCATCAGTCCATCATCAACCGCAACAACAGGATCCTGGGGCGGTTCGGGGAGCAGGATCCCTCCGAGCGCATCCCTATGCGGATGCACGTGCTGCGGGTCGGGGATATCGCCTTCGCCACCAACCGCTTTGAGTACTACCAGGATTATCAGCACCGCATCCAGGCGCGTTCTCCCTTCCTCCAGACCTTCGTCATCCAACTGGCGGGGGAGGAGGGCGGCACCTATCTGCCCACCGGCCGCGCCATCGAGAACAAAGGCTACGGCTCTTCCATCTATGAGAACCGGATCGGCGCCGAGGGCGGTCAGCAGATCGTGGATGAGACCATCGCCATTTTGAATGAGATGAAAGCCAAGGACGAGAAATAACGACCGAAAAAAAGGAGCGTTTTATGCGTATCATTACGGGAAGTGCCCGGGGCACGCGCCTCTTTTCTCCTCAGGGGGACGAGGTTCGTCCCACCACGGAAATGGCGAAGGAGGGCGTATTTAGCGCCATCCAGTTCGATCTGGAGGGCAGGACCTTTTTGGACCTGTTCGCCGGCTCCGGACAAATGGGACTGGAAGCTCTGTCCCGAGGTGCCCGGGAAGCGACGTTTGTCGATTGCAGTGAGGATTCTTTGAAGGTCCTGCGAAAGAATATCGAAAAGACCAAACTGGGCGACCGTTGCCGGGTGGTTCGCAGTGAATACGGCGAATATATCAAATCCGCTTCCCGCCGGGAACAGGCCTTTGATTTCGTTTACGCGGACCCGCCCTACGGCAAGGACCTGGGTCCGGAATTGGTGAAGCGCATCCTGCGCGCCGGCCTTGTGAAACAGGGCGGCGTGCTCATGGTGGAAACGGACCGGGAGAAGCTGGATACCGCTCCCGTCCCACAAGAGGTCCTGGACCAGGTGGAGAGTATCAAACGGTACAAGTTCTCCAAATGTTATGTGTTCTTCGTGCGTGTCAAAAGGGAGGAACTATGAAAAAACTGGCTGTGATGCCCGGCTCCTACGATCCCGTCACCAAAGGGCATGTGGAAATCATCCGCCGCGCCGCCTCGATCTTTGAAGGGTGCGAAGTGGTGGTGATGAACAACTGGTTCAAGCATTCCCACTTTTCTCTGGAGGAACGGGTGGCTTTCTGCCGCGCCGCTTTGGCTCATCTTTCCAACGTGACGGTGGTAGGCTCCGAAGCCCTGCTCTACGAATACCTGGCGAACCGCCCTGACGCGGTCCTGGTGAAGGGACTGCGGAACGGGGAAGACCTCCTTTGGGAGCGGGAACAGACCGCGTACAATTTCCCCCGCTGCGGCGTGGAGACCCTCTATCTGGACGCGGGGGATGCATGGCAGGGTGTTTCATCCACCCTGGTCAGAGAGCGCCTGTCCGACGGGGGTGACTGGGAGAGTCTGGTCCCCGAAGCCGTCGTTCCCCTTCTGCGGGACAAGTAATAATACAGAAAATCAGCCGGATAAACGAATCGGGAAGGAAACTTCCCGATTTTTCTTTGCAAATTGTAAACAATTTGTGAATATCGCGAAGAAATATTTAAAAAACTCTTGCAATTCCCTGAAAACTTCCCTATAATGGGGGCAACAGGGGTGAAAAGTGGTTGGAAGTGGTAGAAAATTCCTGTTTTTCCGATCTTCACCTCATTTGCTCCCTGATTGGGGAAGTTTCTGTATTTTGCGTGAAAAAGACGCGAGAAAGGAGGGAAAGATATGATCCGTTCGTTTTGCGGTGTGTTTCACTGTGCCGCCGACGCGAAGGGGCGTTTGATGATTCCCTCCAAGATGCGCGATCTGTTTCCGGAAGGGCAGTCTATGATCCTGGTCCAGTCCATGGATAAGTGCATCAACCTGTATACCGAGGAGCGCTGGGGCGATTTTGAGGAAAAGATCAACGCGCTGGCACCCACGGAGGTCAGGAAGATCGCCCGCTTTTTCTACGGATCCATGCAGGACGTTACGCCGGACGGTCAGGGGAGGGTACTGCTTCCCATGCAGCTCCGGGAATACGCCGGGATCTCCCGCTCCGTGGTCATCGTGGGATGCGGCGATCACGCGGAGATCTGGGATGAGGCTTCCTACAACGAGTACGCGCAGGAGAGCCGCACGGAGGAGATCGAAGAGATCCTGCGTCGCAACGGTCTGTAAGATGCCCTTCTCCCATACCTCGGTTTTACTGCGTGAGACCGTGGATGCGCTCCGGGTCAAACCGGACGGCGTCTATTTGGATTGCACCCTGGGTGGCGGCGGCCACGCGGCGCTTCTGCTTTCCCGCTTGATCACCGGGCGCCTGATCGCCCTGGATCAGGATCAGGAGGCGCTGGCGGCGGCGGAAGAGCGGCTTGCCCCCTACAAGGACAGGATCACCCTGGTTCACGAGAATTTTGAGCACGCGGGCGACGTGCTGAAAGAACTCGCCCCGGATGGGATCGACGGCGCCATGATGGATCTGGGCGTTTCCTCCCATCAGCTGGACACCCCGGAACGGGGTTTTTCCTACCACAGTGACGCGCCTTTGGATATGCGGATGGACAGGAGTTGTCCCCGTACCGCCCGGGAGGTGGTAAACGCCGCTCCGGAAGTCGAACTTTGCCGGATCCTGCGGGACTTTGGGGAAGAGAAGAACGCCCGACGGATCGCCCGAGCCATCGTAACGGCGCGGGAGAAAAAGGAGATCAAAACCACCGGGGAGTTGGCGGCGGTGATCAAAAGTGCTTTCCGGGAACGGGATCTTATAGGGGAGAAACACCCCGCCCGCCGCAGTTTTCAAGCCATTCGCATCGAGGTCAACCGGGAGCTGGAGGTCATACCCCGTGCCATAGACGGCCTGGTCCCCGCGCTGAAAACAGGCGGACGGCTGGCGGTGATCACCTTCCATTCTCTGGAGGACCGCCTGGTGAAAGAGACCATCCGCAAGTACAGCGACGGCTGTACCTGCCCGCCGGATTTCCCCGTTTGTGTGTGCGGCTTTGTAAGGACCCTGCGGTCCGTCACCGCGAAACCTGTCCTGCCCTCTTTGGAAGAGATCGAAAGAAACCCCCGCAGCCGGAGCGCCAAACTCCGCGTAGCGGAAAAAGTATAACGGAGAGAGAGTATGAGCAGCATCCACCGGAAAAAAGGAAAGAAGACGGAAATCGCCCTCCGCGATCGCGCCGGTGAAATGACCGGTAGAGAGATTGCCGAGACCATCACGCCTACGGAAGACAGCGGCGCCAAAGTCGAGACCAGAAAATCCGGCGTCCGGTCCGCCGTGCCGGTTTCCATCATCTTTTCCTGCGTTCTCATCGCGGTCGTCTTTATGTATATGCTGTCCCTGAATGTGACCGTGGAAGAATACAGCAAGAGTATCTCCGAATTGCAGAGCGATATTACCCGCTTGAAGGAAGAAGCCACGCAGCTCGAGGTCCAGCTGGAGAGCCGTTATGACCTGGACGAGGTGGAGCGGATCGCTACCGAGGAATACGGGATGGTGTCTGCGGACTCCCTGCCGAAAAAATACGTTTCCGTGAACGACGGGGAAGACGTGCTTCTCGTACAGCCGGGAGAAGAGGAAAACGATTTTCACACCCTTGTGACCGGACTTGTTTCCGCCATCCGGGAGATCCTGTCATAACAGGGAACGCCCCGGCATAAGAATACCAAAGGAGCCGAAAAAAAGTAAAGGAAAATCGCCTTTACTTTTTTTGGCAGAGGAAAGGAGGCGCTATGCAGGGACCCATCGAACCCGGGCGGTTGAAGCTCAATCGCCGGTGTCACTTCGTGATGGCGTTTTTCATCGTTGCGGCGCTCCTTCTCTGCGCCCGGCTTTTCTATATGCAGATCATCCGCTATGACGATTACCGCAAAAACACGGTAGACCAATATACGAGAAATTCCGTGATCCGTGCCAAGCGGGGAACCATATACGACCGCAATATGAAAGTATTGGCGATCAGCACCCCTGTGAAGCGCATTTTCATTTCCCCCCGGGATATTCCGAAAAAGACCGTCGCCGCTTTCATCGAGGATCAGATCGCCGAGATCATTGGCAGCGACAAACAGCGGGAGGAACGGGCCAGGCTTCTGGCTTTGTTTGAGGATCCTTCCCTCACTGTCGCTCAGGACATCGCACGGGAGCTTCACAAGTATCTCGGCGTGGATGAGGCGTTTGTTTTAGAACGCTGCAGTATGGAAAAACGGGCGGATGAGACCATCAAACGACAGGTGGACGTGGAGCTTGCCCGGGAAATTGCCTCTATGGCACTCACCAAGGGCTACGGGAATATGATCTTCAGCGCCGATGAGGCAAAGCGTTATTATCCTTATCGCTCCCTTGCCAGTCACGTGATCGGCTTCTGCGGGACAGACGGGGACGGATTGTACGGCGTGGAGGCGTATTACAATAAACTGCTCACCGGCGAGGATGGCAGAGTCACCTCCGCCCAAGATGTGAACGGTAACGATATTTCCTCCAAGTACGAAAGCTACGTGGACGCGGTGGACGGCACCAGCATTATGCTGACCATCGATTGGAGCGTTCAAAGCATCCTGGAAAAGTATACCGAGGAGGCCTTTCAGGATACCCGGGCGAGAAACCGTGTTTGCGGCATTGTTATGGACGTGAACACCGGCGAGATCCTGGGAATGGCGACAAAGCCGGACTTCGATCTCAACGACCCCTACGTCCTGGATGCCATATCCCAAGCGATGCTTGACGCGTACGGCACCGGGGAAGGGGAGGTCGTAACGCAGGAGCAAAAAGAAGAATTCCGCAAAAACCTTCTGTATGAGCTTTGGAAAAACAAAGCGGTGACGGAGGTATACGAGCCGGGTTCCACCTTCAAGATCGTCACCTCCGCTATGGTGATGGAGGAAAACCTTGTAACCGCTTCGGAGACCTTCTACTGCAACGGCGCGATCCGGGTCCCCGGTCTGGATGAACCCATTCATTGCCATCTGAGATCAGGACACGGAAGCGAGACCTTTGAAAAGGCGATCTCCAACTCCTGCAATCCGGTTTTCGTAATAATGAGCCAGCGCATGGGGAAGGACCTGTTTTACAAGTACTACAAGGCGTTTGGCTACGCGGAAAAGACGGGAGTAGATATCCTGGGCGAGACCGGCAATATGTTCTTCGACCTGAAGACCTATTCCTCCGTGGACGCGGCGTGCGCCGCCTTCGGTGAAAACTTCATGGTCACGCCCATCTCCCACCTCCGCGCCATCTGCGCCGTGGCCAACGGCGGATATCTGGTAACGCCCCACGTGCTGAAAGCCAGTCTGGATTCCGACGGCAACGTGGTGGAAAGCGTCTCCGCAGAAACGAAGCGGCAGGTGGTCAGCACGGAAAACTGCAAGGTCCTGTGGGACTATCTGTACCGAAGCGTGGAAAGCGGCGGCAACAAGAACGCGGCGGTCCCCGGGTACAAGGTAGCCGCGAAGACCGGTACTTCCACCAAACCCTATCAGGATCCCTCCGGCAGGAATTTATATGTGGGTTCCTGCGTGGCGTTCGCCCCCGCGGACGCGCCGGAAGTGGCGATCATCTTTCTGGTGGACGAGCCCGAGGGCAACTACTACGGGTCCCTGGTGGCGGCTCCTTACGTATCCAAGATTCTTTCCGAGGTCCTTCCGTACCTGGGCGTGGATGCCAGTTACACGGAGGAGGAGCTGAACGCCATCGGCAGCCTGATCCCTGATTACACAGGCCGTTCCCTGACCTACGCGTCAAGCGACGCTCAGGGCAAGGGATTGAACATCCGGGTGGAGGGCTCGGGATCCAACGTGATCGCCCAGTCTCCCGCTTTCGGAACGAAACTTTCTTCCGGCGCGACGATCGTACTGTATACGGAAGACGCGGCAATGGATAAAAACGTCTCCGTTCCCAACGTGGCGGGAATGTCGCCCGCCGCCGCCAACAACGCCCTCGTTTCCGCCGGACTGAACATTTCCATTTCCAACGGAGCCGACAACACGGTGGCGGTGAAGCAGAGTATTCCCGCGGGTGAGATGGTCCTGCCGGGTACCGTGGTCACCGTGGAATTCCGCGTGACACAGGGCGTTACGGATTAGCATTTTCTAAAAAAGGAGAGAGAGCCATGAAGCTTGGCGCGCTGTTTTCCGAGTTAAATCCCCTTATCTTTTCCGCGGACAAGGACCTGGAGATCATCCAGGTCACCTCCGACAGTCGGAAAGTGAGAAAGGGCGGCGCGTTTGTAGCCTTAAAGGGCACCAAATACGACGGTCACATCTGGATCGACGCCGCGCTGGAAAACGGCGCTTCCGTCATCGTGTGCCAGGAAAAGCCCCGGCAGGAGATTCCTTATATTCTGATTGAGGACACCCGCAGCGCCCTTCCGTTGCTTTTGTCCAAACTGTATGGACACCCGGAAAAGAGCTTTCGACATATGATCGCCATCACCGGTACCAACGGCAAGACCACCACCTCCTTTATGATCAAAGCCATTTTTGAGGCGGCGGGGCATAAGACCGGCCTGATCGGGACCACCAAGTATCTCATCGGAGACGTACCCTATGAAAAAGTGGATCCCGCCGCGGCGTTTCTCACCACGCCGGACCCGGAGATTCTCTTCGACCTGCTGAATGATATGCGCGCCGCGGGCGTGGATACGGTCATTATGGAGGCGTCCAGTCACGCCCTGTATTTCAAAAAGCTCACCGGGCTTCACTTCAATTTCGGTGTGTTCACCAATCTCACCCAGGATCATTTGGACTTTCACAAAACCATTGAGGAATACCTCGCCGCGAAGAAACGCCTGTTCGAGATCTGCGACGTGGGCGTGTTCAATCGGGACGACCCCCATTTTTCCGCTATTTCCGAAGGGGTCAGCGCCGCCGTACGCCGCTTCTCCGTCAAGGGAAATGACGCGGAGTATTGTGTGAAAGAAATGCTCCGGGAAGATGAAAAGGGCATTTCCTACCGTTGCGCCATTCCCGGAGGGGAGATGCGGATCGACGTGGAGATCCCCGGTTCTTTCACCGTGTATAATTCCCTGGGCGCCGCAGCCGTGGCGCTGGAGGCGGGCATTACTCAGGAGGACGTCGCCCGCGGATTGAAAAGCCTTTCCGGAGTTAAGGGACGCATTGAGCGCATTCCTACCGATACGCCATATTCCGTCTTTATCGACTTTGCCCACACCCCGGATGCCCTGGAGAACATACTTGTGACCCTGCGGGAGTTTACCCGGGGGAAGCTCTGGTGTCTCTTCGGCTGCGGCGGCGACCGCGACCGGGGCAAACGCCCCATTATGGGGCGCATCGCGGGGAAGCTCAGCGATGTGGTGGTGGTTACCTCCGATAATTCCCGAACGGAAGAAAAGGAGGATATCATTCGAGATATCCTGCCGGGTCTTGAGGGGTGTGAAAAGCCTGTGAAGACCATAGTGGATAGGACAGAGGCGATCAAATGGTGCCTGGACAACGCCGGGGCGGGTGACGTCATCCTCCTGGCGGGTAAGGGTCATGAAGAATACGAGATCGACAAAACGGGAAAACATCCCTTCTCCGAGCGGGAGATTGTGAAAAGCTATATGGGAGAGCGGAAGCAATGATGGATCTGACTTTGAAAGAAATTGCTCTTGCCGTGGGCGGGACGCTATGCGGCGACGGTGATCGCCTTATCCACGGCGTTTCCACGGATACCCGTACCATTTCCGCCGGCGAACTCTTTGTCGCACTGCGGGGAGAGAAGTTTGACGGCCACGACTATATCGGGGATCTGACGGGTAAGGACGTGGCGGTGGTAACGGAAAAAGAATGCTCCGGTATAGATCACATCCTGGTGAAGGACACCCTGAAAGCCCTGGGACGGCTCGCCGCGTTCTGGAAGAACCGGGTCGCGCCGCGCTACACTGTGGGCGTGACCGGCTCCGTGGGGAAGACCACCACCAAGGAGCTCATTGCCGGGGTGTTGAATAAGAAATATAAGACCCATTTCACCTCCGGAAACAGCAACAACCATATCGGCGTGCCCATCACGCTGATCCGCATCGAAAAGGATACGGAGGCCGTGGTGGTGGAAATGGGTATGAGCGCCCGTGGGGAGATCGAATACTTAACGGAACTTGCACGCCCCAACGTGGCGGTGATCACCAACATCGGAACGGCGCATATGGAGATCCTGGGATCCCGGGAAGCCATCTGCGAGGCGAAGCTGGAGATCCTGAAAGGTATGGAGAAGGGAAGCACTATCATCCTGGACGGCGATGAGCCCTTACTTCGATCCGCTTGGGCGGAGGAGGCCTTGAAGGACTACAAGGTTGTTTTCGTGGGATTTGCCGCGGATAACGACCTGTATCCCCTGGATATCTACAAGGGTCCTACCTCCCTGTCCTTTGACGCCATATCCCCGGACCGGGAACTGCGCGTCACCGTACCCGCTGTGGGAGATCATTTCATCAAGGATGCCCTGTTCGCTGTCGCCGTGGGCGAAGCGTGCGGCGTGGATGACGAAGGAATCCGCCAAGGGCTTATGGCATACGCCCCCACCGGGCTGAGACAGAAGCTTTACGATGTGGACGGGATCCACGTGATCGCCGATTGCTACAACGCATCGCCGGAATCTATGTCCGCCGCTCTCAAGGTCCTGGGCGGGGCAAAGGAAGGTCGCCGGGTGGCGGTTCTGGGGGATATGCTGGAACTGGGATGTCTCACGGAAAGCGCGCACCGGGATGTGGGAAAAGAGTGTGTGGCGAATAAGGTTGACCGCCTGTTCACCTTCGGAAAAACAAGCTATCACATCCTTTTGGGAGCGCGGGATGCCGGTATGGAAAAAAACGCCGTCTCCAATGCCATCGACAAGGATCAGATCGCACAGCAGATCCGTGAGTATATCAAGCCGGGCGACACGGTGCTGTTCAAAGCGAGCCGCCGTATGAAGCTGGAGGAGATCATCGATCTGACAGGACTATCATAAAGGAATGCGAACACTATGTTTTCAAGACTGATAATCATAGCCGTAATATCCGCGCTGACGGCGTTGGCGGCGTCCCTGCTTTTGGAAAAGCTCTTCATTCCCGCCCTGATGCGGATCAAAATGGGACAGACCATCCTGGAGATCGGACCCCGCTGGCATAAATCCAAAGAAGGGACGCCGACTATGGGCGGCATCTTCTTCATCGGTGCCATTCTCATATCTCTGCTGTCTCAGGGGATTCGGCTGTCTATTGAATACAGCGACGTCAAAATATGGAAGATCTTCTGTATGATGCTGGGTTTCGGCATCATCGGCTTTATCGACGACTTCATTAAATTCGTAAAAAAACGGAATAAAGGGCTCGGCGCGATGCAAAAGCTGCTGATGCAGTTTGCCGTCGCCGCGGCTTTTCTGTTTGTAATGAGAAACGATCTCACCACATCCCTGGCGTTGCCCTTCACTTCAGCTCGCCTGGAGCTGGGACCCTTTTACTGGGTCTTCTCCTTGCTCTTCATCGCTTTTATGGTGAACGCCGTCAATTTGACGGACGGCATCGACGGGCTTGCGTCCAGTGTCACATTCGTAGTGTTCATCTTCTTCGGCGCAATAGCATTGATGACGAAAAACGCGACACAGACTGTCCTGTACGCCGCGATCTGCGGGGCGATGCTGGGCTTTCTGTTCTATAATTTCTATCCCGCCCGGGTCTTTATGGGGGATACGGGATCTTTGTTTTTGGGCGGCGCCCTGGTGGGCGCGGCGTACTGGATGGATAACCCCCTGATCATTGTTATCGCCGGGGGATGGTTCCTGTGGGAAGCTTTGAGCGTGGTCATTCAGGTCCTGGTGTTCAAGATCACCAAGAAGCGGGTCTTCAAAATGTCCCCTTTCCATCATCATATGGAAATGAGCGGATGGAAGGAGCCGGGGATCGTGATCTGTGTCGTTTTGATCACGGCGTCACTGTGCGCGCTGAGCTACTTTGCCTACATTTACTGATACGAATACGCATACTAAAATGACGAGGAACGGAAGGGAGGTCTTTTTATGGCAGAACGCTTCGCAGTAAAGCCCGCGGAACAGGGCGCGGAAAAAACCATCACGCCGCCTAAAAGAGAAAAAAGGACACTCCTGTCCCGACGCCGACTTCCGGTGGTCCAAAGGATCCGGTCGGGGATCGACTGGCCCTTCGCGCTCCTGGTGCTGATCCTTTTGAGCATCGGAACGGTATTTGTTTTTTCCTCCAGTTACGTTTACGCGTTTTACCGGTTTAACGACAGCTATTACTTCATTTCCAAACAGATCGGGTGGGTCGCAGCCTCCATCATCATCTTTTTCGTTGTTTCCAGATTTATGGATTATCTCTGGCTTCGTAAATTCGCGGTCCCGCTGTTCGTTGTATCTTATCTGCTCTTGTGGGCGGCGTTTGCCTTCGGCGCCGATTATAACGGCGCCCGGCGCTGGATTTATTTCGGGCCCATCAGTGTTCAACCCTCCGAGATCGTGAAATTCACCGTCATCGTATTGATATCCGCGTATATTGTTTGGCTGGACGCCCGCCCGGAGAAGGACTTGATCCGGAGGTTCCGTTTTGGTATACTGCCTTTTGCGGGCATCGTGCTCCTGGTGGGGGTTCCGTTATTCTTACAGCCTCACCTGTCCGCCATGATCATCATTTTTGCTTTGATCTTCCTCTTGATGTATTTAGGCGGCGTGAAGCAGAACATCCTCTTCACCCTGCTGGGTACCGGCGGCGCCGCTATGCTGGCTGTAATCCTGTTTACCACCCACGGCAAAAGCCGGATCAACAACTGGCTTCATCCGGAAAATGATCTCCAGGGCAAGGGATGGCAGCCCCTGCAATCCAGCTACGCCATCGGATCCGGGGGACTGTGGGGTGTGGGTCTCGGTCAGTCCAAGCAGAAGCATATGTACCTGCCGGAACCACAAAACGACTATATTTTCGCCATTCTGTGCGAGGAAATGGGTTTTGTGTTTGCCGTCGCGGTGATCGTCCTGTTCATCCTTCTCATCTGGCGCGGTTTCCGGATCGCCCGAAACGCGCCTTCCAAATTCGCCTCTCTTTTGGTTATGGGCATTATGATTCAGATCGGACTGCAGGTGTTTCTGAACATCGGCGTTGTGAGCGGCGCGCTGCCCAGTACCGGCGTGTCCCTGCCGTTCTTCAGCTATGGCGGGTCGAGCCTATTGATCTTTATGGCGGAAATGGGCGTGGTGCTGAACGTGTCAAAATACTCCTATATGGAGAAATCTTAGTGAGGAACTATTCGTGAGAGCAGTGATTTCCGGCGGCGGAACGGCGGGACATATCAATCCCGCCCTATCCATCGCCAAAAAGATCCGGGAAAAAGAGCCGGATAGCGAGATCCTTTTCGTGGGGACCCCGGCGGGGATGGAGAATCGCCTGGTTTCCCGGGAGGGCTTTCCCATCCGACACGTGGATGTGATGGGCTTCCGGCGGAAATTGACCCCGGAGAATATCAAGGTGGCGTGGAAGGCGTTTCGCGGCGTTCCCGCGGCGACAAAGATCCTGAGGGAATTTCGCCCGGACGTGGTGATCGGGACCGGCGGCTACGTTTGCTGGCCGGTGCTCCGCGCCGCGGCTTCCATGAAGATACCCACACTCATCCACGAACAGAACGCGATACCCGGATTAACCACCAGCCGCCTGTCAAAGGTGGTGGATCGGGTATGCGTTTCCTTTGAGGAATCCCGGGAGATGTTTCCATGCGATCAGGAGAAGACCGTTTTGACGGGAAACCCGGTGGATCCCGCCGTGGGCGCCATTGACCGGCAGACCGCCCGGCGGGAACTGGGCGTTTTTGTTCCTTTCATATTATCTTACGGCGGATCCTTGGGCGCGCGCGCGATCAACGAGGCGGCATTTGAACTGGCAAAGGACTACTGCGTCAAAAAGGCTGTCTTTCACACTATGGCGGTAGGAAACCGGGAATACGAGACCTGGCATAAAAAGGCGGAAGAGGCCGGCATCAGTCGCTTCGGTAACGTGAAGGTCTGCGACTATATTTACGATATGCCCCGACAGATGACGGCGGCTGACCTGGTGATCTGCCGCGCCGGCGCTATCACCTTAGCGGAGCTGTCCCTTATCGGAACGCCCGCGATCTTGATCCCGTCACCCAACGTGACCAACAACCATCAGTATAAAAACGCCGCTGTGTTCCGCGACCGGGGCGCCGCCCTTTTGATCGAGGAGAAGGACCTGACGCCGAAGGTTCTTATGGAGGCGGTGCAGTCTCTGATCGAGCACCCGGAGAAGCGGGCGGAAATGTCCCGGCAGATGAAGACGCTGGGCGTGCCCGGGTCATCGGAATTGATCTGGAATGAGATCCGCTCCATTATGAAGGGACGCAAATGACTGGATTGACCGGCTGATTTCCGGCAAGGATCGTTTAACAGGAAGGAGAATGCTGCGTGGACCAGGACCTCTCCATGTTCCAAAACAGAAAAAGACGTAAGCGGATCGCTCGGGTCATCTGGAGCATTCTTCTCGTCGCGCTGTTTTTTGCCGCGCTCTGGTTCGCGCTGGATCGATGGGTCTTCAAGGTAAGAAACGTTGCTGTCTCTCCGTCTCAACTGTATTCGGAGGAGCAGTTGATCGCCGCCTGCAAGGTGGAGGAGGGGACCCGTCTGTTCGCGCTGGATAGAGAAAAGATCAAGGAGAATATAGAAAATCAGTTTCCCTTTTTGACCAACGTGACGGTTCGTCTGCGTCTGCCTCATACCGTCAGCGTCAGCTTTGAGGAAAAAATGGGGGAGATCGCCCTGAACGTGGGAGACGGCACCTTTGCCGTGGACGCGGACCTGACGGTACTGGCGCGAATTTCCGCCGAGGAATCTGGCTCCCGGCTTGGATTGAAGACCGATGGCGTCTCCCGCTGTATCGTGGGGGAGAAGATCCAGTTCTTCGATACCGCTGTCCCCGGGATCTTATCGGATCTGGTCCAGGCGCTGGATGAAGCAAAGCTTTTAGGGGAGGTCCGTTCTCTGGATCTGCGGGATAAATTCAATATCCGCATAGATTACAAAGGTCAGTTCAACGTGCTTCTCGGGGAAGACGAGGACCTTGACTTAAAGCTTGCCATGATCAAGCGCGTAGCGGCGGAGCAGTATGAAGATGACGCCGGGGAAATCGACATCACGGACCCCAACAACGCGTATGTTCGTCTGCACAATCGCGGGTAATTTTATTTTTTTTGAAAAAACTCTTGCATTCTGATGGAAAGCGTATTACAATATATCATAAGTCATAATATGTGGAACTGTGTTGAATAAAAGCGGACTATAGAAACAGGAGGACAGAACTATGTCTTACGAAACCAGCACCGACTACGAAAGCGTTGTCAATATTAAAGTTGTCGGCGTCGGCGGCGGCGGAAACAATACCGTGAACCGCATGATCGCCTCTAACGTGAGAGGCGTTGAATTCATCGCTATGAATACCGACCAGATGGTCCTAAGCCAGACTAAGGCTTCTAAGGTTGTCGCCATCGGCGAAAAGACCACCAAGGGCAAAGGCGCCGGCTCCAACCCCGCTGTGGGTAAGCAGGCGGCTGAAGAATCTATGGAAGAGATCACCCAGGCGCTCATGGGCGCCGATATGGTGTTCATCACCGCCGGTATGGGCGGCGGCACCGGTACCGGCGCGTCCCCCGTGGTGGCGAAGGTCGCCAAGGAGATGGGCATTCTCACCGTGGGTATCGTGACCAAGCCCTTTGCCTTTGAAGGCAAGAAGAGAATGGAGCAGGCGGAGGAAGGAATCCGCAACCTGGCTGAATTTGTGGATTCTCTGGTTGTGATCCCCAACGAGCGGCTGAAGATGGTCTCCGAGAAGAAGATCACCCTGCAGAACGCTTTTGAGATCGCGGATTCCGTTTTGTCCAACGGCGTGCAGTCCATTTCCGAACTGATCAACGTGCCCGGTATCATCAATCTGGACTTTGCCGATGTGACCGCTATTATGAAGGACGCCGGATTGGCGCACATGGGCGTAGGTTCCGCCAAGGGACCAGGCAAGGCGGAAGCCGCCGCGAAGATGGCGATCCAGAGTGCGCTTCTGGAAACCAGCATCAGCGGTGCCCGCGGCATTATCGTCAGC
>JAGDAA010000148.1 GCA_017959745.1 Clostridia bacterium
AAGCCATCCGCGCCACGGAAGCGGAAGACGGCGCGGTGGTGGGCCGCGTGAACCTTCTCCTCGGGGGGGAGGACACGGAACGGAGCTGCCCGCTTCTGTTGAAGTGGGACGGCACGCCCATCCATACCAAGAGCTTTCTGGAAAAGGAGGGCGCCAAGGCGGGAGAAGCCATCCGGCGCATTTTCAGTGAGGACAGGGCCTTCGTGATCCTCATCATCCTGCTGGTGGTCGTGATCGCCGTGAGCATCCCGGCGGTGAAGATCACCCAGCACCTGAGAAAGAAAAAGGCGAAAAAACCGAAGCATTGACAGTCCGACAAAACAGCCGTGCCAAGAGGCACGGCTGTTTTGTTGGGTCAAGAGGGTCAGAGCATTTCCTCCAGCATGGCGAGCCACTCGTCCTCCACGACGCGATCCGTGCCGAAGACGAATTCCATTTCGTTGGCTTCGTAGCTGTTGGGGTAGGTGTTGTCCGTGGGCAGATAGTCGTGATAGCCGCCGGAAAAACCGTTCACCATGGTGAGGGCATAGGGGGATTTCTCCCGCATCCGGATCCCGGTAGCGTTGAACAGCTCGAAGGGCGCGCCCAAAATCGCCGCGTCCCCGATCCGTACGGCAGAAAGCTCGAATTCGCCCGCGGCGGGCAGGCGGCTTTTCTTGATGGCGGCGAGGGCGTGGTAGGGACTGTTGAAGCCCTGCTTTTCACAAAGCCGGATCAAATCGGCACTGCTGCCCTCCCGCTGAAAACGCTCGGCGATGGGAAGCGCCGCGGAAACCATGGCGTCCAGGGAATGATCCCGCTTTGCCGTGACAACGCGAACGCGCACGTCCGCCGAATCGCTTTTCGACGGGGTCAAGGCGCCCTCTTCCAGCAGGGGCAGGATATGCGCCGCCAGCACGGCGGCATAGGCGTTCACGTCCTTATGCGTCCCCCAGGTGAGACCGGGGATGCCTTCCTCCGCCATCCGGGTGGTGGGATTGACGTTGCCGGCGCAACCCTGGAAAAAGGCGCAGCGAATGCCGGGGATCTCTTTTTCAAGCAGGGCGTTCACCGCCCCGGGAAAATCCGCGGAGAGATCGGTCTTTTTGGCGCCGGAGGTCAATTGGGCGTGGGCGGGAAAATTCCAGAGGAGGATATCCTCCGCGCCATCCCGGACAAGGCGAATGAGGAGCAGCTCGTGGTCCGCTTCCTCCTCGTGCGCCACATAGCGCCAGCTCTCCCTGTCCCGGGCGTAGCGGGTGCCGTAGTTGTCCCCCACGTCCACCAGATCTTCCTCTGACCAGGCGTCGCCCTTTTTCACGGGCGCCATTTTGTAATGCTTCACAAAATTCAGCCGGGCGCCGGGGCGTCCGATCTCCACAGAGCCGTAGAAGACGCGCGCGGGCTTGAGGTCGGAAACGGCGAGGCGGGCGGCTTCGGCGAGCTTGGGGACGAGTTCCTTCTCCCGCCAGGCGGCCAGGTCCGGCAGGTCGGCATTCACGTCCGGTCCGGAATGGGTGTGGCTGGCGTTGATGAAGATCCGGTCCGGGGCGACGCCGGCGGCGGCGGACGCCGCCCGCCGCATGGCTTCAAAGGGACCGGGCCAGAACTCGCACAGGTCCGTCTGGATGAGGACGCACACCGTTTCCTTCCCCTTGCCCAACGCCACGGCGTGGGCGCAGACGGGGGACAGGATCCGGGTCGCCCGGCGCAGGTGGGCGTTGTAAAAGCCCTGGAGCCCGGGATGGGGCGATGAGGGCGTGATGTCGATCCGGGCAAAGCCCGCGGTGAGGTTCCGGTCCATCGTTTCTCCTTGTTATGAAAACATTTCTTTCAAATAATCCGGGTCGAAGGACAGAGACGCCACGAAGCGCATCTCGATCTCCGGCGCGGGAAAATCCGCCAGGGACGGAGTGAAGGAGCGCCTGTCCCCGGTGAAGGTGAGCTGAAGCCCGCCGTGAGAAGCGGAGCGTCGGGGGCTTTCCTCCGGGCTTGAGAGCGTGCCGCAGAGGCGGCAGGCGCAGAGGAACAGCACCTCCCCCCTTTCGTCCGGCTCCGCCAGGGGGCGGGCGGCACAGAGCTTTTCCGGGGCGATCCCCAGGGAGCGCAGGAACGCTTCGTCCGCCGAAGCCAGCTGTTTCAGGCAGTGTCGGAAGAGCCGGATGCCCACGTCGTTCCCGGCATAAGGCGGCAGCGCGGCATATTGCCGCGCCGTTTCTTCTTCATCCACCGCAAGGCGGTAGTGACCGATCTCAAGTTCCGTCATCTTTGTCGAATCGCTCCTCGACCAACACGGGGACCGCTTTGCCACCCGTCAGCTCCGCAAAGAAGGCGAAAAGCGCCTCTTCCCGCTCCTTCTTGCCCTGGACGGTGAACGCCACGTTCTCCGTGAATTCTTTGTTTATCACGGTAAAGCACCGCTTTTCCAGTTCATAGCCCGCCTTCTGCTCCAGGGCGTAAGGCAGGGCGACCCGCCAGCGGCAGAAGCGGCAGAAGGAGGCGATCCCGGCGGCTTCGATGGCGTCCCGGGCGCCCCGGGCATACGCCCGGGCAAGCCCGCCGGCGCCCAGGAGGATGCCCCCGAAATAGCGGGTGACCACC
>JAGDAA010000149.1 GCA_017959745.1 Clostridia bacterium
AAACAAAATGAGCAGGACGATGCTGACCAGGGAAAGGAGGGGAGGCTTGTTTGCCTTTGGCTTTCCCGTGAAGGAAACGGCGGGGGCGCGGGGCGCTTCCCCAATCATATGATCCCCGGGCGTTATCCCGCGTTCGGGCAGGCATACGGAACCTTCAGGTCGGTGAAAAGGGACGGTATTTATCTGTCTTTTCATAGCGGGTGTCTCCTTGACAGGTCTTTTTGATCTTTTCGGTTGAAATCCCTTGCAAGTTTACCGATTTTTTGATACAATGTAATGAATTGTATTCTGCTAAACGGTAAAATTTGCGTTCCGAGGGGATTGAATTATGAGCATCTTTACAAAAGTTTTCGGTACTCATTCCGACCACGCCATCAAGAAGATCGAGTATACGATCAAGTCCATCGAGGCGTTGGCGGACAAATATAAGGCAATGAGCGACGACGAGCTTCGTGAGACCACGCCGAAGCTCAAGGCACGGCTGGCGGAGGGGGAGACCCTGGACGACATTCTTCCGGACGCCTTCGCGGCGGTGCGGGAAGCGGGCGACCGTGTCCTGGGCACGCGCCACTACCGGGTTCAGCTGATCGGCGGTGTCGTTCTGCATCAGGGTCGGATCGCGGAAATGAAGACCGGTGAGGGAAAGACCCTGATGGCGACCCTCCCCGCCTACCTCAACGCCCTGGCGGGAAACGGCGTCCATATTGTGACGGTGAACGACTACCTGGCAAAGCGCGACTCGGAATGGATGGGAAAACTGTACCGGTTCCTCGGGCTGACGGTGGGGCTTGTCATCCACGATATGGATGCCGCCCAGCGCCGGGAGGCGTATAACGCCGACGTGACCTACGGCACCAATAACGAATTCGGTTTCGACTACCTGCGGGACAATATGGTGCTTTACAAAAAGGATCTGGTCCAGCGGGGGCACGCCTTCGCCATCGTGGACGAGGTGGACAGCATCCTGATCGACGAGGCCAGAACGCCGCTTATCATTTCCGGCCAGGGGGACGAGTCCTCCGAGATGTACGTCCGCGCGGACGATTTCGCCCGGAGCCTCAAACTGTTCAAGATCAAGGAGACAGACAGCAAGCAGCTCTACGAGGACGTGGACGCTGATTACATCGTGGACGAAAAAGCGAAGACCGCCACCCTGACCGCCCGAGGGGTGGAGAAGGCGGAGCGTTTCTTCGGGGTGGCGAATCTGTCCGATGAGGAGAATTCCTCCCTGTATCACTATATCAACCAGGCGATCAAGGCGCGAGGCACCATGCACCGGGACGACGATTACGTGGTGAAGGACGGGCAGGTCATCATCGTGGATACCTTTACGGGCAGACTTATGATGGGACGCCGGTATTCCGACGGGCTTCACCAGGCGATCGAGGCAAAGGAGGGCGTGAGCATCCAGAAGGAGTCCCAGACCCTTGCCACCATCACCTTCCAAAACTATTTCCGCCTGTATAGAAAGCTCTCCGGTATGACCGGTACCGCCCTTACGGAGGAATCGGAATTCCGGGAGATCTATTCCCTGGACGTGGTGGAGATCCCCACCAACCGTCCCATGATCCGGGTGGATCACCCCGACTGTGTTTACAAAACGGCCAATGGAAAATTCCGCGCCATCGTGGAGCTGATCCGCGCGTGCCACGAAAAAGGGCAGCCCGTTTTGGTGGGCACCGTCTCCATTGAAAAATCCGAATTTCTCTCCAAGCTTTTGAAACGGGAAAAGATCCCCCACAACGTATTGAACGCCAAACAGCATGAGAAGGAGGCGGAGATTGTCGCCCAGGCGGGCGCTTTCGGCGCCGTGACCATCTCCACCAATATGGCGGGGCGCGGCACGGATATCAAGCTGGGCGGCAACCCCGAGTATATGGCGCTGGCGGCGCTGCGGAAGGAAGGGCTGGATGAGGAAGTCATCGCCCAGGCGGACAGCTTTGCCGCCACAAACGACGCGGAGATCCTCGCCGTTCGGGCGCGTTATCGCGCCCTTCTGAAGGAATATGAGGAAAAGATCGCCCCGGAAGCGGATCGGGTGCGTGAGGCGGGCGGTCTCTACATCATCGGTACCGAACGCCACGAATCCCGCCGGATCGATAACCAGCTCCGCGGGCGCAGCGGCAGACAGGGCGATCCCGGCGAATCCACCTTCTTTCTCTCTTTTGAGGACGATCTGCTCCGTTTGTTCGGCTCCGACCGGATGTTGGCGATCGTGGATCGGCTCGGGCTGGAGGAGGATCAGGCAATCGACGCCAGGATCCTGTCCAACACCATTGAAAACGCCCAGAAGAGACTGGAAGGGGAGTATTTTGACCGCCGCCGTAACGTTCTGATGTGCGACGACGTGATGAACCAGCAGCGTCAGTTGATCTACAGCCAGCGCCAGGAGGTGCTGGACGGGGAAGACATGAAGGAAAAAATGCTGGAAATGATCGACGGTATGATTGCTTCCGCCGTCGACGAATTCCGCCCCGAGAATCCAGAGGACGCCTACAATTACGCGGGCCTGCGCGGGAAACTGCCCGGGATCCTCACCGCGGGGATCGATTTTTCCAAAGAAGAAAACCGGCTTTCCCCCGAGGATCTCACTGCGCGTCTCCAGGAGCGCGCCCACGCCATCCAGCAGGAAAAGGAAGACAAGTTCGGTTATGACGTGATCCGGGAGATCGAGCGCATCAT
>JAGDAA010000150.1 GCA_017959745.1 Clostridia bacterium
CTACGAGATCAAATAATAATAGGGGGCGTTGCCCCATACCCCACCGGGGCGCTTTTTGAAAAAAGCCGCCCCGGACCCCCGAAAAACTTCCGACAAGTGATATTTCTATTTGTCTGAAAGTTTTTGGGGTTGTCAGGGGGATTTTTTCAAAAATCCCCCTGACCCGGGGTGCGGGGGGCGGAGCCCTGCGCATAAGGAGAAATGATGATCAAGTTTACAAAAGCCGTTTTGATCTACCGGGGCGAGACCTGGGAGATGACCGCCGGGAAAAAGCCCGTATTGCAAAAGGGCAAAGAAAAAAAGGCGCTTACCCCGGATGATCCCGGGGATCTCGCCTTTCTGGCGCGGGATGCGGCGTTTGACCCGTCCCGGGCGGGCGACCGCCTGACCTTTGTTACCGAAGAGGGGGAACAGACTATCACCGATCCCGGACTGCTGGCGGACGCCGCCCGGTTCTTCGCCGCCCTGTGGAACGGCACCCGGGAGATGTATGAACTGCGCCTGCACTCCTTTGACGGCGGCGGCCCGGAATATGAGGCGGAGATGGATCCTCCGGGGATCGTCACCTGGGTGTGGAACAAGGTCTATTATGACGCCGACCACGACAAGCAGTGCGGCTCCGGCTTCGACGTGATCTATACCTTCCGCCCCCTACGCCCCGGGAAGACCCGGGCGACGGTCACGGGGCAGGCGTTCTACGGACCCGAGCCCACCCGGCTGCTGGATTTTACCGTGGACGATGACCTGCGCCTGACGGTGGATCTCACGGAGGAAGGGTAAACTCCGCGGGGCGCCGTCAAAGCGGAACGACGCTTTTTTACAGGAGGGGCATTGCCCCGAAACCGATTGAAACAAAGGAGAAAAGAACATGGAAATGGAATTCTATCGCTGCAAGCATTGCGGACAGATCGTCGCCGTGGTGAAAAAGACCGGGGTGCCGGTGATCTGCTGCGGGGAACCTATGGAGAAAATCGTTCCCTCATCCACCGACGCCGCCGTGGAGAAGCACGTGCCGGTGATCGCCCGGACGGGGGACCTTGTCACCGTGACCGTGGGGTCCGTGGCGCATCCCATGCTTCCGGAGCATTACATCGAGTGGGTGGCGCTGAAAACGAAGGCGGGCAACCAGCGCAAGGCGTTGAAGCCCGGGGACGCTCCCGAGGCGACCTTCGCCCTCTGCCCGGGGGACGAGGTGGAGGCGGCGTACGCCTACTGCAACCTTCATTCCCTCTGGCGGAGCTGATCCATCCGGAATAAAGAAAACCCCCGTCCCGAATCTGTGTTCGGGGCGGGGGTTTTCTCGTTATAAGCGGGAGCGGGATCAGACCCTGCCCTGCTGGAGCATCATATCCTTCACCTTCATCAGCCGGGTGGTGGTGCTGCGCTCGGCTTCGTCCAGCTTCATGGTGATGAAGCGGATGGTGTCCTCATAGTCCGGGATCATCACGTGCTCCAGGGCGTTCACCCGGCGGCGGGTCCGCTCGATCTCGGCGGCGAGCATGGAGCAGGTCTTTTCGATCTCGGCGAGGCGGAGCAGGTCCTCCGTCAGCCCGGAGAGCTTTTTGATCGCCTCGTCCATTTCCCCGGAGGTAAAGGCGAAGCCGTAGGAGAATACGTCCGTGGGCTTGCCCGTTTCCTTCACGGTAAAGACCGGGGTGTGAACGCTCATCACGTTCTTTTCCGTGACGCTCAGGGCGATCTCCCGCCGGGGGAGCATCAGCGCCGCGTCGCACACGTCGCCCCCCGCCACGCCCCGGGCGGCAGCCAGGTCGGCGAGGGAGGCGGAAAGCGCCTCTTCCACTTTGGCGCGCAGGGCGCGGTTCTCCCGGATCCGCTCCATAAAGGAGCGCATCAGTTCATCGCATTTGTCTTTCAGGAGCTTGTGTCCCCGCCGGGCGGTGGCGAGCTTGCCCTTCAAGCTCGTCAGTTCCATCCGGGTGGGGTTTACGCTTAAAATCGACATAGCTTGCCCTTTCAAAACTGTCTTTAAAGAGGAAAAAATGACTTCAACAGTCTTTCAGACAGCGCTTAAACTGAAGACTGAAAACTGAAGACTGAAAAATGAAGAATTGTGGTTGAAAACCGCCGAGGCGGTTTTCTTCCTCCGCAAGCTGACGGCTGTCCGCTGTCGGCTATTTCTCTTCGTAATATTGATCCAAAAAGACGTCCTTGATCCGCTTGAGTTCCGCGCGGGGGAGCATCCGCAGGAGCTTCCAGCCCACGTTCAAGGTGTCCTCGATGCTCCGGTTGGTCTCGTACCCCTGGGAAACGTATTCCTTCTCAAACGCCTCGGAAAAGGCGGCGTACTTCAAATCGATGGGCGTCAGGGCGCTTTCGCCCAGAATGCTCATCAGCTCCAGGGCGCCCTTGCCCCGGGCGTAGGCGGAGAAGAGCTGATTCATCACCCCGGCGTGGTCCGCCCGGGTCTTCCCCTCGCCGATGCCCTTGTCCTTCAGACGGGACAGGGAGGGCAACACGTCGATGGGCGGCTCGATCCCCTTGCGGAACAGGTCCCGGGACAGGATGATCTGCCCCTCGGTGATGTAGCCGGTCAGGTCGGGGATGGGATGGGTCTTGTCGTCCTCGGGCATGGAGAGGATGGGAATCATGGTGATGGACCCCTTCTTCCCGTCCAGGCGGCCCGCCCGCTCGTAGATGGTAGCCAGGTCCGTATACATATAGCCCGGATAGCCCCGGC
>JAGDAA010000151.1 GCA_017959745.1 Clostridia bacterium
CACGTCCTTGTAATACAAAGACGTGTTCTTGGCTAAAATGGTGATGCCTCGTTCCCGCTCCAGATCGCCCGAGTCCATGACCCGCTCTTCCACCTGTTCGTTCTCCCGGAAGGTGCCGGTCTGCTTGAGCATAGCGTCCACCAGGGTGGTCTTGCCGTGGTCTACGTGGGCGATGATGGCGATGTTTCTGATGTCTTTTTGTTCCATAGTCTTTGCTTTCCTCTTGCTGTGTCCTGCCGTATAATCCTTAAAACGCCGCTTCCTTTGCCATGGCGGCGCGCATGATCTCTTCCGTCTCCTGCGCCAGTTCCTCCGGCTTCTTCGCCGCCACGGTCTCGGCGGGGATCACGTCCAGCACCTCGATGCTGGCGCGGGTGAAAAGCCTTCCCGAAGCGCCCCGGGTCCCCCGGATGATGGTCACCGCCAGCGGCGCCTTCGCCTTCTGCGCCATCACAAAAGCGCCGGGCTTGAAGGGGAGCAGCTCGTCGGTGGTATTCCGGGTCCCCTCGGGGTAGATGCCCATGGAAAACCCGTTCTCCCGGGTCATTTTGGCGCCGGTACGGATCGTCCGCATAGCTTGCAGGGGATTGTCCCGCTCCAGGGGCAGAAAGCCGATCTGGTACAAAACGGGCCCCGCGACGGGAATCCTCATATTCTCGATCTTGGAAACGAACGCCAGGCGGCGCTTGCGCTCCAGACAGTACAGCGCCATAGGATCAAAGCGGGACAGATGATTGGAGATAATGACGGCGGGCTCCCGCGGCAGCCGCTCCAGATTCCTGCCCTTTACACGGATGCGGAAGAGCGCCAGGATCCAGTCCATGGTGATATACGCCAGATGGCGCAAATACTCATTGGGCTTCTCCACCGGCTCCCGGTTGACACAGAACAGACTGACGGTAAACAGATAGAGCACGAATACCGCGTTCAGCCCCAAAAAACACCCCACGCCCGCCAGGACGGCGGACAGGACGCCCCAAGTGAATTGCAGCCGCAAATACAGCGCGAAGAGCGCGGATAAGAGCATAAACAAATACCAAAGCATAAAAAGCTCCTCTGTTCGACAGAAGTAATCAATTCTCTAACTTTGGTATTATAACATATATAAAAATAAAATCAACCGATTTCGGGGGATTTTTCGACAAAAAAGGGAAAGCGGCTGTACCGGAGTACAGCCGCCAAATACGCGTTTCTTCCGAAAGGGGTCAGACGGAGGGACCTAAGATGAAGGTAGAAATACCGGTACGACCGTCCAAATGTGTCAGATAGTTCTTCAACCGGACAATATCCTTGTTGTTGATTTCATTATCCCCGTTGGCGTCCGCGCCAGGTGCCAGGGCATAAACGGTATTGCCGTTTCGGGAAATGTGGCTGACATTGTCGTAGTTGGCAAGATAGTTCTTCAAACGAACGATATCCTTGTTGTTGATCGCACCGTCCCCGGTGGCGTCGCCCCAGACCCTTCCGGCGCCGGGCTTGTCCAGAGTCGCGGACGTGGTGAGATCCTTCCCGTCCACGCGAATGGAAAGGGTCTGCGCGACGTAGCCCTCCTTACTGATCTTCATGGTGTAATTCCCTTCGGGAACGTTCGGGATGGTGAAGTTGGCGGTGGTTCCGTAGGCGGCGGCTTCGTAGTCCGGCTCGGACAGCATGCCGCTGTAAAGCCGGATCACCGTGGGCGCGGCGGGCGCGTCCTGGGAATACACCGTGCCGGAAACGTTGTAGCCCGTGGCCTCGCCGCAGATGAAGGTGTAGCGGACTTCCTGCCGGGTCTTTGCCGCGGTACCGCCCTGCAAGCCATCCGCCTGCTGTCCGTTCACGGTGGCGTCGGCAAGGTTTCTGCCGTCCGTGTCTTGGGCGAACTCATACCTGTCGTCCGCTTCCACGTAAACGGTCACGGTATATTGCTTTCCTTCTTCAAAGACCTCGTCCTCATACAAATGCTCGGGTGTGCCGGGATCGCTGGGCCACCATTGGACGCCGTTCCTGCCGTAATAGCGGTAGGTTACGGGGTTGTGCCAGTATTCCTCGGTCGACTTTTCCCACTCCGTGCGGATATGGTAGCCGCTGCCCAGGTTGACGGCGGCGTAGGAGGGATGAGCGCCCGCCGTGGGCGGCGTGACGGACAGGGCGATCTCCTCGATCACGCTGTCGTTGCAAACGCCCATGTCCACGGAAACGTTAAAGGAATACCACGGTCCTCTCATATAGAAGTTGGAACTGTCGGGATCATAGTTGTTCTTGTAGGTAATGACGGCGTCCCTGCCGTTCACCAGTTCTTTCACGGTCTTGCCGTTTCGGTCGAAGAAGCCGCCGACCTTGCCCATGGGGAGCAGATGCTGGTCGGTGGAGGTGCGGACTTCAAAATGCAGGGAGTAACTGTGCCCGGCGACAAACTTTTCCGAAGCGCCCATGGTGGAGCCGGTGGTGTCGTCCTTCCAGTACACGTTGTACGCATTGTAGTAGGCGCTGTCGTCGGTGACGGTGGTGTTGTTGACTTCTCCCTCCTTGGGGGTCCGGGCGGCAAAGGACGCGTCGCCCACAATATCCCGACACGGCGGGAAATCGATACGGAGCTGCGTGCAGTGGGCGGGGTCATTCTCGATGTATGCGTCGTTAAAGGCGTCTATGAAAACGACCTCATCCCCGATGTCGGGAATGTAGGTGCCCCACAGACCGTTGACAACGCGGCCCTTTTCCTGGTCGTAATAGGTATGGAAGCGGCTGACGTAGCCGGTGGTGCGGATGCTCATGATCAGGGTATACTTCTCGCCTTTTTTGAACTCCCGCACAGGATAATAGGTGTCGGTATAGACCCACTTCATATCATTGACGAAGCCATCCGCATAAGCGGTCGCGACCTCCACGTTGGAACCGGCGGAATAGTCGCAGGTCACTTTCGCCCGGGGATACGCATCCGGCGTCATGCCCGCGATGGGCCCCGCCAGGCCGTAGACCTGACAGGAAACGTAGTCCGTGACCTCGCTGCCGATATTCTTGAAGGTGTAGCACAGCGTGACCTTTTTATCGCCGGCTAGAACACCGTCGAGCTTCCCACCGGGATTATTATTAATATCGATCTCGTTTACGAACCCTTTCGTCGTATAATCAAAGCTTCCGGTATATCTCGGGACAACGATGATCGACACCTGGTAATCACGGCCCTTTTGAAAAAAGTCTCCCGGCCTCATCGTGACGGGGTTGTAAATATCGTCGGTCACGTCCTCCCACCTGACGCCGTTTACAAATTCGGAGTCGTTATAACTCTTATTTACAACGAAATTGCTTTTGATCATTTTTCCGGCGTAATTGCCTTCACGGGCGTCAAAGGAGACCTCCCTCTGGTCCCGGGGTTCGTCGATACTGACTTCCACCACGTCTATGGTATTGCGGTTGCGGTGTACAGCGGGGGCGTAGGTATAGGTGATGAGAAGGTATTCGGAGATGCTCTTCTTTTCGCCGTTGGCCGCGATATAAGGGGAAACGGTGGCCATTTTCGGGTTAATATCGTCATATAGCTCCATATCCGCCGTGCCGGAAATGGTCGCCGAAACCAGCGATTCCGCGCTTTCCGTATCATCGTAGAGGGCAAACCAGTAGGACTCCGACAGTATGTTCCGGGAGTGGACTACGATCTCCACGCGGTATTCGTGAAGCATAGTAAACTGGCCTGCCAAGGAATAGATATCCGTGGCCAAGTAGCGGTTCGCAGTCTCGTCGAACCACGCGACGCCGTTTTGGAAGTGAGGATCGTAGTACGGGGACGCGGGATCGGAAAGCCCTGAGAAGCCCACCTCATATTTCGGATTATCCTCCAAGGGCGTGGCGCCCCAGGCGGGCAGGGCGTAATTCGTATTGCTGACGTACCCCGTGTGAGGTTCGTGGTCGATGGCGAGATTGATCTCGTCGATCCCGCCCCTGACCGTCTTTTCCGCGTTGGCGGTTATCTGCGGCAAAGCGGGGACCAGCCCGAGGGTCATAACGATAACGAGAGCAAGAGAGATGAGGCGTTTTCCGGCTGCGTAATTCATGAGACGCTCCTTTTTCCGAAGGGGAAACGGCAAGACTCCCCTTAGTATTTATACAAAGCCATTATAAATGCGTAATAGGGAAAAGTCAAGGAAACGCCGCCGGGAGATGGAAAAAAGGGCGTCGAGCCGTGATTTGCGCAAAAAGGGCTGGAAAAGTTCGCGCACTCATGGTAAAATGTCTTAAAACGACAGAAAGGAACGAGAATGATATGAAACGTTTCACACCGCTTCTCGTAGGCGTGGTTATGCTGGCGGCGGGGATCTTCCTGCTGGTCAGGCAAAACGCGCTGAGCAAGGTCTGCACCGCCCCGGCGAATGCCGCCGTGGTGGACTTTAAGGAGGAGCTCGGCACCGACACGGAGGGCGTCAGTTCTTACACCTATTATCCCATCGTGGAGTTTGCCGTCGGGGATCGCACGCTTCAGGTGACCCTGGACAAGGGCGAAGGCACGCCCGCCTATGACGTGGGCGAACAACTGGATATCCTCTACGACCCCTCAAATCCCGAGCGGGTCATCCTCAAGGGCGACAAGAGCTCCAACGTTTTAGGTCTGATCTTTTCCGTCCTGGGCGGTCTTGTGACCGTTTTCGGGCTGTACGTTGCCTTCAAGCCCACCCCCAAGCCGGAAGCGCCCGAGGCGCGGTGATCCGCGTCGGATCGAAGGGCTTTTCTCCCCCTTCGCGCGCTTGACAAAAGCGGCAAAGGGTGGTATCATACCATCGTCATCGGAGGACAGTACACCGCAGTGTAGGGGATCGTAAAGCACACGCTTTGCAGGCCGCCTGTCGGATAAGATGCCGAGTGCGCTCGGAAAACGCAGTTGATCTGCGCTTTCCGGGCTTTTTTACGGAGGTCAGCATGAAGAACAACGAAGTCACGCTCACGCCCCTGGAAGAGGGCGACCGGGAGCAATTCATCCTCGACAACCAATACGCTTTCCAATACGGCGCCCTGGAGGAATTCGGGGAAAGGGACAGCCACTTCGAGGAAGAGGGCGAGATCATCTCCCGGAAAACCATTGAGGAAAGCATCGACGGCGGCAGGGCGTACCGCATCCGGGAAAAGGGAAAGATCGTGGGCGGACTTGTCCTGAAAATCGATGAAAAAACGCGTCGCGGCGAGCTGGAGCTGCTCTTCGTCTCCCCCGACGTACACAGCCGGGGCATAGGGCTTGCCGCCTGGCGGGCGGCGGAGGCGCTCTACCCCGACACCGAGGTCTGGGAGACCTGCACGCCGTATTTTGAAACCAGAAACATCCACTTTTACGTGAATAAATGCGGCTTTCACATCGTGGAATTCTTCAATCGCTTTCACCCGGATCCCCACGACCCGGACACGGGCGGGGAAAACGCTTTTGAGGAAAACGAAAACGACGGGATGTTCCGTTTTGAGAAAAGGATGAAATGATGGCTCAAAAAGATGAGATCCGCCTGTCGGACCATTTCGGCTACGGACGTTTGGCTCGCTTTACCCTGCCCTCCGTCGCCATGATGATCTTCACCTCTGTTTACAGCGTGGCGGACGGGTTCTTTGTTTCCAATTTCGCGGGGAAGACCGCCTTTTCAGCGGTGAATCTCATTATGCCCGTATTGATGATCCTGGGTACCCTGGGCATGATGCTGGGCACCGGCGGCACCGCGCTGGTCGCCAAAACCCTGGGAATGGGCGACCGGGATCGGGCAAACCGCTATTTTTCGCTGTTTGTCTATACGGCGCTGATCCTGGGCGCGGCTCTGTCCATCCTGAGCTTTTTCCTTCTTCCCGGGATCGCCTTCCGATTGGGCGCCCGGGACGCCCTCCTGACGGACTGTGTGCGCTACGCACGGGTGGTGGCGGGCGCCCTGCCCTTCTCCATGCTCATGATGATGTTCCAGAGCTTCTTCGTGGCGGCGGAGAAGCCGAAGCTGGGCTTCGCGGTGACACTGGCTTCCGGGCTTCTCAATATGATCCTGGACGCCCTTCTCTGCACCCTTCTCCCCCAGGAGAGCCGCCTGATGGGCGCCGCCTTCGCCACAGCGATCAGCCAGACGGCGGGGGGGCTCTTCGCCCTGTGCTATTTCCTCTTCAAAAGAGATTCTCTTTTGAGTCTGGGAAAGACCCGCTTTGACGGGCGCGCCCTTTTGAAAGCCTGTCTCAACGGCTCCTCGGAGTTTATGACGAGCGTTTCCATGAGCGTGGTGAGTATGCTCTATAATTTCCAGCTGATGAAATACGCCGGGGAGGACGGCATCGCCGCCTACGGCGTGATGATGTACGTGGGTATGATCTTCACCGCCGCGTTTGTGGGCTATTCCATAGGGGTCGCCCCGGTGATCAGCTTCCACTTCGGCGCGGAAAATCACGAGGAGCTGAAAAGCCTGCTGAAAAAGAGCCTGTGGATCTGTTTTGTCGCGGGCGGCGCTATGGTGGCGCTGGCCGAACTTTTCGCCGTCCCGCTGGCGTCCCTCTTCACCGGGTACGATACAGGGCTTTACAACCTGACCCTCCACGGCTTCCGGATCGTCGCCCTGTGCTACGTTTTCGTAGGCTTTTGCATTTTCGTCTCCGGCCTTTTCACCGCCCTCAACGACGGAGTGACCAGCGCACTGATCTCCTTTATCCGCACGGTGGTTTTCGAGATTGCCTTTGTGATGCTCCTTCCCCTTCTCTTCGGGATCGACGGCGTATGGATCTCCTGCGTGGTTTCCGAGCTTGCCGCCTTCCTGCTGGGGATCGCCTTCCTGTTGTGCAAGCGGAAGCGGTACGGTCTCGCAAGATAAACACAAACGCGAGTTTTCGGGCTCTGTGAACAAAATTGTTGCTTTTTGGCGATTTTTCCTTTATAATGCAAATATGGTTTGCGCGTTCGACCCATCAAACGAGATTTCCATCAAGGAGATACGTTCCTATGACGAACCCGTTGAAAAGCAAAGCGCCCGTTTCTTCCATCAGAACCAGGATCACCCTGCTTGCCATCATCATCGCCGTAGTCGCCATGACCGTGGCGACCGTGATCGGCACGATCTCCATTAAAAAGCTGGGGGATGAAAGCGCGGAACAGATGCTGACCCTTCTCTGCCAAACCGGGGAAAAGAATCTGGATCACTATTTTGAAAGCGTGGCGCAGTCCGTCACGGTGGTCTCCGATATGGTCATGCGGGATCTGGAGCAGACGGATCTGACGGACGAGGGACTTATCGCCCACACCGAGCGGGTCCGGGGGCTTTTCGGAAAAGCGGCTTACCAGACCTACGGCGTTCTCACCTACTACTACCGCTTTGACCCGGCTCTGTCGGAAAACGCCAAGGGCTTCTGGTATATCAACCTGGATGACAACGGCTTCACGGAACACGAGGTGACGCCTCTGTCCGTGGAGAACACCTCGGATACCTCGTCGCTGGTATGGTTCACCGTACCGAAATTCGCCGGGAAATCCATTTGGCTGCCCCCGTATATCACCGATAATCTGGATACCCGGGTGATCTCCTATAACACCCCCGTATACAAGGGCGATACCTTCGTGGGGGTGGTGGGCATCGAGATCGACTACTCCACCATGGCGAGCGAGGTCGACAGCATCAAGCTCTACCAGAACGGATACGCCTTCATCAACGACGCGGATGGGAATATTATCTATCATCCCCACATAGACGTGACCGCCATGACGGAGGAAGAGCGCCCCGTAACGCCGGACGGAATCGTAGGAACGGAAAACCACGTGTATTACGTCTTTGAGGGCGTGGAAAAGCAGGCTGTCCACCTGCCCCTGAGGAACGGGATGATTCTGAACGTATCCGTGCCCGTGTCTGAGATCAACAACAGCTGGCAGCGGATGGTCAGCGTCCTGATCATCGTTGCCGCGGTCTTGCTCGCCGGGGTCGTTCTTCTGACCTTCCGCTTCGCCGGAAAAATCACCAGGCCCCTCCGGGAGCTGACCGAGGCGGCGGAGCAGGTGGGCGAAGGCAATTACGACGCGGTGCTGAATTACAGCGGGAACGACGAGGTCGGGATCCTCGCCCGCACCTTTGACCGCCTGATCGGGCATCTGAAGATCTACATCAGCGATCTGAACAGCCTGGCGCACACGGATGCCCTTACCGCCGTAAGAAACAAAGTTTCATATGATCTTATGATGCGGGAGCTGCAGGACCAGATCAATGACCCCGGGGAAACGCCCGCCTTCGCCATCGCCATGTTTGACTGCGACGACTTAAAGCTGATCAACGATCGGTACGGACACGACAAGGGCGATATCTACCTGAAAAATACCGCCGGTATGATTTGCCGCGTCTTCCGGAACAGTCCGGTATTCCGCATCGGCGGCGACGAATTCGCCGTTATCATGCAGGAAGAGGATTTCGACAAACGAGAGGAATTGAAAAAAGCCATTGAGGATCATTGCCTCGCCACCTGCACGGACGAGAACGAGTGGTGGGATCAGGTGCGCGTTTCCGTGGGCGTTGCCTCGTACGAACCCGGAAAGGACCGCACCGCCGGCGAAGTCGCCCGCAGAGCCGACAAATTGATGTATGAAAACAAACACACCCGGAAAGCCGGGCGGTAAAGAAAACATCCTGATACCGCAAAGTGAACGGAAAAACCGCCCTGAAGGGCGGTGTTTCCGGTTTCGTTTTTTATTTCAGCTGCGGCAGATCGTGGATCTCATAATTGTCGTAATAGATTTCAAACGCGGTCTGTACGTCCCCGAACAGTTCGATCAGCGCCCCCGCCTGGAACATGGGGGAAAGCTCCCCGGAGGGCGCCTGCCAGGCGGCGTTGGCGACCACCTTTAGCTTTTCCTCTCCCCGTCCGCTTGCCCGGAGGATGGACTCCGCCCGGAAAAGAAGCTCCCCCGTTGCGATGTGATAATCGCTGGAAACGATGGCAAGGTGTTTTACCCGGGGGTAGAGCGAAGTCAGGATGTCATAGGTGAAGAGGGCGTTTTGCGCGGTAGAAATGGAGTGATCCTCCACAATGACCCGTTCCCGGTCGATCCCTTCCCGGATGAGCCACTTCGCCATCTCCCCCGCCTCGCTGGCGTCCTCGTTTTCCGCGGCGGTCCCGCCGCCGGTACAGACGATGAGGGCGTTGGGGTATTTTTCAGCGCTCACCAGCGCAACTTTTAGTCTTTGGACCAGTTCCTCCCTCATGGAGCCGTCCGGCTCCAGCTGAAAGCCCAGGACCACGATGCAAAGCTCATCCGTGTCCGGCAAACCGTCCGGCAGGACGTTATAATGCAGGGGCTTTCCCAGATCGGGGGAGGACCAGAGCGCCATGATCCGCTCCCAGCGCTCACCCGCGGCGGGGTCGATCTTCTTCAACTCCGTCAGATACTCCTCCACGTGGGAAGAGGCCTGTTCCCCGTGGGCGCCGTACGCCACCGCCATTTTTTCCACGATCGCCCGGGGCGAGCTGCCGGCGTCCGCCGTCTCATTCGGCGCGGCACTTTCCCCGCATCCGGGCAGGGCAATCAGCAGCATCGGCACAAGCAAGGCGGAAAGCTTTTTCCAAAACCCTTTCATATTTACCTCCGTGCTCCGTTGTTTTTTTCATCATAGCACAGATCCCTCCCGGACGCAATACGGAAACGTCGCCGCTTGCGCGGTGGGTGAAATCGTGATACAATCACGTAAGAAAAAAGATCCCTTTCAATCTATTTTCAAGCTTTACACGTATCCTGAAAACAAAGACGACCCACGGGGGTGACGGTATGAAGATTTTACTGGCGGAAGACGAGCCAAGAATGAACCGGGCACTGTGTGAGCTTCTGCGCCGGGAAGGGTATGAAGCTATGCCGGTGGACAACGGAGAAGACGCCCTGAATGAACTGGAAAGCGGCGTTTACGACCTCTGCGTCCTGGACGTGATGATGCCGAAAATGGACGGATACGCTGTGGCAAAGACGGCACGGGAGGCCGGTATCCGCACTCCGATCCTGATGCTCACCGCCAAAAGTGAACTGGACGATAAGGTGGAAGGACTCGACAGCGGCGCGGACGATTATCTCACCAAGCCCTTTATGTCAAAGGAGCTTCTCGCCCGCCTGCGGGCGCTGGGCAGGCGGGGTTTGCCCACAAACGACGGAAGCCTGCGCTTTGAGGACCTGAGCCTGGACGTGAAAAACGCCGTATTGAAATGTGAGAACGGTCAAAGCGTGCGCCTGGGAGAAAAAGAAAAGCGCATCCTGGAATACCTGATCGCCAACCAGGGACAGGTGCTGACCCGGGAACAGATCGCCCTGAAGATCTGGGGCTATGAAAATGACGCGGAATACAACAATGTGGAAGTGTATATGTCCTTCGCGCGGAAAAAGCTCGCCTTTGTGGGATCCCGGTGCGAGATCAAGGCGCTGCGGGGAATCGGCTATGAATTGAGGTGCCGCGATGTTCCGTAAAACAAAAAGAAGAATCGTCTTCACAGTCGTTTTCTCGCTTATCGCGCTTATGATCGTCACGCTGACCACGATCTACGTTTCAAACCATATTGCGCTTGACCGCGAAAACAGCAAAATGCTCCGGATGTATACCGAACGGTTTTCGCTTGAAGACCAGCCGTTTCCGACGGATGGCGAGCAGATGCCGAAAGGCGCGCCGGAGCCCAAACCGGTTGATAAAAACGGACCTTTTGAAGAGCAAAACGATGGTCCCGGGCGGAAGGAACCGGAATTCCGGCTTTCGACCTTCTACTCCGTCGTCTATGGGGAGAGCGGCGATGTCCTGTCTGTGAATAACGGCAACAACGAGCTTCAAAGCGAAGAATCTTTACTTGAAATCGCTTCCTCTATCTTGAAAGAGGGTAAAAAAAGCGGGAAATCGGGCAATATGGCATATCTCGTGGAAAAGCGTGACGGATATACGCTTGTCGCTATGATTGATTCAACGATCAACGACAACAACCAGAACCGCCTGTTCCGGCAGATGCTGACCATCGGCTCCGCCGCGACGGTCATCCTCATCCTTCTCTCCGTCTTTATCGCCCGCCGCATCGTCTCCCCCCTGGAAGAAAACGACCGCCGGCAAAAGCGTTTCGTTTCCGACGCCGGTCACGAACTGAAAACGCCCCTCGCCGTCATTTCGGCAAACAGTGAACTGCTCCGTCGGGAGACCGGGCAAAACGAATGGCTTGACAACATCGACTATGAAACCACGCGGATGAGCGATCTGGTGAGGCAGCTGCTCAATCTGTCCCGCGCCGAACGGGGAGATACGCCGAGGGAAACTGTGGATTTCACCAGATTGGTCCAGGGAGAGGTCCTTCCCTTTGAGTCGCTCTTTTTTGAGAAAGGGAAACAACTGGAGTCCGCGCTTGAGCCGGATCTGTTCCTGGAGGGGGATCCGAACCAGCTCCGCCAGCTCCTTTCCATCCTGCTGGACAACGCCCTGTCCCACGGGACCGGCTCCCGGGTCGAGTTGTCCCTGAAGCGAGAACGGACCTGCGCCGCGCTGACCGTTTCAAACGATGCGGAAGAGATGAGCGGGGAGACGCTTTCCCGCCTGTTCGACCGCTTTTACCGGGTGGATGAGGCAAGAAGCGGGTCCGTCGCCCACTACGGGCTGGGGCTCTCCATCGCCCAGGCGATCGCGGAAGCCCACGGCGGGAGCATCCGCGCGGACTATAAAGACGGAAAAGCCGTTTTCACCGTAGTCCTCCCCCTCCGAAAATAAAAATAGAATTCTTCAATCTTTTTTCAATCCTCATCCGTTATGACGTGTACAACGACAACGGATGAGGGTTGTTGTTTTCAGAAGAAAACAAAAAAGGAGATACAGAAAGATGAAAAAAGTATTGGCGATCATTTTAGCGCTTGTCCTCATTGCGGCGCTCGCGTCCTGCTCAAGCACCACCACTGTGGCCGATACGGGATCGGAGACTTCAACAACGGCAAATCAGGGCGGCCCCGGCGGCACGCCTCCCGACGGTCCCGGAGGGACCCCTCCTGATGGACCCGGCGGACAGGGCGGACCCGGCGGGAGCAACTCCGAAGTCGTATACAAGGCGGCGACGGAGGTCACGTCCTCAACGAGCGAAGAAGGCAAAGCCTATTCTTCCTCGTCCGCCGATGAAAGCGCGCTGATGATCAGCACGTCCGACGACGTGACGGTCAGCAATTTCACGCTCACAAAATCGGGCGATTCCGACGGCGGCGACAACTGCAACTTCTACGGTCAGAACGCCGCGCTCCTCGTCAAGGACGGCGCGACTGCCACGATCACGGGAGGCACGATCACCTCCGACGCTTCCGGCGCGAACGGCGTCTTCTGCTACGGCGGCAATGGCGGACAGAATGG
>JAGDAA010000014.1 GCA_017959745.1 Clostridia bacterium
CGGCAACAACGCCACGACCCGGATGATGCAAACCCACATCTATGTCGGTTCCGCCGATGACGTCAACGGACGCATTCTCTATCCGGACGGGGAGCCGCGCTTCCGGATGGTCTATGTCAACGGCGGCAGCTCCTCTGACCACGGCTATGCGCTGGAATCCGACGGCAGGATGCGCTACCGTCAGTATGTCGCCTCCGGCGGCGCTTACCTCGGCTCCTGCGCCGGAGCCTACCTGGCCTCCGACGGTTACGCCAAGGACCAGAATGTCTCTGCCAACTACCTGGGACTCTGGCCGGGACACGTAACGCGTCTTGCCACCCAGCAGATCTATCCGGGCCACGTGATTCCGGAAGACAGCCCGCTGCTACGCTATTACGACTTCGGCGGAGATTTCTATGTTGAGTCCGTGCGGCATCACCACGGCCCCTGCTTCGTGGAGTGGCAGAGCGTTCCCGGTACCGAAGTGCTCACCCGTTTCGATATTCCCGACTCCACCAAGATGCACGGCCATCCCGCCGTCATCGCCTGGAAAAAGGACAAATGGACGGGGCGCGTCATCCCCTGCGGCTCGCACCCCGAACAGGTGGGCCACAACGAAAACCTGATCCTGATGGCGGGTATCACCGCCGGCGTTTTGTTTGCGGGAGCGCATTTTTTGTCGGAACCGGCGCGCCTGGGGCAAAACGGCAGGGAAGCCGCCGGGCGCGGGATCGTCCTGAGCCGGACGGAGCAGGGCAACCTTGCCCTGTTCACGCCGGATGGCTCCTTCCTGCCCGCGGCTGTTCTGACGAAAGAAAAACTGTCTGTGGGCGTAAAGTTTACCGGGACGGTCACCCTGGACGCGTCCGTCACCCGGGAGGAACGCGCCGCCGGCGCGTCGTTGCGCATCAAAGGTAAATTGACTCCCGCCGGTTCAGACCCCGTTCTCAGGGCGCTGGGCGCCGCCCGGGAGAAATGCCTTGCGATGTGGGGAGGCGGCAGTGTGGGCGGCTTTTACCGGGCGGCGCTTCTGGGCGATCGGAGCGGGCTTTCCGGCAGTTTGAAGACCGCTTTCCGAAAGGACGGCGTTATGCACCTTCTGGCGGTGTCGGGCCTGCACGTTTCCATGATTTTGGGCGCGGTCTATTACAGTCTGTTCTTTCTCACCCGGGACCGGCGCCTGACCCGGATGATCCTTTTGATCCTCCTTCCCGTCACGGTGGTAATGACGGGCGGCGGTCTGCCGGTCCTGCGCGCGGCGCTGATGACGGGCATGGCGCTGATCGTATCCCTGTCCGGCCGCCGTCCGGCGCCACTGACGGGATTGTTTCTGTCGGCTTTGATCCTCGCGGTCCTGCGCCCCTGGGCGGTTGGAACGGCGTCCTTTCTTCTCACCTTCACCTGCACCCTTGCCATCATCGCCGTGGCGGGACCTCTCACCCGGCGCCTGGACCGGGGCGTTTCCCGCCTTCCGTTTCCCCTGCGCCGCCTCGCCGGCGCGGCGGGCGGCTCCCTTTTCATCAGTCTCTCCGCCTTCGTCTTCACCTTGCCCTGTCAGGCATATCTCATCGGGACCCTGCAACCCTTTTCGGCGCTCTACAACGTGCTTTTTATCCCGCTGTTCACCCCCTGCGTCGCCCTGGGACTGCTGGCGCTTCCGGCGGCGTTTTTCCCCGCCCTGTCCTTTCTGAAAGTCCCAGCCGAATGGTATGGAAAGGTCTTTCTATCCCTGGTCCGCTTCGTGTCGGATGGCGCCCTGGGGACCACGGTCTCCCTGGGCGCGGCGGCGCCCTTCCTGTCGCTGTTCGCCCTGGGGGTGCTGATCGCCTGCTTCGCCCTGCGGATCCGGTGCGATCGCTTTTTGATCCTCTCCCTCTTTATGATGGGGATCGTTTTTCTCGCGGGCGCCCTGTTCTGAAACAAAAAACGCCGCAAGCATCCGCTTGCGGCGTTTTTTGTTTCTTTATTTTTTTGTTCGCACAGACTCGCGGTTTGCCAGATACGGCTTCAAGCGGTAATTGTACGGGGCGGTGTCCTTGTTCACCAGGCGACTGATGACGAAGTCCGCGCAGTGCCCCGCGATCAGATCCTTGGGCATATGCACCGTGGTCAGAGGCGGCTGGGTAAATTCGTTGGCAGGCCCGTCGTCGTATCCGATGACGGAAATGTCCGCCGGGATGGAAAGCCCCATCTCCCTGGCGGCGCGGTAGACCCCGTACGCCATGGAATCGCAGAAGCACAACACCCCTTCGCACTTCTCCCCGGATTCGTTCCAAAAATCCGTGAAGGTACGGAAGGCCGTCCTCTGGTCCGGCTTGAAGTGAAACACCCGCTTTTCCGCCAGCTCCATCCCGTTTTTCTCATAGGCGGAGCGGATCCCCGACAGATACAGATCCCCGGAGCGATAGCCCACGGGTCCGCCCAGGACCAGGTTGGACCGTACGCCGTTTTTCAGGAGCTTCTCGGCGCTGGCGAATCCCGCGTAAAAGTGATCCACGGAAACGGAATTGAAGCGCTTGTCCTCCGGGTCTCCGATCACCAGGGTGTTGTTCTGTAAGGGCAGGAGCAGGTTCAGGTTTTCCCCGGCGGGGTCCGCCGGCGCGATGATCACCGCCTCCGGGTGCCAGGAGAGCATGGTGCGGATGCTGTTCCGCTCAAATTCCTCGCTGTACCGGGAGTCGCTGATCATGGTGGAGTAGCCGTATTCCGCCAGCTTCCCGGATATGGCGGCGATCATTTCCCCGTAGGCGGGGATGTCGATGTCATTGACGATGATGGCGACGGTGCGGCTCCCCTTTTGCCGCAGTCCGGAAGCGAATACGTTCCGGGTGTAGTTCATCTCCTTCGCCGTTTCTTCCACCAGCCGCCTGGTTTTGGGGTTTACGGTGGGATTTCCGTTCAGCGCCTTGGATACGGTGGAGAAGGAAACGCCCAGACGCTCTGCTATGGATTTGATGGTCACGCCGTTGGATTGATTCGCCATACCGCGCCTCCCTGTGTCTTTCTGCCCTTTACTATACCGAAAGGTGCGCCTTTTGTCAATCTGAACCGAACGGACGTTTTATCTTGACAAAAAGGGAAGTGGCGCTATAATCAATTTGCGACGCGGTCGCAAATTTCGCGGAGGTGTCGGCTTGTGCGCTATCTGACACGGCAGAGGAAAAAGCTTCTGGAAACCCTTGAGAAGCATCGGGATGAAACGCTCTCGGCTGATGGGATCATGGCTCTGACGGGCGATGAGGCGATGAGCCGCAGCGCGTTGTATCGCAATCTGTCCGCCCTTGAAGCGCGGGGGCTGCGTTGAGCGGATCGCAAGCGCGGGCACGAACAAGCTCTTCTATCGCTACCGCGGGTCCGCCGCCTGCAAGGATCGCCTGCATTTGGAATGCTCATCTTGCGGGAAGCTCTTCCATCTGGACGCCCCCGCAGGAAGCTCAGCCGGTGCCCGTCGACACACTGCCCCCGGAATATCAGACGGTCGACGTGGATCTGACAGCGCTCAACGCCACCATGATCTACTCCGAGGTCAACAATATGATGGTCTCCCCGGACAGTTATATGGGCAAAAAAGTCAGGATGAGCGGGACCTTCAATTACGCCGCCGAGGAAAACCGGTATTACTACGCCTGCCTGGTCTGAGCCGGGAAAATGTCCCCGCCGCGCGGGTGTCCGGACGCGGGATTTTTGTGCTTGACACCGCAGGAAATATCTTCTATAATGAAAGTACGATTTACAACGATGTAAAAAGTTGTAGACGAATCTTGTCATAAGGAGAATTTCCATGAAAAGAAAGTATTCCGTCGAACTCAGTAACTTAGGACAGTTTACCGACCGCTATATGGCTTGCGGCTACAATGATGACTACACCGTTGAAGAGCTGCTGAAGCGCGCGGTCTCCGTGAAGAAGATCACGGGCTGCGAACTCTGCGGCACCTGGCACATCACGGAACAGTCCGCCGGTAAGATGAAAATGCTCATCCAGGACAGCGGCCTGCAGCTGGTCTCCATCATCCCCGATTACTTCGCCCAGCGCAAGTGGGGCCACGGCGCCTTTTCCTCCGCCGATCCCGAGCTGCGCAAGCAGGCGGTGCGCGACACCAAGATCATGATGGATATCTGCGCGGACCTGGGCGGCGAGATCGTCACCATCTGGAACGGGCAGGACGGTTATGACTACCCCTTCACCACCGATTACGTAGAGCGCCGCACCTGGATCCAGGAAGGCATCAAGGAGTGCTGCAACTACCGCAAGGACATCAAGCTCTCCATCGAGTACAAGCCCCGCGAGCCCAAGATGCGTTCCTTTATGACCGACGCCGCCACCACCCTTCTGATGGTCAACGAGATCGGCGCGGAGAACCTGGGCGTCACCCTGGACTTCGGTCACTCCCTGATGGGTATCGAGAATCCCGCGGAAGCCGCCGCCGTCATCAAGATGTACGGTGACAAGCTCTTCCACTGCCACGTGAACGACAACTACGGCTACTGGGACGACGACTGCATCGCCGGCGTCATCCATCCCATCGAGACCTGCGAGTATCTCTACTGGGTCAAGAGACTGGGCTACGACAGCTGGTTCTCCTTCGATCAGTATCCCTACCGCGAGGACGGCAGAGACGCTTTGGAAGAAGGCATCGAGTGGATCGAAATGCTGGGTGCCATCGCCGACAACCTGGACGACAAGAAAGTGGACGAGATCATGCAGAGCGGCTCCGGCGTGGAATTCGCCAAGATGATCCGTCAGGAAATGTTCCAGAAGAAATATTGATTTCCGTTTATGACGAGCGGAGCGGCTTTACCGTCGCTCCGCTTTTCCCTAAAAACAGATAAAGGAGAAAACAAATGAAACTATCCTGCACCGCCAATATGGTCCCCGGCGCCACCCTCACTGAAAAAGCGAAGCTCCTTCACAAGTTCGGCTACGACGGTATGGCGATCTTCGTGGATTATCCCGACTGGGACGATGCTTTACTTGACGAAATGCTCCAAATGGAGGAAAAGACCGGCGTCAAGCCCTGCGAATTCGTCTTCACCGGTCCTATCTACGGGCATCTAATGGACAAGGATAAAAAAATCGCCCGTGACACCATCGAGCTTTACAAGCGCTCCATCGCCGTGGCGAACAAATTGGGCGCCATCACCGAAATGGAATACGAGTACCGCACCCAGGATCCCCTGCCTCTCTTTGATCCCTATCAGGTGATGCCCGAGGACGAGCAGAAGGAATTTGTCGCCATCATCGACGAACTGGGCGCCACCGTGGCGGACGGCGCGTATATGCTCATCGAGTCCTGCAACCGCTACGAGACCAAGTATCTCACCCGCCTGCAGGATTGCCGGGCTATGCTGGAAAAGGCGTCTCCCGCCAACACGAAGAATATGGGCCTTTTGGCTGACTTCTTCCATATGGCGATCGAGGAGACCGACCTCCGCGGCGCTGTCATTGAGAACGGCAAGTGGATCAAGCACGTGCATCTGGGCGACAGCAACCGCCTCGCCCCCGGCTACGGCAGGACTCCCTGGAAGGAGTGCTTCGGCGCCCTCAAGGAGATCGGCTTCAACGGCTTTATGAATCTGGAATGCGGCATCCCCGGTCCTTACGACGTGGTCCTGCCCGAGGTGGCGCAGTACCTGCGCCGTACCATCGCGGAGGCGTAAGATGCGTTCACCGAAAGCCCTGATCCTGCCCTTCTTCTGTGAGGGCTACGACAGGGAAGAGGCGCTGGCGCAGCTGGATCGGGTGGCTAATCTGATCCAAAAGGCGGGCGTGGAGACCGAAACGGCGGAATTGATCTGCGACGTGAAGGAAGCCGAGGCGGCGTCCCTTGCCTACAATCCCTTCCGCTACGATCTCGCCGTCCTCTATCCCACCACCTGGTCGGAGCCGCGCCTGGCGTGCGTGGCGGCGCGCCAGTTCTTCGGCAAGCCCCTTGCCATCTGGTGCGTGGACGAATTCGTCTATCAGGGACGGCGCGTGGAAATGTCCGCCGCCCCCGCCGCCGCCGCCCTCCACGGATCCCTGCAGGAAATGGGCGTAATGTCCGAGCTTTTCGTGGGGCAGACCCCCGACGAAGAGCGGGACGGGCGCTTCTTCGCCCTTGCCGACGCCGCCCGGGCGCTCTCCCTGCTGCGGGGCGCGAAGTTCGGCTTTTACGGGCAGAATTTCAACGGCATCACCGCTGCGGATTTCGACCTGTCCCTTCTGCGGCGCCGCTTCGGCACCGAGGTCTATACCTTCGACGGCTCGGATCTCATTCGCCGCATGGAAAGCCTTGATCCTGCCTCCCCCGCGTTTCTCGCGGAAAGGGAGCGCGTATCGGCGCTTCTTGCCGGCAGTACCGGTGAACATCTGGACCGCATCGTTCGGATGTGCTTAGGGCTCCGGGACACCGTGGCGGAATATGATCTCTGCGCTCTGGACGTCCGGTGCCACACGGAGTTCAGCCAGAGCTACGGGCTTTCCGCCTGCATCCCCCTGTCCGTTCTGGGCAACGACTTCACCACCTCCTGCGAGGCGGATCTTCCGGTGATCTTTACCCAGTACCTGCTGCACCTGCTCTCCGGCGGAAAGGTCGCCGCCTACGTGGACCTGCGCACCTTCCACAAAGATGGTATGGACGTGGGCGCCTGCGGTATGGCGCCGTCCTCTCTTACGGGAAACAAGATTGAGGTCAGCGGACCGGAAGCCCCCGGCAACGGGAACCCGCCCGGCTTTTTGTGCAACAAGTCCTCCTTTAACCCCGGCAGAGTGTCTCTCGCCCGGGTGCTGAAATTCCCGGCGGGGAAGCTGGGGCTCCACTTCACGCCCGCCACCGCGGAAAAGATGAGCGGACCCATTCAGGAAATGGGCTGTCCCTTCTATCCCATGGCGCGCGTCAAGCCGGATATGCCTATGGATCGCTTCCTGGAAAACGTGGGCGCCAACCACTACGCCCTGGTGTATGACGACGTGACCCTGGCGGCGGACTTCTTCTGCCGCTACGCCGGGATGGATCTCATCCGGTAAACGGTTTTCAGGTCTTGCGGCGGCGGATCTTTCCGCCGCCGCTTTTCTTGACACTCCCGCGCCTTTATGGTACAATCAAAAAAAAGAAGTTCCCATCTTTCAACAAAGGAGAAAAACTATGAATCTTTTGGGCATCGACGTCGGCACCACCTCCCTGAAGGCGGTCCTCTTCGACGAAAACGGCAAGTGCCTTGCCGAGACCAATCTGGATTACACCCTTATTACAAAGGGCGATTTTATCGAGTTCGACGCCATGGATTACATCCGCATCACCCGGCAGGCGATCGACGAGATCAAAAAGACGGCGCCCATCGACGCCATCGCCGTGGACACCCAGGGCGAAACGCTCATTCTGACCGATGAAGCGGGCAACCCCACCACCAACGCCATCGTGTGGTTGGATATGCGCGCCGTGGAGGAGGCGGATGAGATCCGCGCCCACTTCGGCCAGGAAAAGCTCTATACCGTCACCGGCCAGGCGGAGACCAGCGCGGGCTGGCCCGCCTGTAAGCTCCTCTGGGTCCAGCGCCATCTCCCCGAGGTCTGGGCGAAGACGAAGCGCGTCTTCCTGCTGGAGGATTGGATCCTCTGGGCGCTCACCGGGGAATTCGTCACCGAACCCACCATCCAGTCCTCCTCCTTCTATCTGGACGTGCACAAGCGCGACTGGTGGAAGGAAATGCTGGACTTTATAAACGTTGATCTTTCCATGATGCCCAAGGTCCTGCCCTCCGGCACCGAGATCGGCTCTTTTGAGGGCGCCCGGGTCTGCACCGGATGCTTCGACCAGGTGGCGGGCGCCATCGGCGTGGGCGTCATCAACGAGGACGTCATCAGCGAAATGACCGGCACCGCCATGGCGATCAGCGTGGTCACTTCCGACTATCCCGCCTACGATCCGAAGAGCGTCATCCCCACCCACCTTCACGCCGTTCCCGGCAAATACGTCCGGCTGATGTGGCTTTCCACCGCGGGTATGGTCCTGAAATGGTACCGCAACGCCTTTGCGGGGGATATGAGTTTTAAGGAACTGGACGAGCTGGCGGAAAAGGCCGGACCCGGAGCGGAAGGGCTCGTGATGCTGCCCTATTTCACCGGCTCCGTGATGCCCGTGTATAACCCGGACGCCAAGGGCGCCTTCTACGGGGTCACCCTCGCCCACGGCAAGGGCCACTTCGCCCGGGCGATCCTGGAAGCGGTCGCCTTCACCCTGAAGGACAACCTGGACTGCGTGGGCGTCAAAGCCCACGAGATCCGCATCACCGGCGGCGGCGCAGGCAGTCCCCTGTGGTCCCAGATCAAGGCGGACGTCACCGGCGCCCGGCTCTGCACCCTGCAGGAGAAGGAATCCGCCTGTCTCGGCACCGCCATCCTGGCGGGCGTGGGCGTTGGTGTTTATCCCTCCATCGAGGCGGCTTGTGAAAAGCTGGTCCATACCAAAAAGACCTACGAACCCTCCGGCACGGATTACACCGCCCCCTATAACCGCTATAAGAAACTGGACGCCCTTCTCAACAATCCCAAGGATAAGATCAAATAAACCCCTTTCCGGGACAAAAAAAGCGACAGAGCGAGTTGGCTCTGTCGCTTTGTTTTATCGCGCCTTTACAGGTTCAAAAGCGGCATAAACAGCCCGCCCTGTACGGTGCGCGCCTGGAAGCCCCGCTCCAGGGGACGGGTGGTGAAATAAAAGTCCGTAAAGGGCGTGCGGTCGGGCGTTTCACACAGGAAATCCCACATGCGATCCACGATGCCCCGGAACAGCTCCCCGTCGTCCGTGAGCGCCGCCGCCCACATCTGCCAGTCGCTCTTGGTGTAGTCCGCCCGGTTGTCCAGGGGCAGTCCGTACCGGCGGAATTTGGTCTTGTAATAGGCGACTTCCTTTTCATAGACCGCTTTGGAAAAGAGCTTCAGATCCAGCAGGCGATCCCAGATCAGGTTGTATTTGACGCTCCAGCTGTCGTCCTGGTCGAAGGCCAGCTTGTAGTGATCCCCCTCGGGCGCGGCGGCTGCCTTCTCCCAGGATGCCGCCATTTCTCGGGCTTTCTGTTCGTAGCGCGCGCCCTCTTCCTCCCGGCCCGTTGCCCGGAGCATCTTGCCGAAGGCGGCGATGCCGCAAATGCCCTTGAGGGACAGGTTCGTGTTGTGGGCGAGATGCCCGGCGAAATCGTCGGTGCAAAGCTGATTTTCCGGGTCGTAACCGATCTTCACCAGATAATCCGCCCACTGCCGCAGCAGCCCCTCGTGCTTCAGGAAATAATCATAGCGCTTTTCCGCCGCCGCGATCCCCGCCACGCACAGGATCATATTGCCGCACTCCTCCACCGGCATCTGGAAGGAAAGGGGATCCCGCCCGGTATGGCGGTGGCGCAGATAAAAGCCGTATGCCTGGGCGTTGCATTTGGGGTAGGTCCCCACGTCGTGGGGCGCGAATTCGTAGGGCCACAACCCTTTTTCGATCATTTTGAAAACCGGGTTGAGCATCCCCTCCACCAATTCCGGCGCGTATTTCAAAAACAGCGGAACGGAAGGATAGGTGACGTCCACCGTGGCGGCGCAGCCGTTGGAATAGTTCTCTTTGGAAACGAACTGGATCTCTCCGTCGTGCCAGGTCAATTTGTGTCCCGCGATGGCTTGACGGTAGGCGAGGGAAACGATGTCCGCGTACTTCGGGGAAAGCTCGCCCGCTTCCGCGAGAAGCGCGTCCTCAAAGCGCCGGACCTTCTCCATAATTTCGGGATACTCGTCCAGCGCCCGCCGTTCCAGACGGGCGAAATCGTCGCCGTCCTTCTTCCAGTAAGCGTCGATCTTCTCTCCGAAATATTCCAGGGATTTCACGTCGTCATAGCACAGAACGATCTTGTTTTCATAGGGCTCTTCCCCTATGGTGAAGGTCTCGTTCAGCGTGATGGTGGGGAAGTATTCGTTCAGCGGCGTTTTTTTGTAGCTCGCGTACCAGTCCGGACCGTAATTGTGGGGGCGTGGACCGGGGATGTGAAAGGAATTGACGCCGTTTTTCAGGTCATTGTGCTTTAAGTGGATCTGGTGATGAAAGTGATTCAGCCCCGTCACGTTCTGCAGCATGTGGGGCGCCACCACGTGAAAGGACCCCCACTCGATACGGTGATCATCCTCCGCGAAGGCGAGCATCCGTTCCGTCCCGCTGGAAACGAAGGTGGAGAGGGTGTCGTTCCCGAAGTATACCTCCTGTCGCGGGTTGTCCACGCAGAATTCCCCGGAAAACCCGAAGTACAGCTCCGTCTCGTGGGGCTTGCCGTCCCGGGCGCTCACCCGGTAGGTCAGGTAGCTGGCGGGGCGGGAAAGCAGGGAGAGATCGTTCAACAGAAGGGGAGAGGTGAATATCAGCTCCAGACGGATCTTTTCGTTTTCAAAGCGGTAGGTCGTGGTCATCGGACGGATCTCGCAGGAGACCTGCTCCAGGGCGGGATAGTCCGGCAGATACCGCTCCGACAAGGGCTGGAGCTTGCCCATAAAGTCAAACAGCTCCCCGTCTACGGAAACAACGCCGATCATATATTGCCGCGCCCCCGTCCAGTGCCGGGTACTGTCGTCCGTCAGACGCGTGGCAAAGCTCCATACGCTGAACATCGGATCGTGTGTGATCAAAGGCACCGCCGGTGCGCGGAATTTCGTTTCGGACATGGTTTTCTCCTCTCTGCGCGTTTCATCAGCATCGGGTCGTTCGACTCGCCTTGTATTCTACCATTCTTATGAGAAAAGCGCAAGCCTTTTACGGAAAACTTAACCAGGCGCCGCGCCGAAAAGCCCGAAAAAAACGGTCGCCGCCCGTTTCGGGCGACGACCGTTTTACCGCAATACGATTTTTCTTTTATAGGTCTTCCGGCGCTTTGACCTGCTTTCCGTCGCTTCCCCCCTCGTCCCTTTGAACGACGGGCGCCTTGTGCCCCAGGAGAAAGTACAGACCGCAGCCGATGAAGAGGGCGATGCTGATCCACTGGGAGGTGGAAAGCCCCAGCCAGATCCCCCGGATCGCGTCCCCCCGGAGAAATTCCAGGAAAAACCGAACGATGGCATACAGAAAGCCGTAGAGCCAGATCAATTTCCCCGAAAGCTTCCCCTTCTTTTGCAGAAGAAAGAGCAGGAGAAAGAGCGCCAGCTCCGCCGCCGCCTCCGTCAGGGCGACGGGGAAGCGACGCACGTCGTTCAGCTCCGGCACCAGCGTATTCCCGTGGGCGATAAAGCCGAAGGAGGAGGGGATGCCGTAGCAGCAGCCGCCCAAAAAGCAGCCGATCCGCCCGAAGCAGTGGAAAAGCGGGATGCACACGGCGTATTGATCCCTCAAAAACGCCTTCGTTTCTCCGTTCTTTTTCCGACTGTATAGAAAGACGGCAATGGTCCCGCCGATCAGCCCCCCGTAGTAGACGCTGCCGCCGAAGCAGTATTGAAGCACCTGCCAGATCTGCGACAGGGAATAGTCGGGCAGGGAAGCGATCAAATGGATCAGGATATTGACGTGGGTCAGCCCGTACAGCGCGGACCCGCCCACCACCAGACCGGCGACCACGCACAAAATGAGCAGTACCACGTCCTCAACGTATAAGCCGACCTTTTTGACGCGGATCCCGAACAGGGTCCCGCTGACCAGCAGACCGATGACGGCGCAAAGGGAATACAAGCCGATCTCTCTGCCGAAAACCGTTATGATGGGAAGCATTTTTTACCCCTTGAATGAAGAAACCTATCCGGAAAAGGAAAAAAGGAAGACCGTCTGCGAGAGACGGTCCTCTTTTTTTAACAGTTGAAATCAGCTGAGGGAGTTCAGAAGATCGTTGAGCTCGCTCAAATCGCCGCTGTTGATCGCCTGATTGGCGGCGGTGTTGATCGCGTTGGCGGCGCAGAGTACGCACACGGTGCAGGTCAAGAAACCGATGCCGGCGATGACGGTGCCGATGATGGAGAGGACCAGACCGGCGGTGCCGATACCGGAAGTAAAGCCGGCGGCACGGGATTTCTTCTTACCCATGATGGCGAGAATGATGCCCACGATGCCGCAGATGAGTCCGATAAGTCCGACCCACGGCACGGGCAGAAACCCGAAAACAGTAGCGATAATGCCGAGGACCAGCGCGGCGATGGACATCCCCTTACCGGGATCCTTGGCAGGGGGCATCTGACCGGGGTACTGGGGCTGCTGATAGGGCTGCTGCGCGTACTGCTGATTGGGGTACTGGGGCTGCTGAGGCTGCTGAGGCTGCTGATTCGGGTACTGCTGATTATCCATAATGGGGTCTCCCTTCATTTTTTTTGATTTTATCACGAAAAGACAAGGTCTGTCAATATTTTTTAACGTTTTTTTTACGAAGTTTGAACATTTTTGCCGGAACAATAATTCTTCTCCTCGCCCGCTTTGAAAACAGGGGCTTTGCCGAAGAAGACGCGGTATAATTCTCCACCCTCGTCAAATACTAACAGCGAGGCTGAACTTGCATCTTGACGAAAAAGGAGAACAGCGAAATGATGAAAGCAACCGGAATCGTGCGCCGCATCGACGACCTGGGGCGCGTGGTCATTCCCAAGGAGATCCGCCGCACTATGCGCATCCGCGAAGGCGACCCCCTGGAGATATACACGGATCGGGAGGGGGGCGTGATCTTCAAGAAATATTCCCCGGTGGGGGAAATGCCCGAGGAGGCCCAGGGCTGGTGCGACACCCTGCAGAAAAGCTGCGGAATGGCGGCGGCGGTCTTTGACCGGGATGAGGTCATCGCCTGCGCCGGCGTCCCCAAAGCCAAAACCATGGAGCAGAAGATCACTCCCGAATTGGACGCCCTGTTGGAAAAGCGGGCGTTCTATACCGCCCCGGCAGGGAAGCCGGGGATCCCGTTGGGACCCGAGGGCTATTCCGTCGCCGCCCTCATGCCCATCATCAGCGAGGGCGACGTCATCGGCGGCGTGGCGTCTCTGACGCCCGCGCCCCGGGAGGTGGGGGAGCCGGAAAGCTCTCTCATCCGTACGGCGGGCATCTATTTAGGACGGCACATGGAGTCGTAAACGGCGCCGCCTGCGCCTTCAAAAACCTGACTTTGATTGCGAGGTCAGGTTTTTTTGTTTCGGCGAATACTTCTTTCAAGCACGGCAAAAGAAGACAAAAACAGAACCTTTTAAATCTTTGGTGAAACAACGTGACCGTAACAGCCCATCAAAAGATACAGCGTATGAACGGCACCGCACGGCTCAAAACAGAAGAACGGGGACGCCTGCCCGGGACATTTTGCGTGTAGCGGCTTCGCTCTTCTCTACATTTTGTTACATAAATGCTCGCGATTCACTATATATTGACAAATTCCTGAGGAGGAAGTATAATAGAGCGAATATGATAAGGAAAATGTTTTGTAGCGAAAAAAGAGAAAGGGAGGGCACATCCATAAGCATCGCGTCGCGAGATAAGTGCTCTTGGGCTTTGAGGAGAAATGTCTGAAAATGATTTGACGTTAATCCCCCAAAAAAGGTCAGTCGGAGAAGGCTTGCTGCTTGCTTTGGAGCTTTTGCTGTCGTTCCTCGCAACAGTCGCTGTCACTTTTGTCACTTGTACAGGCTCTTCTTCCTGGATGACCGACTTGTCCGGCATCCGGGAAAACGCGGGGCGGTGGGCGGAGTCGCTCGGGTTAAACAACAGTGTTTTTGCCCTTGTATTCTTTGTCGCGTTTTTCTGGTTGCTTCGTGACTTTTTCAAACACTTTGAGGCCAGAAGAGGGGTAATCGCGGCGATCCCGGGCTTTCTCTTTGCCCTGATGATCCTCTTTGGAAAAAACATCCTTGAAACAGACCACTTTTTGGCGAATGCAAGGGTAACGCTGCTGTGTGTACTGGCACTTCTTTTTCCTTTTACCGCCGCGGTGGATTTGCTTTTCCGACTGTTTCAAAGCGCCGCTTCCCGCACGGCTCCTTTGACTTCTTCCGAGATAGATCACAAAAAGGCGCTTAAGGTTTTTTTGATCGTTTGGGCGGTCCTCTTCGTCGTTTGGATCCCCTCTCTTTTGGCATCCTATCCGGGCGTTTACGGATATGATTCGATTTTTCAGATAAACCAATACCGGTATCATACAGTGAATTTGCATCATCCCATCGCGCATACGTATTTGCTTGGTTTTTTTGTCATAACGGTGGGTGAATGGCTTCATAGCTATGAAGCCGGTATGTTCTGCTATTCTATCTTTCAAATGATCTGCTTTTCCGCCTCTTTGTCCGCTTTGTATGCATTCTATATTGGGCGGCGCGCGCCCAAGTGGCTTCGGGTCGTTGTTTTGATATTATTCGCCTTTTTTCCTTTGAATCCCATTATGGCGTTTTCTTCCACGAAAGACATTTTATTCAGCGCCTTTTTTGCCTTGTTTGCCCTTTTGTTTCTGCTTTTCCTGGAAAAGCCGGAACGTATGCGCTCCATCAAAATGGACGTCCTTTTTGTGGCTACTGCTTTTCTCATTGTGGTGTTCCGCAGCCAGGGCGGATATATCATTGTGGGTACGCTGCTGCTCACCGTTTTAGTTTTTCGCCGGTATTGGAAAAACCTGCTGATTATGCTGGGTTCGCTCCTGGCGCTCATTATGGTGTACAACGGTCCTGTTACAAAGGCGCTTGGCTGTACTCCGGTTGATTCTCTCAAGGAAATGATGAGTGTACCTTGCGTTCAACTTTCCCGCGTAGCCCTGTACCATGGAGATACCATTGAACCGGAACAACTGGACCTGATCAAGGAATATATTCCCAGTTATGAGGTTTATGGGGTTAATGCCGGTATTTCCGATCAGATGAAGGCTGTGTTGAATACTGACCGCTTGAAAGAGAATCCATTGGAATTTATCAAGCTGTACTGTTCGGTCGGTTTGAAACACCCCGGCGCTTACGTCAATGCCTTTTTGCGAATAACGGTGGGCTATTGGTATCCCGATACGCCCTATCCGGATCCCGCCGCCTACCATCCTTATTGGGAGTATTGCTCTACTGGCGTGATGAACGGCCCCTTTGATCAGGAGGCGTATCTGCTTTTGAAACAAACGCCCGTGAAGGGCTTTGAATGGCTCTACAAGATCTATGTGGCCCTGACGTATCATACGGTCTACAGAGTCGTCCCGGTCGTCTCTATGCTTTTCAGTTCAGGTCTTCCGCTTTGGGGCGTGCTGTTTTATACCGCGTACGTTTTCTACAGAAAACAATATCGGTATCTGATTGTCTCTCTTTATCTTTTGCTTTTCTATGGAACGCTCTTCCTCGGACCGGTCGTCCTGTATCGTTATATATACCCCGCGGTTTTATGCACCCCGTTGCTTTTTGCCTGCGTTTTCAGTTTGCGAGATAAGGGCTGGGAAAAACAATGTCAAGACACAGCGGAAAAAGAACCCTACTCAGGGTCTCAAGAAGATGTAAAGGAGATTGTTTATGGATAAGATCGCGGTTTTGATTCCTTGCTACAACGAGTCAAAGACCATTGA
>JAGDAA010000152.1 GCA_017959745.1 Clostridia bacterium
GAGCGTCACCGGCACGGGCTTCTTTTCCCAGAGCGCCCGCGCTGCCTCGGCGCGGCTTTCAAGGAATCGCGGCGGCATCCCGCCGTCCGCCCGGCTGCCCGGCACCAGGATCGCGTCCGCCGGAAGGGGCGCGTCCGCGCCCGCGCTCTTCCGGAGAAAGAGCGCCAGGAACACCAGATACAGCACAAAGGGGGTCAAGCCCCAGTGCCGCGCCCGCGCCGGCAAACAAAACAACAGGGAGAAGTACGCCGCCGCCGCCAGCCATCCCCACAGGAGGGAAGTCCGGAAGGAAAAGCGAATGCCGCAGGCAAGGTAGTACCCCAGGCACAGGCAGGCGGCGAGGATCAGAATCAAGGCTCGTCCTCCAGATCATCAAAGGAGATGACCCGTCCGGCGACGGGAGGCGGCTCCACCTTCTCGCCGAAGTCCGCGTCGGTCAGAATATCCTCCCGCGCATCAAGGGCGTTAGGGTCCCCGTCCTCCTCTTCCGGAGAGACAGCGGATCTCGGCTCATAGATCTTTACGGCTTCCTCCGGGGAAGGTCCCGGACGGGCGGCGGGTCCCTTCGGCTTCCCGCTTTTGCCGTTTTGATCCTTCAAAGGAGCTTCGCCCCGCTTGGCGCGGATCAGGACCCAGACGATGACCCCCGCCGCCGCCGCGGTGAACAGCCCCACCAGGATCCACAGCCACGCCGCGCTCCTCCTGGGCTTAACTTCCGGCTCTTCCGCCGCGGGCGCCTCCTCTTTTTCGGGCAGAAGCTTGCCCTTCAGCACCGCGATGGTGCCAAGCCCGCGAATTTCCGCCACCAGATACACCACGCCGGTCTTTTCGTCCGCCTCCCGGCGTATGGGAAGATCCGTCACGGCGCCCGCCTGATCCAGGAACAGCGCCTTGATGGTTTTCCCCTCGTAGCGCTCCTCCTGCTTGGTCAGGGGGATCATCAGCCGCAGGACCGCGTTCTTATTCAGCGCCGCTTTGCCGTCCTCCCCGGGAGTCACCGAGAGGGTCAGCGATTTCATGATCCCCGCCTTGCCCGCGGAGGCGGCGAGGGTCTCCAGGGTCTTTTCATCCACTTTGTCCAGCGCCAGGATCGCCCCGTCCGGCAGGGCGTCCCGGGTGGAGCTCACCCGGACGTGGGAGCTTTTTTTGCCCACCACGTAGGACAGATCCGCCACGTCGTGCATGGCGGCGAAGGTCTGCACCCCCGTCCCCACAATGGTGAAATGCCCCTTGCGCACGGTGACGGTGTAGTTTTCCGCCACGTCCTCGGCGAAGGCGAGGGTGCCCACGTCGATCTCGTAGCGTCCCTCCGCTTCTCCTTCCTCCCGCGCCGGGGCGCCGGTGAGGGGATCAAAGGCGTCCCCCAGCACCGTATAGGTCAATTCGGGGTCCTTTTCATCGCTGTTCTTTTCCGCGTCCTCCATCACCAGCGTCACGGGGTGGGGGGTGATCTTCACCGTCAGCCCCAGGGACTCCGTGGTTTTCGTTTCCCCGGTGGCGGCGGCGGAGACCCGGCAGGTATAAACGCCGGAATCCGAAACATTTTTGACCTTCAGGGTCTTGCCCGTTCCGTCCGCCACGGCGGCGCCGTCCTTGAACCACTGATAGCTGTAGCTCACGCCGTCGATGAGATTGGTGACCGCCGCCTGGAGGGTGGCGCTCTCCCCGTTGTACGCCCGTTCCGTCTTGCCGTCCGCCGAGACAGACACCGCCGGGGTGATATCCCCGGGCATCGCGCGGAAGTGGAGGGTCAATAGGGCGTTCTTTCCGCCCTCTTTCACAGAGAGCAGGGACATCACGGGGGCGGGCTCCTTGTTGATGAGCAGCTTGGTGTTGTCGTTGATCTCGTAGCCGTTGAGTATATCAACCAGCGTGACGGTCAATTTATACAGTCTGCCGTTCACAAAGGCGCCGGAAAAAGCGCGGCTTTCCCCGTTTTCCGCGGTTTCTTCCCGCCATTCGTGATCCGGCACATAGTCCGCCGAATCCAAAATCTTGATCTCGCCGTTTTTCCGCGCCCAGGCCTTGACTTCCGGTCTCTGGGGCAATTCCCCGGGGGCGGGCAGGGCAACCTCGATATCGATCTCAATGACGGGATCCTTCTCCTCCTCCGCCCGGGCGGGCAGAAGGGAGAACAGCATCACGGCGCACAGGAACAAACACAATACTTTTTTCATAGCTCTGTCTCGCTTTCAATAGGAGGTGATGGGGAGAGAAGGGTCGTCTTCCCCCTTTTCGATCTTGCGGATCACCGCGAAGTACCGGTACTGTTCATTGGGACGGATCTCCACCCGGTCCCCCGTTTTCTTTCCTAAGATCGCCTGTCCCAGGGGACTTTCCTTGGAAACACAGCCCTCCAGCACGTTTTCCCGCAGGGTGGTCACCAGGCGGTAGGTCTCCTCGCAGTCATCCTCCTCGATGTAGAGGGTCACCTTGTCGAAAAGCCCCACCTCGTCCGCTTTGGAGTCCGCGTCGATGATCCGGGCGGTGGCGATCATATTCCTGAGATACCGGATCCGGGAATCGTTTTGCCCCTTCTCCCGCTTGGCGGTGCGGTATTCATCATTTTCGCTCAAATCACCCAGTTCCCGCGCCTGCTGGACCGCCGCCCGCAATTCGGGACCCAGGGCGACCCGCCGGTCGATCTCCTCCTGCATCTTCTGAATATCGACCTTGGTCAATTCGTCATACATAGCCGCAATCCTTTCGGATAATGATTTTTCGCCCTGCCGCCGGTGATTTTCACGCCCCCCAGGGGACAGGACAGGAAGGTGGCGCGTCCCCAGCCGTCGGGCAGATCGCAGGGCAGTTCCGCCCCCGACAGATACAGACGGGCGGACGCCTCATCCAGCTCCAGTTCCCGGATGAACGCCGCCTCCCGCGCCATAAACAGGCGGTGGTGGGGCAGAAAGCGCCCCTTGCGGACCTCGCCCAAAAGGAGCCCGGGGCTGACGCCGTCGGCGAACGCCCCCGCCAGATACCACAGTCCGTCCCGCTCCAGCAGGGCGCCGGGGGGCGTCTGTGTCAGATTCTCTTCTAAAAACGCCCGGACGACCGCTTCCCCCGGGCGGGGTTTTGTCTCCCGTTCCCCGATCCCCCGGGGCGGGCGCTCCCCCTTCCGGCGCAGCACCGCCAGAAACTGCCCCTCCCCGGGAAAGACCTGGGGATAAAAGCGGCGGCAGTTCGCGCCGTCAAAGCCGGGCAGATCCACCCCGGGCAGGGACGCCGCCGCCACGGCGGGCGGGACCTTTGCCGAAGAAAAATCGCGCCGGGCGGTCAGAAAGCGGGCGATCTGTTCCTCATTCTCTTTCGTGTTCCAGGTGCAGGTGGCGTAGAGCAGCGTGCCCCCGGGCGCCACGGCGACCCCGGCATTTTCCAGGATCCGCTCCTGCAGGGCGGCACAGGCGTCCCGTTTCTCCGGGCTCCAGAGCCGCGCCGCTTCCGGCTCCTTGCGGAACATCCCTTCCCCGGAGCAGGGGACGTCGCAAACCACCAGGTCAAAAGCGCCCCGCCAGGTCTCCGGCAGGGGATCGGCGGCGTTTCGTCCGTAAACGGCGGCGCGGATGCCGCAACGCTCCAGATTCTGCATCAAGACCCGCCGCCGGGCGGGGGAAGGCTCATTACAGACCAGAACGCCCTCCCTGCCCAGCCGGGCGCCTACGGCGACGCTTTTGCCCCCCGGCGCGGCGCAGAGATCCAGGATGGCGTCGTCCGGGCGGACGCTGACCGCCGAGGCGGGCGCCATGGCGGCGGGGTCCTGGAGATAGAAGGCGCCCCCCGCGTGGAGGGGATGGCGTCCCGGGTGTTCCCCGGTGACGAGCCAGGCGTCCCCGGCGAAGGGGATCGCCGCCCCGAGAAGAGGGGCGAGCGCCGCCTGTACCGCCTGCCGGTCTCCCCGCCCGGGCAGCAGGCGCAAGGCTTTTTCCGGTTCCTTTTCCAGGGCGGCGAAAAAGGCGGGCGCGTCTTCGCCCAGGAGCTTTTCCATCTGTTGCCGGAAGGCATTATGCCACTCCATA
>JAGDAA010000153.1 GCA_017959745.1 Clostridia bacterium
AGGTGATCCCTTCGTGTTTATCTCAATTTAATCAAACGCCGGCGGCGGAGTGCGCCGCGATACAAATGACGTCGGTTTCACGATCGTTGGCGGTCTTCCCGTTCAGGTTGACCCGGAGGATGTAGTAATTGATGAAGTCGCCCCGGGGATGTCCGTCCTCCACGCCGGTGGTCTGCCAGTACAGCGGTTCGGCGTATTTATCCAGGTTGTTGTAGGTCCCGTAGGTATCGGCGTGCAGGGTGTTGTCCGCCAGAAGCTCCCCCCCCACCGTCTGATCGTTGAGAAAGGCGCCCGCCAGCGGGGTGACCGCGGAAGGCGAGTAGTAATAGGTGCCCGGCGTCGCCGTGTGGGTCGTGTACGCTACGGCATTCTCACTGTAAACGCTGCTTTCCGTAGCGGGAAAGATCTCGTAGGTGAACTGGTTGTTGGTGGTATAGGCAAGCTGAAGCTTGTAGTGCGGCACCGCCTTCCCGAAAATACAGAAAACGTAGTCGTAGTGATCCACGTCCTCGTTCACATCGATCCCGTTGAAGTAGAGATAGCGGATATCCTCGAAATGATCGTCCAGGAATTCGTGCTTCACCGGATCAAATTCCCGGTGACCGGCACCGATGTAGAGGGCTTGAGGCTTGGAAATGGGGGCGTAGGCGCCCAGAAGACGGGTGATGGCAAACCAGGCGAAAACGGGAACGATGACCTGGACGATTACGAGCAGAACCATAGAAACGGTCAGCGCGATCTTTTTGAACGAGCGCCGCCGGGAAATCTTCTGATCCGCATCCATGTCACATTCCTCCTTTCACCTTATTTCGGGACGCCGCCCGGTCAGGCATTACAGATAAACGCTACAAAGTAGTCCGCGTTGACACCGATGGTCTGGTCTCCGTCGTTGTATCCGTCGTTGAGCAGGTCCACCACGTTGCTGTTCTCATTGGCGGCAAAAAACGCGTCTCGGTTCGCTTCGATATAGTCCCTCAATTCCGCGGGGTACTTTCTCGTCACAGCGGGCGTCGTGGTGCTGATGCCCTCGTCGATATCAAAGTAGGTGAGGGGCCACTCCCAGTATAGCTTGATCTCGTAGTAATCCTTGCCGGGGACCTTCGTCTTCCCGCGGGAACTGAAGTGGATGGTGTTGTCCGTGATCAGTCCGGAGTATTGGTATTCTTCCGGTGTGGCGCCGGTGCGCTCGGTGAAGAACAGGAAGTGCCCCTGCAGAAGGCGAAGTACATGGTCGTTGGTGACCGACCGGATGACCGGGTTGTCGAATTCGTCATATGCGTCTCTGTAGCATCCCAATTCCAGGGTCAGATCGTCCTCGATATCCCCGTTGCCGTTGGGTTTGATGTAAAAGGTCATGGTACCGTAGGAACCGGGCATCACATAGTAATGCTCATCCCCTTCCACATAGGTCACCGCCTCGTTGGTCAATTCATACGCCAACCTTGGTGCGTCGCCCGTGGAGGTCGCCGTCAGGCTATACCCTTCCTCGTCCCGGAGAAGCGTCTTTAATTCCGCTATACCGGCATATACGGGATCGCCGTTATGGAGCTCATCATACACGTCGGTACGCTCCACCAGGAGGGTATAGTTGGAATTGGTAGCGGTGACGGACATAGTCTCCGCCGAGACCCTGCGGTTCTCGGCGAACCAGCCCATACTGCCGAAGCTCAAGAAAGCGAAGAACAAAACGAGAACAAGAGCGACTGTCAAAAGACCTTCGCTCGTCAGATCGCGCACCATCGCGCGCTTTTTGGACGTTCCTTCTTCCCTCAGTAAAAACATGGTCACCTGTATGCAAGCGACGTCCCGCGGAACGGGTCCCGTCGCGCTATTCTTTCCTGCCCCCGGCGCACTATGTTAAGAAAAGCCAGTTGCAAAGACTTTGCAACTGGCTGACTTCGTGAGTCCCTATAGCTTTGCGTGACTGCATCGCTGCAGCTTTGCTAAATGTTTTGTTGTAAACAAGGAGGATAGATTAATAAGAAGTACAAAACACTTCAAACCGTGGACAGTATAGCAGTGATCCACCGTTTTGTCAACTCATTCGGCAAAAAAAACAAAAAATTGGTTATGAATAAAATGTAACTTTTACGCGATCACAGCTGAAAATGCGCCCGGATGCGATGGCAGAGATCCGCGGCAAGGGCGGCGTTTTCAGCGGGTACCTCCGCGAAAATGCGAAGGAGCGGCTCCGTGCCTGAAAAGCGGATCAGAAGCCAGGATCCGTCCTCAAGCCAAACTTTGCACCCGTCCAGGTAGGAGGCGCGGGCAACGGGCTGGCCCAGGTCGGGCAGCTCATGCTCCCGGTAGATCCGGCGGATCAATTCCTCCTTCCGGTCGGCGCGGAAACTCAGGTTGTCCTCCTTCATCAGGAAGCTGCCGAATTTGCTGTGGCCCTCGTCCGCCAGCTCCGAAAGCTTTTTGCCGGTTTTGGCGATTGTCTCCACCAGAAGGGTGGCGGCGTAAATGGCGTCCTTCCCGTTGATGTGGCCCGCCACGGTCAACCCGCCGGACCCTTCTCCGCCGAGAAAAGCCCCGGTCTCCGCCATTTTGGCGGAAACGTACTTGAAGCCAACGGGCACCTCATAGCAGTCCTGCCCGTAGTGGGCGGCAATGCGCTCCAGAACGCAGGTGGTCGCCAGGTTTTTCACCACGGGCGTTTTCATCTTTTTGAATTCCAGGAAGTAGTAGTACAGGATGCACAGGATCTCGTTGGCGTCAACGTACCGCCCCAGGTCGTCCACCAGGCCGATGCGGTCCGCGTCACCGTCCGTGGCGATCCCCAGATCGAAAGCGTAGTCCGTGACCCGGGTCTGCAGGCTGCGCACAGTGCTGGCGTCCGGGGCGGGGGTCTTCCCGGCAAAGAGGGTATCGTGCTCCGCGTGGAGCATTTCCACTTCGCACCGGGTGGTGGCGAAAATGGTATTCAGCGCCCGCACGGACACACCGAAAAGCGGGTCCACGGCGATCTTCAAATGGGCGTTCCGGATCGCCTGCACGTCCACCTTCGCCAGAATGTCGTCCAAATATTCGTTGATGGGGTTGAAAAATTCGATCAGCCCCACCTCCGTCAGCTCCTCCAGGGAACGCACGGGCGAAGTGGGATCCTGTTCCGTAAGCTCCGCCAGGATCTCCTCCACCTCCCCGGTGACGATCTCGTTGGCGTCCCGTCCGCCCCGGGTAAAGAGCTTGATCCCGTTGTAAAGGGAGGGGTTGTGGCTGGCGGTGACCATCAATCCGTAGGCGTAATCGTTCTTCATCACCGTGTGCATGACCATAGGCGTGGGACAAGAACTTTGAACCAGCTTGACGCGGATGCCGTTGGAGGCGATAGTCTCGCCCAGCCAGATCATAGCTTCCTTGGACAGAAAGCGCCGGTCATATCCGATGACCACCGGCAGTTTTTCGGCGCCTTCCCGCAGGATCCGCAGCGCCACCGCCTTCCCCACCAGAATGATATTGGCTTTCGTGAATTCGTCGCCGATTACGGCGCGCCATCCGCCGGTGCCGAATTGGATTGGAGATTGGCTCATTTCATACCTCCCAAACAGGTTTCAATATACAAAACGGAATTGACCGCCCGCGCCTGCCCCGTGATACTGCCGTCGGAGGGGGCGGGATAATTCAATTCGGTAAAAACATTGCCCTCCAGCAGTCCCAGGACGGAGGACCCGCCGCCGTCCCAGTTGATAAGGGCGGAAAGCTCCGGCGCCAGAAGACGCGCGACCCGGCGCAGCTCTATATAGTCGGCGCCCACGGACAAAGGGGTTCGCCCGGAGACTACCAGAATGAACAATTCGCCTTTTTTCGTAATACCCACCGCCGTGCGGGGGTGCCGCACCATGGTGTGGACCCGGCTCTCCTGGGTCTGCCTGGACAGGGGGGACAGCCACCCCGCCCGACGAAATCGCGCCATATAATTGTCCGCCGTTATTTCTCCGTCGGCACCCGTCAAGCCCAGTCCGCCGCCGTAGACCCATTTCATACCCGCCCAGTCTTGGGGGGATATATTCTCCGGCGGATCCGGGCGGAACGCGGGGGCGGGGAGCCGGCTCACATCGTAATAGCCGTCCTTGTCCGCCTCTCCCAGGATCGCCCCGGCGCGCTTAGCCGCTTCGCCGTTGAGGGAAAACACCGTCCCGATACAGGGCAAAGCCACCTCGCCCCGTCGGGCGCAGAGGATCCTTTCCCCGATCACGGCGATATTCAGCCGGTCTTTTCCTACAAGGAGCAGATAGTCCTTATCCTCCTTCTCCTCGTCGGGCGCGGACAGCAAGGGCGTGAAAACGGTCAATTCCGGGTGAAGGGCATTCACCTGAGACGCCGTCCAGAACAGGGAGAGACCGGGCAGCAGCTCCGCCCCGCCGCCGGCAAGCGCGTAGTCAAAGGCATAGAACCCCTTCTCCCCCATAGCGAGCGCGGCTTTGTTGTATAAGGGCAGGGTCTCGTGACGGACGCCCTTTTCATCCGTGTAGCGGTAATAATCCAGGGTCCCCACGGGAAAATCGATCCGTTCCTTTGGGCGGTCCTTCAGCCGGTCATTGTAATTGGTAAGGAGCTTTTCCGTAAAGAAAAAGGTGAAGTTGGACAAA
>JAGDAA010000154.1 GCA_017959745.1 Clostridia bacterium
GATATAGGCGCCGGAAACAGCGTCAAGCCCGGTATTACGCGCGGCGGAAACGCCGCCGTTCTCCCGATGGATCACCTTTATTCTGCCGTCACGGGCGGCATATTCCTCCAGGATCTTACCGCTGTCATCCGGAGAGCCGTCGTCCACCGCCAAGATCTCAAAATCCTCAAAATCCTGGGACAAGAGGGAATCCAGGCACCGGGGAAGATACGCCTCCGCGCGATACACCGGTACGATGATAGAAATAAGCGGCTGTTTCATATCAAAAACTCTTTCCGTATTTTTGTCCGCCGAATTTCGCCTTCAGAAAGGCGACGCCTTTTTTCCAAACGCCCTCTCCCTCGGGGTACAAAAGAGGGACTTCCCGGCAGGGGATCTTTTCCGTGCGAAGGAACACATCCAACAGCAATTCGCTCACCCGACCGGGAAAGCGCGCGTGAAAGGGATCCTCAAACTCCGCGGGATTCGCACGCTCCTCCAATTCCATCAGAATCGGGAACAAAAAGGCGCAGTAGCGATCCAGGATCTCCCGTGGCATAATCATCATATTGAACATATGGGCGGAGCGGCGGCGTTTCAGTGCCTCAAATTCCGCCGTGTAAGACGGGTACTTCTCCCGCAGGATCTCCCCGGTCAGGTCCAGGGGGCCGGGATGCAGGGTGTTGCAGTAGTGATCGTACAAGGTAGAAATAATATAGTTTCGTTTTTTCGGGAGAATGCAGCCTTCAGCGGACAGAATCCGGAGCGCCTCCTTTTCCGTGAGGACCCGTTCCAGGGGCTCTTTCGCCCGCCGCCGTCCCCGGAAATGACGGCGGTAATGGGCGAGCCCGACAAAGTCGGCGTCCAGATTCTTCCACGCCCAGTACAGCCCGGTCAACTCCGAAAAACGATCGTTTTTCTCCGAGATATTTTCCCCGGTATCATCCCGCTGAAAGCCGATGCTTTCCTTCCCAGCCGCGCCCACCTGCAGGGGCAGATACATGGGATCCTTCGGCATAGGGTAGGGCTTATGCGCCGCTACGATGACGCGGACAGTCACAGGATCTCCTTCGCCAGATCCATAGCGCGGCGCACCACTTTATCCATATCGTAATACTTATACTCGGCGAGCCTGCCCCCGAAGAGGACGCCGCTTTTCTCCGCCAGGGCGCGGTATTTGGCGTAAAGCGCCGCGTTTTCTTCATCATTTACGGGATAATAGGGTTCGTCCCCCTTCTGCCAGGCGGCGGAATACTCCCGGCTGATGACGGTCTTTTCGGACTGCGTAAACTCAAAATGCTTATGCTCGATGATCCGGGTATAGGGAATCTCGGCTTCCGTGAAGTTCATCACCGCCACGCCCTGGTAATTATCCGTATCCAGAGTCTCGGTCTCAAAGCGGACGGAGCGGTAGGTCAAGGCGCCGTAACAGTAATCGAAGTATTCATCGATGCAGCCGGTGTAGACGATCTTTTCCGCCTCGCCGGAAAGGGCCTCCCGATTTTTCAGGAAGTCGATCCCCAGCCGGACCTCGCTGCCCTCCAGGAGCTTTTCCACCAGGGGGGTATAGCCGCCAACGGGAATGCCCTGATGAGGATCGTTGAAATAGTTATTGTCAAAGGTGAAGCGCACGGGCAGCCGGCGGATGATGAAGGCGGGCAACTCCCGGCAGGGTCTGCCCCATTGCTTCTGGGTGTACCCCTCCACCAGGGCTTCGTACATTTCCCTGCCCACCAGTTTGATCGCCTGTTCCTCCAGGTTCTTCGGCTCGGTGATGCCGCTTTGCGCCTGTTCCTTTGCCAGGCGCTCCCGCGCCTGGGCGGGGGTGGTAACGCCCCAGAGCTGGTAAAAGGTATTCATATTGAAGGGCAAGTTATACAATTTGCCCTTGTAATTCGCCACAGGGGAATTGACGTAGTGATTGAAGCGGGCGAAGCGGTTCAGGAATGCCCAGACCTCCTCATCGGAGGTGTGCAGGATATGGGCGCCGTAGCGGTGAACCCGGATCCCTTCCTCCTCATAGGTATAGGCGTTGCCGGCAATATGGTCCCGCCGGTCGATCACCAGGCATTTTTTTCCGGCATCCGTGGCAAGGCGGGCAAAGGCGGCGCCGAACAGCCCGGCGCCCACGATCAGAAAATCAAACTTTTTCGCAGCCATCAATCAGGACCCTCCCTACAGTTATTACGTCGTTGGCTTTAGGTCAGTATACCACATATAGAGAAAAGATACAAGAGGAACGGGCTATTTTGTATGTTCCCTAAAAAACGAAAAAAACACCCTGTGAAAAGTATCACAGGGTGTTTTGGTTCTTTAGTCGAGGCAGTCCTTGCGGGACAGGTTCATTCTGCCCTTCTCATCGATCTCGATGAGCTTGACCTTGATCCGGTCGCCCACCTTGACCACATCTTCCACCTTCTCCACGCGCTGTTTCGCCAGCTTGGAGATGTGGACGAGCCCTTCCTTGCCGGGATAGAACTCTACAAAGGCGCCGAAGGTCATCAGCCGGGTGACGGGGCAGTTGTCAAAGACCATACCCACTTCCGGCTCGAAGACGATGGCTTCCACCATAGCCTTGGCGGCATAGGCGGCGTCCCGGTTGACAGCGGAGATAAACACGCTGCCGTCTTCCTCGATATCCACTTTGGCGCCGGTGTCGGCGCAGATCTTCTGAATGACCTTGCCGCCGGTACCGATGACTTCGCGGATCTTGTCCACCTTGATCTTCATAGAGAGCATCTTGGGGGCAAATTCGGAAACGTCCTCGCGGGGCTTGTCGATCGCCTTCGCCATCACTTCATCCAGGATGTAGTCCCGCGCCACGTGGGTGGTTTCCAGGGCGCGCTTGATGATAGCGGGGGTCAGGCCGTCGATCTTCAGGTCCATCTGGATGGCAGTGATGCCCGCGTGGGTACCCGCCACCTTGAAGTCCATATCGCCGAAGAAATCTTCCACACCCTGAATATCGA
>JAGDAA010000155.1 GCA_017959745.1 Clostridia bacterium
CTCGGCTCGTCACAGCGGAAGTGTATGCCCTCCGGCGCCTTTTCGGCGCGGATCAGGTCGCAGAGGGTGATCTCCTGCATAACAGAGGCAAGGGTATGATAGCCGTCCGGGCGCTTCCCGGTAACGGCGAGGGTCAGATTGATCTTGGCGTAAGCTTTCCGCTCTAACATATCATTTCGCTTTCTACCGGAATACGAAACGGCTTTTGGTGACCACCGCTTTTTGCGGGCACATTTCCTGGCAGCAGAAGCATCGGATGCACTTCTTTTCCCGGATATGCGCCTTCCGGTCCTTTATATCAATGGTCTTTTGCGGGCAGAGGCGGGCGCATTCCCCGCACCCCACGCACTTCTTTTTATCAATGACGGGGCGGGGCGCCAGAAAGCGCGCCAGCCTGCCGCCGAAAAGATTGGGAAAGTCCCGCAGAAGAGAGGGCTTTTTGCTGTCCGGCAGGATGAAGGGCGGGACGGCGGGGGTCAGGGGATCCCCGGTGATCTCCACCTGTCCGTCAAAGAGACCGGCTTTTTTGGCGCGCTCCAGGATCGGGGAGATGGCGGGGTCCAGCCCCATACAGCGGCACATCACCTCGTCCACGGCAAAGGTGTTTGTTCCGCCCAGGATCACGCCGCAGTATTTGGGTTCGCCCCCGGAGGGACCTTCCTTCTCCATACCCCAGATCCCGTCCACCAGGGACAGGGTGGGGACCAGTACCCGGTTAATGTCGCAGATGAGCCCGGCAAAATCGTCCAGCTCCGGAAAGCGGGCGTGATACTCCACTTTTTTCAGCCCCGGGACCGCGCCGTACAGATTCTTCGCGGCGCCGGTAACCGTGGTGAGGGAATGGGTCTTCATTTTCGCCAGGTTGATAAAGACGTCCGCTTCCACAAAGTCCCGCAGCAGATCGATCTCCCCCAGGGAAAGGTGATCCGCCACGGTCACGGGAACGCCCTCCAGCTTTTTCTGGAGCTTGACGCCGTATTTTTCACATACCTCGGTGATGCCGCAATCCCGGTAGATCCCGGTCATCAGGACTTCCGTATTGGGACCGCCGGAGCATTCCGCCACGGTGATATCATCGGTATAGGGCTGAATGCAGGCGAGGACCGCGTCCAGCAACGCGGGATGGGTGGTGGCGCTGCCCTCGGGCTTCTTCTTTACCACCAGGTTCGGCTTGACGACCGTCTTTTTGCCCCGGGCAAACAGCTTTTCATATCCGCCCTGATCTTGGATGATCGCGTCGACGATCCCCTTCAAAAGCTCCGGGTCGTATGCTTCGGCACGGTAGAGACTGACGCGGCTCATAGTTCACCTTATCCTTTCTTTTTCTTCCCAAACTCCACTTTCTTTTCTTCCTTGTTGATCAACCGGTGAATGTTCTCCCGATGCATAGCGATGACAAACAGCCCGATAAACAGGGAAAAGGCGGTATAGATCAGGTCGGGGGACGCACGGTGAAAGCCGTAAACGATCACCGGGTAAAAGAACGCCGCCGTAATACTGGACGCGGACACGATCCGGGTGGCGAAAAACATCAGGCCAAAAATGAGGATCAGGATAGCGAAGACCAGGGGGTCGATGAAAAGAATGGTGATGGCGGAGACCACCACGCCTTTGCCTCCTTTGAATTGGAAAAACAGAGGAAAGCTATGTCCGATCAGGCAGAAAAAGCCCGCCACGTAGGAGCCTCGGTCTCCCAGGGCGAAATACCCGATTCCCACAGCGAGGAAGGCTTTCAGCGCGTCTCCCGCCAGGGTCAGAAAACCCGCTTTTTTATCGAAGGCGCGGAACATATTGGTCATCCCCGCGTTGCCGGAGCCGAAATTCCGCACATCCTTGCCGTACAGCTTTTTCGATACGATGACGGCGGTGTTGATACTGCCGAACAAATAGCCGATTACGGCGATCAGGGCGATGACGCCCAGAAGGATCCCCAGGGTGAGGTTGCCGTCCCGTCCCCACTGGAACAGATAGCCGTTGTACGGGAAGATATATTTCATTGTTCACGCTCCCTTTCCCGGATGACAAATTGGATGGGCGTACCCTTGAATCCGAAGGTGTCCCGCAGACAATTCTCGATATAGCGCTGATAAGAGAAGTGAAACAGCTCCTCGCTGTTGCAGAAGATCACGAATTTCGGGGGCTTGACGCTCACCTGGGTCATATAAAAGATCTTCAGCCGTCTGCCCTTGTCGCTGGGGGGCTGGACCCTCGTCACCGCGTCGTTGAGCATTTCGTTGAGCATCCCCGTGGCGATGCGGGTGGATGCCTGCATATTTACGTAGTTGATGTACTCCAGGAGCTTGTTGACCCGCAGTCCGGTCTTGGCGGAGATAAAGAGCACCGGGGCGTACTGCATAAAGGGCAGGGTATCGAATACCTTTTTGGTGGCGACCTTGACGCTGTCGTTATCCTTCTCCGGCAAGTCCCATTTATTCATGGCGATGACGCAGGCTTTGCCCGCCTCGTGGGCGATCCCGGCGATGGTGGCGTCCTGGGCGGTGATGCCCTCATAGGCGTCCACCATAACGACGCACACGTCGCTGCGCTCCACGGCGAGCTTTGCCCGGAGGACGCTGTATTTTTCGATGCGGTCATCCACCCGGCTCTGCCGGCGCAGACCCGCCGTATCGATGAACAGAAATTTGCCGTATTCGTTCTCCACCCGCGCGTCGATGGCGTCCCGGGTAGTCCCGGCGACGGGGGAGACAATGACCCGGTTTTCACCCAATATGGCGTTCACCAGACTGCTCTTGCCGGAATTGGGCTTGCCGATGACGGCGACCCGGATCAGATCCTCCTCCTCGTCCTCGGCGGGAGCCGGTCCCAGCAGGTTTATCACCTCGTCCAGGATATCGCCGGAGCCTGTGCCGTGAATGGAGGAGAGGGCAAAGGGGCCGTGTTCACAGCCCAGTTCATAGAATTCATAAAACTCAGGGGGCAGGGCGCCGATGGAATCCACCTTGTTCACCGCTAAGATCACGGGTTTTTGGCTCCGCTTCAAAATGGCGGCGATCTCCCGGTCCGCGGCGGTCACGCCGGCGCGGATATCCGTCATGAAAATGATCACGTCCGCCGCTTCCATGGCAAGGCGCGCCTGCTCCTCGATGCGGCTTAAAATCTCATCACTGCTGCCGGGCTCGATGCCGCCGGTATCGATGAGGATCATCTTTCGTCCCGCCCACTCCGTTTCGTAGTAGATGCGGTCCCTGGTCACGCCGGGGGTATCGTCCACAATGGCGATGCGCTGACCGGAAAGCTTATTGAAAAAGGTGGATTTTCCCACATTGGGTCTGCCCACAATGGCGATCACGGGTTTTGACACAGCGCTTCCTCCTCTTGCAGTATTTGTTCTACGGCGTCCAGGATCGCCGTACCGTTCTCCACCGCCAGGACTTTGCCGCCGATGGCGTTTTGCACCGTTTCAAAGGTGACGTCGTCCAGGAATTTATCCCGTTCGTGGCGCAGCGCCACAGCGGGAATGAACAGGACATCGGGCTTTTTATCCTTGAACGCGTCGATGATATCCTGCCCGCACAGAAGCCCCGCCACCGTCACCGTTTCCCCGAAAAAGCGGTTCTTTACAGCCTCTACGGTAAAAGTAACCTGGGGCAGCTTTTCGTGGATGGCGTCCGCGATCTCCCGGAGAAACGCCTCCGCCGCCACCCCGGTACACAAGGTGATACGAACGGGATTTTTGGGAAGCTTTTCCCAGCTTCCCCCGGCGACCCGCTCTTCAAGCTCCGCCAGGATCTCCTCCCGGGCGGACCGGATCAGCCCCACGCCGTTATCCAGCTGGGGGTATCCGTCGTAGGCCTCTTCCCGGGGCAGCTCGCGCCCTGCCGCCAGGTAAAACTCATCCGCGGCGTATACGTAGCGCCAGTCGTATTTTTCCAGGTACTCCGCCTGAAACCGGTCAACGATGGAAAGCACTTTCTCGGCGGATTCCCGCCGGTAGACCTCCAGAGGATACAGCCCCTCCCGGTGCCGGGTCAGCCCCGCGGGGACCACCGCTATGCTTTGCACCGCGGGAAAGAGCGTTTCCAGATCCCGGACGGTCCTGACCAGCTCCTCCCCGTCGTTGATCCCCGGACAGGAAACGATCTGGCAGTTGACGTCGATTCCGCCTTCCGTCAGGATCCGTAGCTGTTCCATAATGCGGCCCGCTTTGGGATTGCCCAGCATCTTGACCCGCAGTTCGGGAGAGGTGGTATGCACGGAGACGTTCACCGGGGACAGGCGCATCTTCACGATGCGGGAAAGCTCTTCGTCGGAAACGTTGGTCAGGGTCACATAGTTGCCCATAAGGAAGGAGAGCCGGGTATCGTCATCCTTGAAGTAGATGGTCTCCCGCATCCCGCAGGGATTCTGATCGATAAAGCAGAAAATACAGCGGTTGGCGCAGCTTTTCTTCCGGTCCATAAGGAAGGTATCAAAGTCCAGCCCGATATCGTCGTAGCGCCGTTTTTTCAGTTTTTTTTCGTAGACGCTTTCCCCCCTCTGAAACCGGAGAAGGATCTCCGGCTCCGTCAGGTAAAAGCGATAATCCAGAACGTCCCGGATGGGATGCCCGTCAATGGACAGAAGGCGGTCTCCCGGCAGAACGCCGAGTTTTTCCGCGTCCGATCCCTTTTCTATACCGCTGACGGTGACCATAAACCGGAACCCCTTTCGCCAAAATAAGAAAAAAAGACACATCTCCGGCGTCTTTTGATGCCAAAGACATATCTTTCATGCCAATCCGCGGCTCCCTCTGCCGGAGCGGAGGGAGCCGGATTTACGGGCGGACAGTTCAGTCCTCGACCTTGATGACCTCTTTGCCGTCCTTGTAGCCGCAAGCGGGACATACGTGATTGTGACGCATGTATTCGCCGCAGTTCGGGCATTTCTCCAACACGGGCGCGGTCAATTTTTCCACACTGGAACGTCTGGAATCCCGTCTCGCCTTGGATGTTTTTCTCTTCGGTACTGCCATGATAAGCACCTCCCTGATGATTTTCTTGAAAGCTGTTTATGATTCTTTGAAAAAATCCGCCAATCCCGCCAAACGGGGATCCCCCGCCTGCTTTTTACAGCCGCAGTCGCCGAGGTTGAGATCCTTGCCGCACACAGGACAAAGCCCGCGGCAATCCTCCCGGCACAGCAGGCGGAAGGGCAGATCCGGCAAGAGCGCGTTTTCAGCGGTTTCCAAAAGGTCAATCGCTTCGCCGACGGCGAGGACGCGTTCCTCTTCGGCACGGACTTCCTCCGGATCGGTGGAAACCACGCACTCCACGTTCGTGGTATGGCATTCTTTGACCGGAGCAAGGCAGCGGGCGCAGGGAGCGGAAAGCTCACACCGGACCGTGCCGGAAAGTCTTAAAATGCCGGCGCTGTTCGTCACCGAGCCGGAAAAGCGGATCTCTTTGAAGGAAAGTCCGTCCATCTCCCAATCGCCTGAAAAGGAGGTATCGAAGGATACCTTGTCAAGCTCCCCGGAGAGGAGTTGACCGATCAACAAATAACGAGCTTCTTTTCCGTCCATAGATTACCGTTTCCTCAAAGCATCGACAGTAGTTTATTATATCTGTCCCTTTCCGGTTTGTCAATGATTTTTTCTTAAAAAACCGGGGGAGGACTACTGTCCCTCCGACTTCTTTTCCCGCAGGGACAGGATCCCGGCGAGGAGGGATTCCCGGTCGTTTTCCCATTCCCCCCGGATCACTTTGTTCAGGGCGTAGTTCAACGCCTCTCCCACGGCGGGACCCGCGAGCCCGATCCCGGTCAGATCGTTTCCCTTGATGGCAAGTCCTTCCAGGGTGTAACATTCCCCGGAGGAAAGGATCTGCTCCGCCGTGTCCCGAATGTTCTCCAAATTGACCAGGCGGCGCTTGACCGTCCATTTACTATGCGCTAAAATATCCGCTTCCATAACTTGAACGAGCATTCTGAAGCGGGATTCGCCCAACAGAGAGAGGAGCTTTTTGACGTCCGCGCGGCCCTTGGGATGGGAGTCGTGGTAAGTGACCAGCTCTGTGACGGCGCGGATCTGCCGGACGGGAAAACGCATCCGCTCCATAACCTCCTTGGCGATGCGGGCGCTCTTCTTGTGGTGGCCGTAAAAGTGACCGCGCCCCGTGGGGTCCACCGTGAGGCAGGAGGGCTTGGAAATATCGTGGAACAGCAGAGCGAGCCGCACCTCTGTGACGGGCACGGACGCCGCCACGGCGTTAACGGTATGCATCCACACATCGTACTGATGAAATGGGGAAAGCTGATCGAAGCCGATGGCGGGCAGGATCTCCGGGACCAAAACGCCGATCACGTCGGAAAACTCCGTCAGGACCCGTTTTACGTTGCGTCCGCAGAGCATCCGGTTCCACTCCGGCAGGATCCGTTCCGTGGGCAGGGTGGAGAGCAGTTCTTTTTTCTTGTGGATGGCTTCCGCGGTCCGCTCCTCCACGGAAAAGTCCAGCACCGAGGCGAAGCGCAGGGCGCGCAGGATGCGGATGGCGTCCTCCTCAAAGCGGTCCTGGGCGTTGCCGATGGCGCGGATCAGCTTCTTTTTCAGATCCCGCTTGCCGCAGAAATAGTCCCGCACTCCCCGGGTGGGGCTGTAAACGATGGCGTTCACGGTGAAGTCCCTTCGTTTCAGATCCTCGAAGAGATCCCGGGAAAACGCCACGCTGTCCGGGCGCCGGTGATCCCGATACTGCCCGTCCTTGCGGAAGGTGGTAACGTCGATAATCTTATCGCCGCCGGTGAGGGATATGGTGCCGAATTTTTCCCCGGCGCGATTTAAGGGCTGCCCCGCGAAGACCTTGCAGATCTCCTCGGGAAGCGCGTCCGTGGTCAGGTCCCAGTCGTGGGGCGGCAGGCCCAGATACAGGTCCCGGGTACTGCCCACCAGCCATGCCTGATGGCCCGCCAGTTCCAGTTTTGTCATGGCAGATTGTACCTCTGCCGGTAGGGAAAAGATCATTTGTTTTCTCACTGATTTTTTGTTCTGTTACCCTTGACAAAGGGTTTTGCGTGTGGTACACTACCTACTGTTCAATTGAACACGCGCTGTTAGCTCAGCTGGATAGAGTGACTGGCTACGAACCAGTAGGTCAGGGGTTCGAGTCCCTTACAGCGCGCCACCAAAGGCTCATCTGAATGGATGGGCTTTTGTGTTTGTACGACCCGGAATGACTGCGGATCATACGGGCGCGGGGCGTACCCGCAAGGCTCCTTTGGTCATTCTATCATATTTTGACGAAAAAGTAAAGAAAATCATACTTTTCAAACCGCTCTTTTTGTGGTATGATAGGAAAAAGGAGGGAGGGGCATTATGAAAATCACCTTGAACCCCGATGAAAAGATCGTGGCTGTGGTCAAAGAGGGTTTGGAACGGACGGGGGGCTACTGTCCCTGCCGCCGTGAGAGGACAGAGGAATATAAGTGTATGTGCCGGGAATTCCGGGAGCAGATCAAGGACCCCGATTTTGAGGGCTTTTGTCACTGTATGCTGTATTACAAATCCAAGGATTGAATCCCATAACAAAAGAGAACGGAAGCGCGCTTCCGTTCTCTTTTGTTATGGGTTACAGCGTTAATTCTCCGTCGGTTTCCAGGTCCGGATCGTGGGTGGAGACAATGAAAAGAGCCTTGCTTTTCAGGCGGTCCATCGCCTCCCGGACCAGCGTCCGGTTGTCCGCGTCCAGTTCCCGGGTGGGTTCGTCCCACAGGAACACGTCCCCGCCGTAGTACAGACTGCGCGCCAGCGCGGCGCGGCACTTTTCCCCGCCGGAAAGGGTGCCCGGCTTTTGATCCGCCGCGTGCTCCAGCCGGAAGAAACGGAGCAGTTTTATGGCTTCTTCTCGATCTTCCTCCGCCTTGTCCCGCACCAGCAAAAGATTGTCCAGGAGCGTCATAAAAGGCAGGAGCCGTCCTTCCTGAAACGCCACGGAGATCTTTTTGCCCGCCAGACCCGAAACGCTTCCTCCGTCCGGCTTTTCCAGCCCCGCCAGGATCCGCAGCAGGGTGGTCTTGCCGCTTCCGCTGGGGCCTTTCAGGGCGATGATCCCTTGATCCGGGAAGGAGAAAGAGACACTCTTCAGCACGGGATGATCGTAGGATTTGGAAAGGTCTTTCAGCTGGATCACAACCGGCTCCCCCCTTTCCCGAAGAGTTTTTTGAACAGGGCTTCCATGCCCAGGGACAACAGGATGATCGCCAGGGTCCAGGCGTACAGGTCCGGGGTCTCCAGGTACTGCTTCGCCTCGTAGATCATCTTGCCGATGGAGACCTTCGGCAGCGCCAGGACCTCCGCGGCGACCCCCGCCTTCCAGGCAAGCCCGAGACCTGTCTGGGCAGCGGCGGTAAAGGCGGGCATGACCTGGGGGATTTCCACCCGGAAAAAGCGCTTTCGCCCCCGGATGCCGAAGACCGTCGCCATTTCACCCAGGGCGGGATCCATCCCGGTCAGCCCCAAAAGGGTGTTCTGCCAAACCAGGGGCAGGACCAGCAGCGCCGCGATGAAGGCGGGCACCCCTTCCCGGGGCAGCCACAGAATCACCACGATGATGAAGGACGCCACCGGGGTGGCGCGCACCACCGTCATCAGGGGATCCAAAAGGATCTTGACCGGGGGCAGTTTCCACGCCGCCAGCGCCAGAAGGGCGCCCGCCGCCGTGCCCAGAAGATAGCCTGAGCCGATGCGCAAAAAGGAGGCGCCCAGGGTGGCGTAGAAAGAGCCGGTCCCCAGAAGCTCCCACAGGCGCCGGAAGACGGCGAGGGGCGCGGGCAGGATCAGCTCCAGATCCGTCTGCATCGCGAGGATCTGCCAGAGGGCGATCCAGAAGAAAAGGGCGGCGAGGATCTTCGCCGCCCGTATGCCGATCTTTCTCATGCAATACCGTAATAGAACGTGTCGTCCGGCAGGGCGCCGCCCACGGAGGCGGGCGCGGCGTCAAAGAGGACGGACAGGCACTTGGACACGCCGGCCTTCATCTCGTCTCCCGTGACGCACACGATGTTGCAGCCCTTGATGGCTGTCTGGGCAACACCCGCGTTGGGCAGAATACCCGCTTCCACGATGTATTCCGCGCCCTTGGCGGGATCGCTGTTCACCAGCTTCTGGCTTTCGTCATAGTCCTTCAAGAAGGCCTTGACCACCTGGGGATGCTCTTCCGCGAAAGCGGAGCGGACGATGAAGACACCCTGGATCAGGTCATTCCCCTCTCCCGCGACTTTGTTCCATTCCTCGGTCATATTCAGCGCCACTCGGAAGGATTCGTTGGCTTTCAGCACCGCGGTCACGTTGGGCTCCGGCAGCATACCGATAGCGTACAGATCGCTGGCCATGGCGGTGGCAAGTTCCGTATGGTCCGCCACGAAGGTCAGCGTCACGTCATTATCGGGATCAATGCCGTTTTCCTTCAGCACATAGCGCAGGATGTATTCCGGTGTGGAGCCCTGTCCGGTGGCGTAGATGGTCTTGCCTTTGAGGTCCGCCGCCTCTTTCACGGAATCCCCGTTTTCCAGGATGTAGAGAACGCCCTTGGTATTGGCGGCGACGACCTGCACTTTTCCTTCCGTCTTGTTGAACAGAGTGGACGCCAGGTTGATGGGAACGGCGGCAATATCACATTCGCCCTTGGTGATGGCGGCGGCGATGTTGGTGATCTCCGCGGAGGAAACAAGCTCCGCTTCATACCGTGCCAGGTTGCCTTCGCCCGCCGCGTTGTTGTGGAGCAGGGAAGCCAGACCCATACCGGTGGGACCCTGAAGCGCCATAAGGCGAACGGGGGTGGTATCGGTGAGTTCTTCTTCCGTTTCGGTTGCCGCCGCGGTTTCAACGGGCGCGGTTTCAACGGGGCTGCCGGTTTCGGGGGGAGTCTCCGCCCCGCCGCAGGCGGCGATGCCGAAGATCATTGACAGGACGAGCAGTGCGCACAGGATTTTTTTCATTACGGGTTCCTTCTTTCTTTGATTTTATCCTTTTGTTTTTTCTATTGCTTCCGGCACGGTCCGGTCCAGGATCTCGATGGTCCTGCCCCGGCGCCGGATGACGCCTTTTTCTTCCAACCGGTCCATAGCCCGGTATAAACTGGCGCGTCCCAGACCCAGGGACCGCGCCAACTGCGCCAGAGAGCCCTCCACGGTCACCATACCGTCCCGGGCGCGCTCCCGCAAAGCGATCATAAGCTTTTCGCTGGCGTCGGCGGCGGAGAAGGTCGCTACTTTCCGGTTCAGAAAACGGATGCGGTCGCACAGAAACGCGAACAGGTTTTTCCGGATGCGCGGATCGTCGGTGAGCTTTTCCACCTGTGATTCCGTGAAAAACAGGACGCTGACCTTTTTGCGGGCGACAAGCTTTGTGGGCGCGCCCGCTCCGTTCCCGAACAGCGCCGCGGCGCCGAACAGCCCGGAGGGAGGGATACGGTTCAGGGGAACGCCCCCGGCGCCAAGCACGAGCACCGTGCCCGCCGTCACCACGCCCAGCCGCCGTCCGTCCTGCGTCACAGCGGGGATGACGTCGCCGTCCTCAAAGACTTCCCGCCGTCCGGCGGAAACGATCTCCTCCAGCTCCCCCCGGGGGATCCGGGCGAAGAGGGGGGACGCGGCAAGAACGGCATATGCGGTGTCTTCCATAGCGCCTCCCTGAAAAATGTCTCATTTGATACACTTTTATTATATTCAAGCCGCGCCGTTTGTCAAGGCATAATGAAAACAAATTGAAAAAATACAGGCGTTTATCTTGTAAAATGCCGCGGAGGGGTGTATGATGGGAGCGATCAAAAAGAGAAGGAGAAAGACTATGGCGATCAAACTCAGTACTGAATTTGCCGAACCCTTTTACACCCAGGCGGAATACGACGCTTTGATCCCCGACGCCAAGCGGGGTATGGAGGAAGTGCTCACCCATTTTGAGAAGGGAGAGGATCCTCTGGGATGGTTCTCCCTGCCGGAGGACTATGACCGGGCGGAATTTGCCCGCATCGAGGAAGCGGCGAAAAAGATCCGCGAAACTTGCCAGGTGTTCGTGGTCATCGGCATCGGCGGGTCCTATCTCGGCGCCCGCGCCGCCATTGAGTTCTGTCAGGGACCCTTCCACAACCAGCTCCGCAAGGACGGACCCGAGATCTATTTTGCCGGGACCAGTGTGGACGGCGACGCGTTGACGGAGCTTGTGCGCCTCTGCGAGGGCAGAGACGTGTGCATCAACGTGATCTCCAAGTCCGGCACCACCACGGAGCCCGCTATCGCCTTTCGGGTCTTCCGGGAGATGCTGGAGAAGAAATACGGGGAAGAAGGGGCGAAGGACCGCATCTTCGTCACCACCGATAAAAACGTGAAGCCCGGAACGCTCAAGGAGCTTGCCGTCAAGGAGGGCTACGAAAGCTTTGTTGTCCCCGGCAATATCGGCGGGCGTTATTCCGTTCTCACCGCCGTGGGACTTCTGCCCATCGCTGTCAGCGGCGCGGATATCCGCGCGATGATGGGGGGCGCCGCGGCGGCGCGCCGCGCTTTTCGCGGGGAATTTGAGGAAAACGTCTGTATGCAGTATGCCCTCTTGCGGAACCTTTTTTACCGGAAGGGCAAAAAATTTGAACTGTACGCCTCCTATACCCCCGCTATGGAACTGACGGGAGAATGGCTCAAGCAGCTTTACGGCGAATCGGAAGGGAAGGACGGCAAGGGCCTGTTCCCCGTGTCCGCCATTTATTCCCGGGATCTTCACTCCCTGGGTCAGTACGTCCAGGAAGGGGAGCGCACTATGTTCGAGACGATTCTGCTTTTCGACAAACCCCGCTACACTTTCGATATCCCCAAGGCGGATACGGACGTGGACGGTCTTCGGTACCTGGAAGGGCGTGATATGGCTTTTGTCAATCAGAACGCCTTCCGGGGCACGGCGCTCGCCCACCGGGACGGCGGCGTACCCGGACTGGTTTTGACCCTGGACAGGGAGGACGAGGAAAACTTCGGCTACATGGTGTATTTCTTTGAACTGGCGTGCGCCGTCAGTGGGTATATGCTGGGGGTCGATCCCTTCAATCAGCCCGGTGTGGAGGCCTACAAGAAAAATATGTTTCGGCTCCTGGGCAAGCCCGGTTATACAAATTGATCGA
>JAGDAA010000156.1 GCA_017959745.1 Clostridia bacterium
CAGACCGAGTGGAATATGCCCTGGCCCAACTCCTACCGGGCGGAGGGTCCCGTGTGGTATCCGGCGATCAACTGCCTCAACGGCGCCAGCGGCATGAGCATCCACACCTACTGCTACAGCACCTATCTGCGGGATGAATTGACCCTGGGCAAGGAATCTCCCACCAACGGCATCGGCGGCGTCCCCTACCGGGAAGGTCTGTTCGCCGTGTGGAACGATCCCGCCATCTTCGGGATGTTCTACCTGGGCGCGCTGATGCTCCGCCGGGGCGACGTCTCCCAGGCGAAGAAGACCATCGGCGCGAGAGTGACGGATCCCAACCTGTGGACCTACAACGCCCAGCTCACCAAGAGCGCCATGGAAGTCCACAAGGTGGTCATCGTGCCCCACGACGTATCCGATGAGGAAGCCAAGAAGAAATACGGTCTGGACGAGATCCGTCCCGCGGACCAGTTCTTCTCCGACGAAGAGAAGATGCAGGTCCTGAACGACCTGGCGGACCAGGGCAAGCATTTCCTGCCCAAGGACAGCAAGAACGTCATCATGTCCGACACCGGCGAGATCTGGCGGGACACCGCCCGGCAGATCGGCGCGGTGGACACCCCCCGCACCAAGATCGTCTACGGGATGCTGAACAAGGAGACCAAGGCTCTGGCCGGCGCTCCCTATGAGATGAAGCTGAACGGCTTGAAGGTGGTCTGCAACACGGACTTTGCCGTGGTGGGACTCTCCTCCCTCAACGACAGCCCCTTGAACAAGTCCGACAACATCCTCCTCTGCACCGTGGGCCGCGCCGCCAATACGGACACCTGGTTCGACGGGGAGAAGCTGGTGAAGCACGGGCATCTGCCCATCCAGATCGAGGTCATCGACGCGGTGATCGAGCTGGAGACCGACGTGGAGGATCTGAGAGTCTGGTCCGTCACCGACGACGGCTTCTACGGCGGACGCATCCCCGTGGAGAAGCTGGACGGCAAGATCCGCTTCCACGTGGGACCCCAGTGGCCCAGCCAGTACTACCTCATTATGAAGGAATGATGTCGCCACTCGGGCTTGGGTCTCGCCCTTGGCAGAGCGCGCCTACGCATTTTAGCTGACAGCTGACAGCTGACAGCGATTAAGGAAGAAAACCACCTGTGTTTCGCACAGGTGGTTTTCTTATGTTGCGGCTGCATCAAAGTCCCGGTATTCTTGTAGGGGCGTTGCTCGCAACGCCCGCCGGATGGGAGGAAAGCATCGATTGTGATTATCCCCGGTGATCGTACCGAGAGCGACGGTTGACTTCTTGCCTTCCTAGGGGGGAAGGCAAGGCGCAAGATGATGCCGTGAGATCAACCACAACGGAACAGTGCATATTCGCGGGAGCTGCGAGCAGCTCCCCTACGGTAGATTCGGAATTGTCGATCAACCACAACAGTGTGGCGAGGACCCGAAGAATGTTGTGGTTGCTCGACGGCGGCGAAACGGGGAGCCTTCCCCCGAGGGGGAAGGCCTCGCGCCGGTCAATCCTCAAAGGGAAAATGGAACTTTGTCAGGCCCAGTTCATCCCGGATGGCGATAATCTCCTTCTGGACGGAGTCGTTGATGGGCACGCCGTCTTTGCGCGCCAGGCGGGTGAGATATTCCTTCTCCCCGGCGGTGTAGATGCGCTCCGCGTCGGGGGCTTTTTTGGAGGCGCGGACGGCGCGGAGGATGTCCCCCGCTTTCTTCCGGCACAACGCTTCGCCCAAAAAGTGGTTCGTGTCGATGGCGATGAAGAAGTGACCCAGTTCATAGGGCTTGATCCTGCCGTTTTTATCCTTGCCGTCCAGATCCTTGCCGAAAATGCCGTCCTGGAGGCAGGCGGAGAGCATTTCCACCGCCATAGCGTAACCGTAGCCCTTGTAGCCCGCCAATTCTTCCCCGATGCCGCCTAAGGTGGTGAGGGCAGCCGTACCCGCCCGGATCTTTTTCAGGGCTTCTCCGGCGTCCCCTTCCACGGGCTTGCCGTCCAGGTCCACGATGGTGCCGGGATGCACGTCCTGTCCCAGGCGGGCGTAGTACTCGATCTTCCCGTTCTGGGTGATGCTGGTGGCGCCGTCGATGAGGAAGTCAAACGCCTCGTCCGTGGGGATGCCGATGGTCAGGGGGTTGGTGCCGAACATCCCCTCCACCCCGAAGGTGGGCGCCACGGAGGGGCGGGCGTTGGTGCCGGTGATGCCGATGCAGCCCTGTTTTGTCGCCATACTGGGATAGTAGCCGGCGATGCCGTAGTGGCAGGAATTCCGCACGGCGACCATACCCATCCCGTACTGTTTCGCTTTTTCGATCGCCATGGTCATGGCCTTGAAGCCGATGACCTGACCCATGCCGGAGTGTCCGTCCGCCACGGCGGTGGTCTCGGTCTCCTTGATGATCTCGAAATTGGTGACGGGGTTCTGGATCCCGGCTTTGATCCGGTCCAGATACACGGGCTTGAAGCGGTTGACCCCGTGGCTCTCGATGCCCCGCTTGTCGGATTCCAACAGCACGTCCGCGCAGATCTCGGCGTCCGCCCGGGGCACGCCGTAGCCCACAAAGGACTCGATGACGAATTCCGTGATGGTTTTCCAGTCGACGATATTGTTTTTAGCCATAGTTTTTTCCTCCCGCGTTACGCGTTCAAAATGTCAAGCAGTTCTTTACCGCTGGGTAATACGAAATCGGGTTGATCCTCGGAGGCGGCGAGGATCTTCTCATCCGTCTCCCCGGACAGCACCAAAAGCGTCAGGCACCCGGCGTTGAGCCCGCTTTTGATATCCGTGTAGATCCGGTCGCCCACGACCAGTGTTTCTTCCTTTTTTACGCCCCACTTCTCCATTGCCAGAAGCGGCATGGCGGGGGCGGGCTTGCCGATGACCAGAGGCCGGCGTTTCGATACGTTATAGAGCATATCGCACACGCTCCCGCAGTCCGGCACGGAGCCGAATTCCGTAGGGCAGACGTAGTCCGGGTTGGTGGCGATATAGGGGATGTCCGGGCGGGTCAGAAGGAGCCACGATACGTCCCGGAGCTTCCCGAAGGTCAGTTCCGTATCGAAGCCCATCACCACACAGGCGGCCTTTTCCGGGTCCTCGGTGACGGTCAAGCCGTTTTTCGTCAGCTCCTCCTTCAGAGAGCGGGTGCCGCACACGTAGAGGGGATCGGTTTTATGGTGTTTGATCAGATACAGTGCCGTCGCCTGAGAGGAAGTGACGAAATCCTCTTCCGTCGACTTGATCCCCAGCCGCGCCAGCTTCTCCACATAGGCTGACACGCTTTTGGAGGAATTATTCGTCATAAAGAGATACCGCCCGCCCCGGGCGCGGATGGCGGCGAGCAGACCCTTTGTGAAAGGGAAAAGCGCGTCCCCCAGGTACAGGGTCCCGTCCATATCGAACAGGAAGAGCCTGCAGTCCCGCAGATGCCTTTCTTCCATATTCATTCCACGTCCCGGGTGGCGACGAGCTTCGCGCCGCAGGCGTCCTCCAGGATCACCGTCCCCGCCTTGACCGGCGCCTTGACCTTTAGGCCGTTGACCAGGCGCATCCACTCAAAAATCAGCCCCTTGTCGATGGGGGTCCCGGTCTTCACGGACAGCATGGTGTCCCGCCGGTTTTCCACCCGAACCAGCGCCGTGACGGTGCGGGTGGGATGGGTAGTCTCGTCGATGCCGTACCTTTCGCCCCGGGGACAGCTGTTGCCGGTCACATTGTAAACCCCGTTTTCCCCGGAAACGGTGAGGGCGCAGCCCCGGGGACAGATGATGCAGACAAGCTCTTTTTTCATACCATTTCCTCCAGTGACACGGTGATCGGTCCCCCGGCGGCATCCAGCTTCCCGGCGGGGACGCGGATCTTTTCCATTTCTCCGGGGGACACGGCGGGCCGGACGGCGCTCGCCAGAACTTCCTCCCCGGCCTTCACCGTAAAGCGCGATTTACCGAAGGGGCGGGTGACCCGGAGGAAGAGATCCACCTCGTCCCCGGTCTTCACCACCCGTTGGGGCAAAACATAGCGCACCCCATTGCCGGGCACAGTCTCCACGGTTTCCCCGGCGGGGGCTTTCCCCAGCACCCGGTCCGCGGCGGCGCGCCCCGCGATCTCCGCCTCGTCGGAAACGTAGTCCACCAGGTCGTGGACCTG
>JAGDAA010000157.1 GCA_017959745.1 Clostridia bacterium
AGAGGCTGATACATCCTGACACAAAAAAAGAATTGACCCCGGTACCGATTGATCTTTGCTGTCGGCGCCGGGGTCAGATGTTGTCAGGCGGATCGAGCCGTTTCATTGGTCTTTTCCTGCTTTCTTTGAAATTTGGGTCTGTGAGACAGGTTTTTGCTGTTTGTCAGGGTTTGTGCGATTCAGACTATTTTTTCGGACCGTACCTCCCGGTTAGAATAGGGTTTTCGCTGTCAGGGCATTCGCGATTCAGAAGACTTCCTTTGGACCGTACCTCCTTGTTGGATTTGGGTTCTCAGGGTTTTTCAGAACTTGTACATGGGACCGTACCTCGCTGGTCGAACGTTAACTTGTTTTAAGATGATCTGTCCGGGTATTCGCGATTCAGAACCTGTACATGGGAGTTTACCTCGAGTCTTGATGTATGTCCTTCAGGTTAGGGTCTGTGCCTCTTTGAAGTGGAACATGGGAGTGTACCTCGCTTTCTCAGATTTCAAACCTTTCTGATTCGATTCTGTACATGGGACCGTACCTCCTTGTTGGATTGGGAGGAAGCTTTTCCGGGTTTTTGCCGCTTCCTTTTTTTGTCCCCTCTCTTCCTTGCATCTGTAGTATAGCACTTGTGAACTTATTTGTAAATTCACAAAATGCCCAAAGTTTTATCCAATTTTTCGGCGATTTCACCCTTGACAATTTGTTTAAGTTGTACTAAAATGAACGTGTTGGGGCGCAAAAAGCGGATCCTCGGAAAACCGGGGATCCGCTTTTTTTATGCCGTTACTGGATCCTACTTGTCAGCAGCCAGACGCCATCCTCCACAACTGCGGTGCCTTTGACCTTGTACGGTTTGGGTGTTAGATTATAGCCGGGTTCCAGAATCGACGCGGTCACGGTGAAGGTACACTGATTCGCCGTCAGGGAATCCAGAGAAAGGGCGTAGTTTGCCCAATCCACATAATACCCTTTGCCGCCGATCGCCGCTTCATCCAGATAGAGTTCCCCGTCTTTATCGACGTAGAGGGTATGTCCGGGGATCCGCTCTCCCAAAAGCGTATCCGCAACCTCCTTCACATAGGTGCCGCGGACGTACGCCTCAAGCTCGGCAAAGCTATTGAAGCGGGGATCGGTGACTTTATGCAAGCCGTTGGCGGTGGGCGCGGTATCGTACTGCAGCGTACTCAGCTCAAAAAAATTGAGGATGCAGTTCAGATTCCGGTCGATCAATTCTCCCAACGCCTCCTCGGTCATTTCGGGCGCTTTGGACGTTTCAACGGTCTCCTCGGCGGTTTGCTCCTCCGTTTCTTCCGCGGTAGGAGCGGCGGCTGGTTCCGCGGGAACAGTCTCCCGGGTCTCACGGGTGGCGGCATCGGGCGCGGCGGGCGCCGTCGGGGCGCCGCAGGACGCCAGACACAGCAGAAGCGCCGATATAAGGACGGCGGACAAGATGCGTTTCATGATGCTTTTCTCCTTATAGTATAAAATGGCGCGTTACAGGATCTCCTCGATCAGGGCGCGTCCGGCGGGCGCAGTCTCTCCGAAGGACAGGGCGGACAGGAACAGCGCCTCCCCCGCCGCCAGTTTTTCCGGATCGCAAGTCAAAAGGGTAGCGAGGACTTCACCGCGTTCCACCCGGTCGCCGGGTTTCTTTCGGAGCAGGATGCCGGCGGCGGGATCGATGCTATCGTCTTTCTCCCGGCGCCCCGCGCCCAGGGCGGCGGACGCCAAGCCTACCTTTTCCGCTTCCATTTCCCATACGTACCCCTCTTCCGGGGAAAGCACATCCTTTTGAATGCGCGCGGCGGGCAGGAGCGCGGGATCTTCCAGCGCGCGGGGGTCGCCCCCTTGAGCGCGGACCCACGCCTTCATTTTCTCAAAGCCTTTCCCGCTCCTCAACGCCTCTTCCGCCCGCGCCCGGGCTTCCTCCCGGGAGATCTCCAGGGCGGGCGCTACCAGCTCCGCGGTCAACGTCAGACAAAGCTCCGTCAGATCGGGATCTCCCGCGCCCCGCAGAGTCTCCGCCGCTTCCCAAACCTCCACGGCGTTGCCCACGGCGTGTCCCAGAGGCGCGTTCATATCCGAAAGGACGGCGTGGACCGTCCTGCCCAGGCGGCGTCCCACCTCGATCATGGTCGTCGCCAGCTCCCGGGCGGATTCCTTCGTTTTCATAAAGGCGCCGTTACCGAACTTCACGTCCAGGTCGATATTCACCGCGCCCGCCGCCAGCTTTTTGGACAGGATGCTGGAGGCGATCAGCGGAATGGAATCCACGGTACCGGTCACGTCCCGCAGGGCGTACAAATGCTTATCCGCGGGGGCGAGGTCCTTGCTCTGTCCCACCACACAGACGCCCACCTCTCCGGACTGACGCATAAACGCTTCCGGCGACAGGGTGGAATGATACCCGGGAATGGACTCCAGTTTATCCACGGTCCCGCCGGTAAAGCCCAGTCCCCTGCCGCTCATCTTCGCCACCACAGCGCCGCAGGCGGCGGCAAGGGGCGCCACGATGAGCGTCGTCTTATCCCCCACGCCGCCGGTGGAATGCTTATCCACCGAAAGGCGCCCAAAGCGCGACAGATCCAGCGTATCGCCGGACAGCATCATTTCCCGGGTGAGCACCGTAGTCTCATCCAGGTCCATACCCCGCCACACCACCGCCATGAGGAAGGCGGCGATCTGATAGTCCGGCAGCGTTCCGTCTGTTACGCCCCGGACGAAAAAAGCGATCTCTCCTTCCGACAGGGCTTCGCCCCGTTTTTTCTTTTCAATGAGAGTCAGAATATTCATATTACGCCTCCATAACAAGCGGTTCGGCGCCGAAACGGTCATTTAGCCCCAAAAGGACGGCAATCGTCGCGGCGATATGATGAAAGCCCGTCCATTCTCCTAAGTCGCCCGGACGGATCCTCTCTCCGTAGAGCAGGAAAGGCACGTCCTCCCGGGAATGATCGGTGGAGGGCGTGGAAGGATCGCAGCCGTGGTCCGCCGTGATCATCAGAGCGTCCTCCGGTCCCAGTTTCGCCAGCATCCGGGGCAGCGCCGCGTCAAATTCATTCAAGGCGCGGGCGTAGCCGGGGGCATCATTCCGGTGGCCGTAGAGCATATCGAAATCCACCAGGTTCGTAAAGCACAGGCCGTGAAAAACCCGGTCCATCCGGGCGAGGGTCGCTTCGATCCCCTCGGTGTTGCCCCGGGTGCGGCATCCCTCCGTGACGCCCCGCCCCGCGAAAATATCCTCGATCTTTCCCACGGACAGAACGTCCAGCCCGGCATCCTTCGCGGCGTCAAGCAAAGTCCTTTCCGGCGGCGCCAGGGAAAAATCGTGCCGGCGGGAGGTACGCTCATATCCGTTTTTCCCGGTGATAAAGGGCCGGGCGATGACCCGCCCCACCGCGTGCTCCCCCGTGAGGATGGCGCGGGCTTTCCGGCAGATCTCATACAGCTCCTCCACGGGGATCAGGTCCTCGTGGGCGGCGACTTGAAAGACGCTGTCCGCCGACGTGTATACGATCAGATCCCCGGTGCGCAGATGTTCATCCCCGTACCGACGTATCACCTCTGTGCCGGAAATGGGCTTGTTACAGAGGACACCCCTGCCGACGGCGCGCTTGAAGGCATTGATCACCTCCGGTGGAAAGCCGTCCGGATAGGTGGGCAGGGGCTTTGGGGAGACGATGCCGGCGATCTCCCAGTGCCCGATGGTGGTATCCTTCCCCGGGGACAGCTCCCGCAGGCGGGCGAAGGCGGCGCGGGGGCGGTCCGCTTTCGGCAGGCAGGAAACCCCGGCGATATTGCCCAGTCCCAGGGAGATCAGATGGGGGATGTGAAGCAACCCCGTCCCGACGCAAGCCGCCAGGGTATCGCTGCCTTCATCCCCGAACGCGGCGGCGTCTTTCGCGCCGCCGATCCCGCAGGAATCCAGGACGATGAGGAAGATCCGCTTCATATTTTGACTTTTGCGGCACTTTCCAGCGCCAGGGTCATCATATCCGTAAAGCCGGTCTGACGCTGTTCACTGGTGGTTTCCTCCCCGGTGAAAAGATGATCGGAGACCGTACAGATCGCCAGGGCGCGCTTTCCCGCCCGGGCGGCGGTCATATACAAAGCGGCGCTCTCCATCTCCACGGCGAGCACCCCCATCTTCGCCCAGCGGGCGGCGGCGGTGTCGGCGGGCGCAAGCCCTTCCTCGTCTTTATAGAACAAATCGGAAGATAGCAGATTCCCCACGTGGAAGGGAAGCTTCAATTCCTCCGCCGTCCGGGCGGCGAGGGTCAGCAGTCCGAAATCCGCCAGGGGCGCGAAATCCCCGGGCAGCCGGAACTGAGAAGCGAAGCGGGAATCCGTACAGGCGCCCTGTCCCAGAATGATGTCCCGCACGCGGATCCCGTCCTGCATGGCGCCGCAGGATCCCACCCGCAGGATCACCTCCACGCCGAAAACATGGTACAATTCGTAGGAATAGATCCCCATGGACGGCATACCCATTCCGCTCGCCATCACGGAAACGGGCGTTCCTTTGTATGTGCCGGTATAGCCCTGCACGCCCCGCACGTCATTGACAAGGCGGGCGCCGGTAAGAAAGTTCTCCGCGATAAAGCGGGCGCGTTTCGGATCCCCCGGCATCAGGACCACCGGGGCGAAATCCCCGGGCGCGGCGTTGATATGCGGTGTGGGATATGCGTTCATAGTTTTTTTCTCCCTTCCTGTTCTTCCTGTTGAATGAGTTTTACGATGCGGCTGGTCCCCAGGCGGGACGCGCCCAGGGAAAGAAACTTCTCCCCGTCCTCCAGGGAGGAAATACCGCCCGCCGCTTTGATCCTCAGTCCCGCGGGGGCGTACTGCCGAAACAGCGCCACATCCTCAAAGGTGGCGCCGCCGGTGGAAAAGCCGGTGCTGGTCTTGATATAATCCGCGCCTGCCCGGGCGACCAGGGCGGGCAGTTTCTTTTTTTCTTCTTCCGTCAGAAGGCAGGTTTCCACGATGACCTTCAGGATCTTTCCGGGGCAGGCGGCGCGCACGGCGGCGATATCCGCCTTCACCGCGTCCCAGTTCCCCTCACGGATCAGGGAAAGATTCGCCACCATATCGATCTCGTCGGCGCCGTTTTTCACCGCGTCCTCGGTTTCAAATGCCTTGACGGCGGTGGTGGCGTTGCCGTTGGGAAAACCGATCACCGTGCAGACGGGGATCCTTCCCGCAAGACATACCCGGGCGAAGGAAACGAAACACGGCGGTACGCAGACGGACGCCGTGCCGTACCGCGCCGCTTCCTCGCAGAGAAGACGGATCTGCTCATGCGTCGCCGTCTGCTTCAGCAGGGTATGGTCCACGGTCTTCAAAAGCGCTTTTCTGTCCATTGCTTCCATTCCTTTCCTTTTACTGTTCTATTGTACCACTTCCCGGAAGAAAAAGAAAGGCTTTTCCGACGATTCCTTCCGGCGCGAAAAAAATGTAAAAAGTTTTGCGATTTGCCTTGACAAACCCTTTTTCCATTGCTATAATACAAGAACCTCTCGGGGTCTTTTTTTTACGGGATAGCTATGCCCAGCCGCCGTGAGGGAGAATAAACGCCGGGTCACCCGGCTAAACTTCGGAGGAAAAGCCATGAGAGAAAGGATCACCCTCGTTTGCACCGAGTGCAAGCGGAGAAACTACGACACGATCAAGAACAAGAAGAACGATCCCGACAGACTGGAAATGAAGAAACATTGCCCGTTCTGCCGCAAGCACACCGTTCACAAAGAAAGCAAGTAATCGGTCGGAGGCATATCGAGATGGCAGAAGAAACCAAAAAAGTCACGGAAAAGACTGAAGCGAAGCCCGCGAAGAAAAAGAGCGATAAGCCCGGCTTCTTCAAGCGCATCGGCAATTTCTTCCGGGATTATAAGAGTGAAATGAAGAAGATCGTCTGGTATCCCTTCAAGGACGTTGTACGGGATACGGGCGTGGTCATGGTGTCCCTGGTCATTTCCGGCGTTCTGATCGGCGTTCTGGATCTGATCTTCACCAATCTCATTTTGTTCTTAGGACAGATCGGTTGAGGAAAAACAGATGTTGGAAGACAACCTGACACCGCATTGGTACGTGATCCACACCTATTCCGGCTATGAGAACAAGGTAGCCGTGAATTTGGAAAAGATCGTGGAGAACCGGAAGGTCCAGGATATGATCATGGATATCCGGATCCCCATGGAAAAGGTGCCCGAGGAAGAGGGCGGCGACGGCACGGCGGAACGGAAGATGTTCCCCAGCTACGTTCTGGTCAAGATGATCATGAACGACGAGAGCTGGCACATCGTTCGGAACACCACCGGCGTCACCGGCTTCGTGGGCCCCGGCTCCAAGCCCGTGGTCCTCACGGATGAGGAAGTGGCGGCTCTGG
>JAGDAA010000158.1 GCA_017959745.1 Clostridia bacterium
CAGAATAGAGTCCTGCTCATAGAACGTGATCTTGGAGGAGGAAGCGAAGATCGTGGTACCGCCGGAATTGGTCTTGAGATCCACTTCCTTTACGAGCCTGGTGTGATGCCGCTTTGTATAGGTGTTGCCGTTTTTCACGATGTAGTAGGAGACTACAGCGTCGCCGGGTTTCAGTTTCGCGTACGCCCAGTACATTTTGGTACTGCCGTTATCGTCGCAGATCGATCGGGTGTTGTACGCCCCTTCGACCAGCGTATTGTTGGAGTCGTAATTGTCTTCGAAAGACGCTTTCGTTTCATCGATCTCGTAGTCTCCCACCGGGTACACCCCTTTGGCGGGCGTCATGTTCTTGGTCTGATCGAAGCTGATGGTGGTGGAGATCCGCGCCCACGCCCAGTAGATGGAGGAGGCGCAGTGATTGCCGAGCCCCACGTTGGAAGAGGCGTTGCTGTTGCCCAGATTGTTCCCCCAGACGTTGTTGAGAACGCCGGTATCTTCATCGTAGTAATCCAGGAACTTATACAGTCCCACCGCCGCGCTGCTGTAGGGCATACCGCAGTAGATGGTATTTGCCGCCATGTCTTTTGTGGCGCTTCCGGTGTAAACGTAGGTAAAAGCGTCCCGGGTCATCCACGGCACGGACGCCTGGAGGGCGTAATAGTCCAAGACGATCTGCCTGAGATCGGCGTCGCTCGTTGAGGGCGTAGCGACGGGGATCGCGTCCAGCTGGGACTGAAGCGTGGGCGTGTTCACACGAGCGGGATTGCCCAGCTCCTCCGCATACGCCTTGGCGGAAGCGCCGTAGTTCAAAACAGCGTACAGAAGGGCGTTGAGATCTGGATCGTTATAAGCGTCCACGGCGTCCGCCGCGTAGGATTCGATGCTGTAGCGCAGGGTGTTGCTCATTTGATTGCCCAGCAGGCTCAGAGGAAGCTCGCCCGTCCCCATTTCGGCGGGCAGCGAAGAAGGATCGATATCGGAGCCGTAGGCGGTGATAAAGAGCTCGTCCGGCATTTTATCCGGCGTGATGGTGTCGCAGCAGACCCGCCAAAAATTGCCCGCCCGCTCGATTTTCGCGCCGGTAAAGGACTCGATCTCCTGCCCGTTTTCATCTCGTAGGACGATCGAAAGATCACTGACGTCGGAGCAGCTGAAGAAGAATTGCAGCATGACGGAATCCGCCAGCTTCAGATTGACGTACCGCCAGATCACCCCGGAAGGTGACACGGTCTCATAAGCGGTATTCCTGCAGCTCACGGGCACCGGTGTCGTACTCGTTCCCATGGCAAGCTGAGAGGGCGTGAGTTTTTCGGTGGCGAGATGGGACGTATCATGGTTGAAATACAACTGGCTCTTGGCGCCGTAGGTCAAAAGATCCACGATCAGGGTGCAGAGGGTCGGGTTTTTCGTGGAATAGAGAGAAAGCGCCCGGCGGCAATAGGAAACCACGCTGTCCGTGATCGGCTCGCTGTCCACGTATCCGCCGCTTTCCTTTTCCGCGGAAAGGGTAGCGGTAATGGGCTCGTTCATATCCTTGGAAGTGAGCCCCCGGAAGGTGAAAACGTAAAAGTTCCCGGTTTCCGCGGTACCGTATCTCCAGGTATAGTCGTCTGTGGTGGTTTCTTCCCCGCGGAATGAAAAAGTCATTCTCAGGGTATCGGTCTTGAAACCGGCGTCGACAAGGCTGTTTTTTCTCACCAGGAAGTTGACGGCGATGTTGTTTTCCAGAGACAGGGAGGCGCCGTAGATCTCGGGCTTGACTTCCTCCGCCCGGGCGATAGTCCCCGCCGGGATCAGCGGCAGGAGAAACGTCAGGGTCAAGAGCAGAGCGAGCAGTTTTCTTTTCATGTGATTCTCCTTTTATTGACCGGAAGGGCGCGGCGGTCTTCCGTGTTTTTCAACTCTTTGTGATCGTGGCGGTCAGGGCGGTGTGGGTGCTGCCGGACGCCAGAAGCACTTCCACCGTCAGGGTGTAGGTCTTGCCCGGGACCGCCCGGGATTCAAAATCATCCGGCAGGTC
>JAGDAA010000159.1 GCA_017959745.1 Clostridia bacterium
CACGGTCTGGCAGTCGGCGCGTTTGAGGCCGCAAAATATACGAATACCGAGATCCAACTCAAGCCGGGTGACAGCATTTTCGTTTATACCGACGGCGTCGCCGAAGCGACGGACGCGAACAATCAGATGTTCGGCACCGACCGCACGGTGGAGGCGCTCAATGCCATTCCCGCCTGCTGCGCGCAGAAGGACGTGCTTTCGGGCGTGCGCGCCGCCGTGGACGCCTTCGTGAAGGAAGCGCCGCAGTTTGACGATCTGACCATGCTCGGACTTCGGTATAACGGCCCGAAAAAGAATGACGCCGCGGAGGAAGTTTAAGTGAAGGAACTGACAGTTGAAGCGAACAGAGAAAACCTGTTACAGGTCCAGTCCTTTATAGACGAAGAACTTGAAGCGGCGGACTGTCCCATGGCGACGCAGATCGCCATCGACGTCGCCGTGGAGGAGCTGTTCGTAAACATCGCGAGCTACGCCTACGGCGACGGGAAGGGACCGGCGACGATACAGGTATCGATCCATAAGGACCCGAAGGCGGCTGAGATCACCCTGATCGACGACGGCGTGCCGTATGATCCCCTGGCAAAGCCGGACCCCGACGTAACGCTTGCGGCAAAGGACCGCAAAAAAGGCGGTCTCGGCATCTTCATGGTAAAGTCCAGCATGGACGACGTGAAGTATGAATATAAAGACGGTCAGAACGTCCTGACGCTGATCAAGAATCTTTGAATCCGGCTTTTAATGACCGCCCCCGCTTTCACACGGAAGCGGGGGCGGATAACGTGGGAGAGCCCCTTCGCCGCGGTAAGAGGTAAGATATGCTTTTATGGTTTTCAGATATAATGTCTATGTCTGAAACGGATTATATTCCGACTATACCCGGCGGTCGCGGGATACGCCTTCCTTTGTGTATGGCGGTCAGCGGTTCCGCGCCAGTCGTTTCCGGAACGCTTTCACCGCGGCAAAAATGCCGTACGTGGCGTGAAGCACGACGAGACCCAGCACGCCGAGTCCCAGGATATAGGAAATGCCGCCGGTCCCGCCGGACAGATCCCAGACCAATTTGAAAGCGGGATTGTTGTCGTGATCTATCAGGAACACGTAGTTCGTGTCAAACGCCGCGTCCAGGAAATAGAGCGGGATCACCAGCACGCAGAGCGAAAAGAACGCGATCCACAGACCTTTATAGTCCAGCCGGATCTCCCCCGCCGCGTACCTGGCGAGGATATAGGCAACGATACAGGCGTGCAGTATGAAATGGTGGATCGGATAAAAGCTGATCGGAGCGTACGCCGTGGTGGTGGGAAAGAGCAGCGCCACAAACGCCGCCGGCAGGAACGCGTAGCAGAGCAGGGGCTTGAACAAGCGGTTTTCCGGCCAGAGCGCGTCGATCAGGATCGCGTATTCCGCGAAGCTGCAGAAATGCAGCGGCAAATTATGCGCCACGGGCGCGCCCGTCAAAGCGAGGACGCACTGTTTCCCGATCTCAAATAAGATCAGAAAAAGGGCGGCGCCTTTTCGTATATTGCCGCGGCGCCCGGCGGAAGAAACACGGTATACAAAGGCAAACAGCGCGATGGCGGCAACCAGAACGGCAAGCCAGATCAGGTGCGGAAGCGAGAAAAAGGAAAACCCTTTTCCGCCCAGCTGGGTATATATGCTTTTGTGCATCCAAAAAGTATTCTGCATCACTCGTCGCTCCTTTTCTCTATGGCGTCCGCCGCGCCTTTTCCAGTGGCTTTTGTCAGCTTTTCAGCCGGTACGCCGCGTCGTTTCATCCAAAACGATGGAAGCGGATCATATTCCGGTTGTACCCGGTGGTCACGAGATACGCTTTTTCCGTGTGCGACCCCATCAGTCCGTTCAGTGTCAGGGTACTGAGCCCGGCGATTTTCAGATCCGGGTCCGTGGCGTCGAAGAGCTTCCCCGAGTCGCGCTCGATGATCAGGACGGAATCTGTTTCAAAAAACAGCGACAATTCGATGAGGATCTGCTTTTTCGCCTTTTTGTTCTGTTCGAGAACGGTCAGGCCGATCTCCTCCGCGAACAACGCCGCCCGGTTGGAGCTTTCCTTCGGATATCCGTGGGAAAGCAGGGATTCGCCGACCTGTTCGGACAATTGTACGGCAGTCTCGGGGGTCAGTTTGTCGTCGAGGACCACGATCTCGGAATCCATATCTTTTAATAGGAAGGGGAAGTTGTCCTTTCCGAAGCGCAGATAGACGAAAATCAGCGCGGCGATCAGGGTCAGAAGCGGAGAGAGGGCAAATCCCGCCCACATCCCCGTCAGCCCGAAGATCAAACCTCCGAGAATGGGGAGCGCTATATACAACGCGCCGTTCTGCAAACAGGCGAAACAGGTCGCCATTCTGATCCGGTCGATGAGCATATAGTAGGAGGTCATAAGCGACACGGCGCTGACAAAGGTAAATCCGAGGGAAACGATCCGCACCGCGGCGATAGACGGCGCCAGCGCATCCCCGCCCGTGATCCCGAACAGGCCGCAGAATTGTCTCGCGAAAAGGCAGATCAGCACGGTAGCCGCCGCGCCCTGGATCAAAGCCGCCTTGATCCCCGCCTTCATGACCCGCTTGATCAGGCGGTGATTCTTTTCCCCGAAATACGTGCCGATCAAGGGCTGCATCGCCATACCCACGCCGTCAAGGACCACGGCGAATTCAATCAGACTGACGACCACGGCGAGGGTGATCAGCCCGGAATCGCCGTAATTCTTTGAAACGAATCCGATCAGAACGTAGTCCATCAGTGCCCAGCACAGATACACCGAGGAATCGACGATGCTGTAACGGGAGGTCAAAAGGAAGTCCTTGAAGGAAAGGTGCCAGGTAAAGGAAAGCGTGTTGCCCTTGCGGAAGTAATGTCCGACGCAGGCAAGGATCCCCAGCCCGTTTCCGATGATCGAGCCGAGGATGATGCCGGTCATCCCCAAAAAAGACGCGAGGATGACGGAGCAGATGATGTTCCCGCCGATCTGGAAGCCGTAGCAGATGTTGTTGCACAGTTCGTCCCCGTCGCTGTAAACCATCTGCTCGAGATAAAACACGACGATGGTCAGAAGGGCGTTGACCGGCATCAGCATATAGTACTTGAGCGCCTCCGCCCGGATCTCCCCCGTCACCCCGTTCAGGTCAAAATAAACGCCGCGGATCAAAAAAATCGTCAGCGCGGATAAAAGCCCGATGGAAAGGCTGATGATGAGCCCTTGGCTGTAAATCTCGTCGGCGCGCTTCTTTTTCATGGCGCCCACCTCCCGGGTGAAGACGATCCCGACGCCCGTTGAGCAAAGATCGCCGAAAAACGTCACGATCCCGGTAACGGGCGTGATCGCGTTGATCGCCGCGACCCCCGTTGCGCCGACAAAAGCCCCCGCGATGATACTGTCGCAAAGGAGCATAATATACATAACCGCTTTTGTAAAGATGCCCGAAAAAAGCATAGACCGGAACTTATTCTCGCAAAAACCGTTCATATAGTCTAACCTGCCTTACTGTAAAAAACTGACATACCAAATATACCATTTTTCCGCCAAAAAAACAAGCGGGATCGGCTCTTTCCCGCGTTTTCGTTTTTCGCCCGCCCGGCGAAAGAAACAAAAGTCCTCTGTCGATCATAAAGAATAAATGAAAAACACCCCCGTCGTTTGATAAAAACGACGGGGGTGTTTTCGGGTCCGGCGGGATCGGGTTTCCGCCGGGTTAGCGTCTGAGATAGTCGGAGGAGACGGGGAACTCGAAGTAGGTGTCCGGATACGGCTCGTCTTTCAGGCAAAAGTGCCACCATTCGCAGGACATGGGCAGAAAGCCGCCGCGGATCATGACCCTTTGAAGGAGCATACGGTTTTCGTATTGTTCCCGGGTGATCCCGCGGTAATCGGGATGGGAGACTTCGCTGAACAGATCGAAAGGCCCGCCCATATCCACTTCTTTCCCGGTTTTCATATCCAGAAGGGTCAGGTCCAGGGCGCTGCCCCGGCTGTGAGAGGAGCTTTTGGCGATATAGCCCCTTTGAAACAGCTCCTGCTTTTCCAGGTCCGGGTAGAAATAGGGCTTCATACGAACGTCCTGATCCTCAATGCCCCAATAGATGAACTGCTTCACCGCGCAGACGGGGCGATAGGCGTCAAAGACTTTCAGGCGGTACCCCTGAACGAGAAGCTCATTGCAGACGCCCTTCAGCGCCCGCGCCGCCTCTTTGGTCAGGAGGGCGCAGGGCTCCTCATACCCGTCCACCCGTTCCCCGATGAAGTTGTAGGTGGAATAATAGCGGATCTCCTGGACGACGTGGGGGAGGGCTTCCCCCAGCAGAACAAAGCCCGAGGGATCCAAGGTGTTCTTTTGACTCATAGCATCCTTTTCAGCATCCCGCTATCTGACGGAAAAAGGCCTTCATGCCGGCGGGATATTCGATTGTTTCGTCCAGCCCGGTATCCCCTAAGCGCACCAGCTTGTTGGTGCCGTGATAGTCGCTGCCCGCCGTGACGAACAGATCGTTTTTCACCGCCAGGTCCAGGGCGGTCCGGGTCAATTTGGCGGAAAAGCCGGAGTAAAACGCCTCGATCCCCTTCAAGCCGAATCCCATCAGGCGTTTCAGCCGCGCTTCCATTTCCTCTCCCAGGATCAATTCGTCGCCGCTGCCGAAGAAGGGATGGGCAAGCACCGGGATCCCGCCCCCCGCGGAAATGGCGGGGATGACCTCCTCCGGGCGCAGATACTCGCTTTTGAAGCGGATCTTGTCCATATAGTCCTTGATGGCGCTTTCCTTGGTCTCGGCGTAGCCGTACTTCACCATCAGGTTGCCGATGTGGGGCTTGCCGGGGTTGTCCAGGGACAACAGCCGGTCGATCTCCTCTTTCGGGAAGGCAAAGCCGAAGGAGTCCTTCAAAAAGTCCAGGCGAGCCAGGACTTTTTTCATCCGCAGATCGTGCCCGTGGCGGATCAGATCCCGGATGGCGCGCTTCTCCGGGTCAAAGCCGTATCCCAGCACGTGGTACTTTCCCTGTTCGTCCCGGCAGGAGAATTCCGCCCCCTGAATGAACAGGGGATCCCCCTGCCGCAGAGCGGCGCGGATGATCTCCCCCGCCGCCGCGGCGTCGTGATCCGTCACGGAAAAGGCGGTGAAGCCCTCCGCCCGGACCTTGTCCAGCAGCGCCGGCGGGGTGTCCGTTCCGTCGGAGACGGTACTGTGCATGTGCAGGTCGATCCTGCCCGAAATTTCGCTCACGTTTACAGCGCCTTCTTCAAGGTCAGGATGTTCTGACCGTCCTTGTATTCATATTGAACGTCATCCATCATCTTTTTGGTCATAAAGATCCCCAGACCGCCGATCTCCCGGTCGTTGGCGGAAAGGGTCACGTCCGGATCCACCTTCTGCAGGGGATCGAAGGGCTTGCCCCGGTCCATGAAGGTGATGCTCACCGTCACGGGATCATCCGACACCTCCACCCGGACGGTGGCTTTTCCCGTCTCCGGCGCGTAGGCGTAGTGGGCGATGTTCACGAAGATCTCCTCGATGGCGACGTCCAGCTGCATCTGGGATTTGGGCGGGCAGTCCACCGCCTCCAACTGCTTGTTCACAAAGGCGATGACCTTTTCCAGGTTTTCGTCCGTGGCTTCCACGTCCAGTTCCCCCCGGTCATCCCCGGAGGCGCTCTGTATGTCGAGGATCAGAGAATCCGTCCGTTTCAGCAGTTCCGTCAGGCGGGACATCCAGAGGTCCCGGGTGGCTTTGTCCTTCTCGCTCCCGTCGCCCGCGTGGCGGATGCTCCAGTCGATGAGCTTGGCGTAGGAGAGACAGCGCACCTTCTCGTCCGCTTCCCGGATCTTGTCTTCGTTTTTGGTGTTGAGATAGGCGGCGAGACTGTCGTGCCAGAAGCGGTTGGCAAGGGTTTGGTCGAAGCCCTGGAATTTCAGGATGATCTCCGGATCGTATTCGGAGAAGCCCACGTAGGAGTTATACATCCCCATCAGATCAAAGATGGGCTCGCCCACGGAGAGGGTGTCCATATCGATGACCAGCACCTCGTCCCCCGCCAGGGTGATGTTTTTCGTGTGGTAATCCCCGTGGATCATATGATCGCTCTCGGGGATCTCCCGCGCCATGGCGAGCAGCTTGTCCCCCAGTCCGTCGGGGAGAAGGTCCTTCATCCGCTCAATCGCCTTCAGGATCTTGTCCTTGATGGCGGGCAGCTTGCCCGCGGGCACTTCAATGGCGTGGATCTTTTTCAGCATTTTTACGTATTCGTCGACGCACCAGTCAAACTTTTCCGGCTCCTTCGCCAGGATCTTGGAGAAGGAACGGGCGTTGAGCAGCTCGAAGACCGAGCCGTAGCTGTCGCCCACCCGCACCACGTCGTAGGAGATGGCGGTGGGGACCCCCAGGACCAGGGCGAGCCGCGCCACTTCCCGCTCGTGCTGGATCTCGGCGAGGGCGTCCGCGTTCTTGTAGGTCTTCACCACGTTGTCCTTGTCGATGCGGTAGACCTTGCCGTTGGCGCCTTCCCCGATGACCTCGCACCCTTCCACGGATACCTTGCGGTATGCCTTTTCCACCGTCATCATTTCGGTGAAGCCGGTCATTTCCAGAATCTCGTAGACCTCGGAGTTGACGTTGGTGATCTTCAGATCGGGATAGGTCTTCCGCAAGCGCAGGATCACCCGCAGGCCCGCGGAGGAAATGTAGGCGAGGTTTTCCGCGTCCAGCACGACGCCGCCCGTGACGCCGGCGAGCTGCGCCAGAAGATCCTGTTCCGCCTGCGCGGCGTTTCCGGAATCGATCCTTCCGGACAGGGCGATGGTCTTGATGTCTTTGTTGCAATCCGTTGTCATATCATTCTCTCCAGACCGGGTGCCGGAAAAACCTTCCGGCTGCCCAATTATTCATTCGGGTGGTTTTCTCAATCGGTTCCTTCCTCGGCGGCGGGTTCCTCACCGGCTTCCGATACGCTTTCCGGCGTGTTTTCCGGGGCGTTTTCAGGCGTGCTTTCCGGCGCGCTTTCCTCCGCGCTTTCCTCCGCGGGCTTCACCGCGCTTTCCCCGGCGGGTTTCGCCGCGGGCTCCGTCGCGGGCTCCGTCGCGGGCTCTTCCGTTTCGGCGGGGGGCGCCACGTTGCCCGTGGGCAGCTTGTTCAGGTATTCCTCCAGGGTGATGCCCCGTTGTGTGATCTCTTTTGCCAGGGCGGGGGAATTCACATAGCGGATGTGCCAGGGCTCATACCCGTATCCGGTGACGGCCTCCTTGCCCTCTAAATACCGCAGGATAAAGCCGTATTCCGCCAGCTTTCCGTGGATTTTTTCCCAGATCTCGGGGTACTGGATCATATCTTCGTTTTCCACCACGTCCACCCCGTCGATGATCAGGTACAGATCCAGGGCAAGCCCGGTGTGATGCTCGGAAAAGCCGGGGGTCGCCACGGTGCGCTTGGTATACGCCTCACCGTATTTATCCATAAAGTCGTTCCAGATCCGCCTCTGTTCGGCGACGCTGCGCCGGGCGGAGTCCAGATCCACGGTGACGCCTTCTTCGGCGAGGGCTTCCTTCAATTTGGTATAGGCTTCATACGCCTTTTTTTCCACTTCCACCTCGTCGCCGATGGAATTTGTCATGGTGACGGTTTCCAGCTTGTTCTCCCAGTCGTCGGGGAGCTTGTTTTCCTTATTCACCAGGACCAGGTAATCGATGCCGCCGCTCTGGCAGGCGGCAAGAGGCAGGAGCAGGGCGAGCGCCAGGAGCGCGCAAAGGATCTTTTTCATAGACTCATTCTCCTTTTGCCTTCTTGTATTCCAAGCAGAGCATAGTCAGATCATCGAACTGCTCCGCGTCCTTCACAAAGCTGTCCACCGCGGCGCGAACGGTCTTCAGGATGTCCCGGGGCGCGTCGTCGGGGGCGCTGTTCAGCGCGGCGAGCATACGCTCCGGTCCGAACATCTCTCCCGCACCGTCGGTGGCTTCCGGCACGCCGTCGGTGTAAAGGAAGAGCTTGGAGCCCTTTTCCAGGGTCAATTCATATTCCTTGTACTTCGCCCCTTCCATACCGCCGATCACAAAGCCGTGCTTGTCCCGGATCAGCTCGTAGGCGCCGTCGGGGTGGCGCAGGACGGGGTATTCGTGACCCGCGTTGGCGGCGGTGAGCTTGCCCGTGGAGATCTCCAGGATCCCCAGCCACACGGTGACGAACATTTCCTCCCGGTTGTTGGAACAGATGGAGGCGTTGGTATCCGTCAGGATCTGGGCGGGGCTTTTGCCCATCATGGCGTTGTTCGCCAGGATGATCTTCGACGCCATCATAAACAGCGCCGCGGGGACGCCCTTGCCGGAAACGTCCGCCATGACCATACACAGATGGTCCTCGTCCACCAGGAAGAAGTCGAAAAAGTCGCCGCCCACTTCCTTGGCGGGATCCATGGACGCGAAAATGTCAAATTCCTCCCTGCCGGGGAAGGGCGGGAAGATGGAGGGGAGCATGGAGCTCTGGATGCGGGACGCCATGGAAAGCTCCGCGTCCAGCCGGGTGTTCTCCTGCTTCTGCTTCTCGTAATCGTCGTTCTGATTCTGTACGATCACGGCGAACATATAGACCGAGGCGCCCACGGAAGCGAAGATGATGTACTGGATGGAAGAGGAAAAGCTCTGAATGATGATGGCGATGATGGGTGCGATCATATAGATCCAGAACGCCAGCCGGATCTTCGGCAGGATCCTTTCGCGGTGCCGAAGCAGCAGGATCGAGTTGAACAGCAGAAGGAGAAGCGGGCAGAGGTTGGAGAGCAGGTATCCCGCCCCCCGGTGATAGACGTTGCCCGCGTCAAAGTAGTAGATGAGATCCAGGGGCCAGCCCACGATCAGAAGGATGACGTGGATCATCAGGATCGAATAGGACACCGCCACCAGGGAGAGGGACCGCTTTCTCTCCAGCCTGCAAACGACGATCACCAGAAGCGCCAGTATGTGAGTCATAAACCCGGCGGCGATGATCTCCAAAAAGGTGACGATGTAGAGCCAGGTCCGCACGGCCGCTCCCGGGATGCCGTCCATGATCTGACGGGCGAGGTGAGCGGAAATATACAGCAGGATCAGGGAAAAGAACACCTGAAAGTACCGGCGCACCTCTTTGCGCAGATGGGCGGACGCCGAAATCAGCAGGAAATAGAGCAGGCAGATGCCGATGCCTCCCGAGATAAACAGGACGTTGATCAGGTCCGACGGGGTAAAGTGAAAGGTCATACGTGTTTCCTCCGCTTGCGGGGCCTTATACGAGGGTCAGAATGTCCGAAAAGCCGGTGACTTCAAAGATCTCCAGAACGGTCTCGTTCGCCCGGCAGACCTTCATTTCCCCGCCTGTGGCGTTCATCTTCTTCTGGGTCGCCAGCAGCACCCGCAGACCGGCGGAGGAGATGTACTCCAGCTTCTCCAGGTCCATGGTCAGGTCCTTCACCTCCGCGGGCAGCGCCTGGATCTCCTTTTCCAGCTCCGGCGCGGTGACGGTGTCCAGGCGGCCCTCCGGCGCCAGAATGACTTTGTCTTGATTCTGTTCTTTGCGAATGATCATTGTTTTGCTCCCTTCTTTTGTTGCTTGTTGTTTGTCAAATGATGTTTGTCAAAAAGATTTCAGTACGGAGATCTCCACCGTGCTGCCCACCACGCTGACCTTCACGTCGTCGGCGATGTTGGCGACGATGGATTTTTCCAGTTCGTCCCAATCTTCCCGGACCTGTCCGTCTTCGTGGAGATGATTCATCAGATCTTCCTTGTAGGACATCATGGTCCACATGGACGCCATCTGTCCCGCCATACCGTCCACGGAATAAAAGGAGACGGTGTTGGTCATGGTGTAGGGAAGCGCTTCCCGGGAGGAGAGGAGCAGGTTGGCGATCATCACCCGCACCTTGCCCATAAAGCCCCGAGCGGCGTCGTTTTTGCCGGAGGAGGAGGCGGCGATAAACTGCGCCCGCATCTCATCCGTCATAGAAACATCCGCTTTCATATGGAGTTGAAAGTTCTTGCCCTCATAGACCAGGTAGTAATCGGCGTCCACCTTGCCCGCGATGCCTCGCAGCATCCCGAACAGCTCTTCCGCCAGAAGGCGCAGGCGCACGACGGATTTCCGGTCAAGGCCCTGTTCGCCGCCGATCTTTTCGGTCATGGCGAGGGACGCGTTGAAATCCTGTTCTTTCCCGGTCATGGGCATTATGTCTGATCTCATAAAGGATCCTCCTTGTGGAACTTGCCCCGCCCTCAGGGCAGGATGGTCAGGATGTCCGTGAATCCGGTGACGTCAAAGATCTCCCGGACCGTGTCGTTCACCCGGCAGACGGTCATTTTTCCGCCGGAGGCGTTCATCCCCTTCTGGGCGGTGAGCAGGACCCGCAGACCGGCGGAGGAGACGTACTCCAGCTTTTCAAAGTCCAGGGCAAGCTCGGTCAGACCCGGCAGGATCGCCCGCAGCTCCTTCTCCAGCTCCGGCGCGGTGACGGTGTCCAGCCTGCCCTCCGGCGCCAGGGTCGCTTTGCCGTTTTCGATGGTTTTTCGGATTTGCAGCATATCGTTATCCCCCGTTTGGATCAGTTTTTGAATTTGACGGCGGTCCCGTAGGCGATGACCTCCGCGGCGCCCTGCATCACGGCGGAGGAAGCGTAGCGGACGCAGACGATCCCGTCCGCTCCCATCGCTTCCGCCTCGGCGACCATGCGCTTGGTGGCGAGGGCGCGCGCCTCGTTCATCATTTCGTTGTAGCCCTTCAATTCGCCCCCCACCAGGGTCTTGAAGCCTTGGGTGATATCCTTGCCGATGTGCTTGGACTGGATGGTGCTGCCCTTGACCAGGCCCAGGGTTTCCAGATCCTTTCCGCTGATGGTTTCAGTATTGACTAAGATCATCCTCTTCTCCTCCTTTGATCTCCCGGATCCTCTGGATCAGGACCGCGACGACGATCGCCCCGAAGATGAGGGGGAATGCCCCCAGGATCACCTTCACCGCGACGCTGGGGATCAGAAAGATCAGAACGCCGAAATACAGGGCGAAATAGAGCAGTACGCCCAGGGCGGCGAGAATGGGGGCGATCATTTTTTTCGTGTGCTTCTTCATAGTGTCCGGGTTTATCTTTCCTGTATCGGTTTTGTGCGGCTTTCTGCCAGCCGGATCAGTTGCTGGGCAGGTCGATGATGACGCCGCCCTCGCCGCCGGTGACCTGGGGCAGCTTGCCGTCCCACTTCTCGATCTCGGCGTATTTCAGCACGTTCTCGTCCAGGGACTGGGACAGGGTGCGGTTGGCGTCCGCCTCCGCCTGGGCTTTGATGCGGATGGTCTCCGCCTGTGCCTCGGCGTTGGTGATGGCGGTCTGCTTCTCGGTCTCCGCCTTCAAGAGCTGCTGTTGAGCGACCTGTTTTTCTTCGATGGCATTGATGAACGCCTCGGAAAAGTCGAAGTTGATGATGTTCACGTCGGTGATATACAGTCCGATCCCGTTCAGTTTTTCGTTCAGCCCCGCCACCAGACCGTCGGAGATCAGGGCGCGGTTGGTGACGCTCTCCTCGGCGGTGTACTGGGCGGTGATGGCTTTCAGCACCTCGTTCACCGCCGGGACCACCAGGATGTCCTCGTAGCTGGCGCCGATGTTCTTATAGATGCTGAAGGACTTGCCCGTATCCACCCGGTAGTTGATGGCAAGGGTGGTGGTGACGGTCTGCAGGTCCTTGGAGAAGGCCTCGGTGTTCACCTCCAGCTTCACGATGCGGTTGTCAATCTTCACCACTTCCTGGACGAAGGGGAGCTTTAAGTGGATGCCCTCCTGCAGGACGCCCTCGTTCACTTTACCCAGGGTGACCACCACGCCGGTGTGTCCCGCTTCCACCACGGTGAAGCAGTTGAGCGCCACCACGAGCAGCGCCAGGACGATCACCACGGGAATGACGATTTTGGCAATGTTTTTCGGTTGCGTGTTCATATAAGTTCTCCTTTGTTCATTCGGGTTTCGTTTTTTCAATCAACAAGCTGTTAGCCGTTATCACGGAAGCCTGAAAAAAGAATGCGGTTGAAAACCGCTCCGGCGGTTTTCTTCCTCTGCAAGCCGACAGCAGACCGCTGACGGCTAAACCACCGCGTTTTGCGTTTCCCCCTTCAGGAAAGCGCGGTAGTTTGCCAGCAGGATCCCCGCCAGCCGCGCCCGGGTCTCCCGGGGCGCCCAGGCGATGTGGGGGGTGACGCGGCAGTTGGGCGCGCCGAACAGGGGACAGTCGGGACTCTGCGGCTCCTTTGCCAGGGTGTCCGCCGCGAATCCCGCCAGGCGGCCCTCCTTCAGCGCCTTCGCCACGGCGCTTTCGGAAATGACCCCGCCCCGGGCGGTGTTGATCAGGTACGCCGTGGGCTTCATCAGGGAGAGCGCCGCCTCATCCACCAGCGCCGCCGTTTCCGGGGTCAGGGGACAGTGCAGGGTGAGAAAATCGCTCTGCCGGAACAGCTCTTCTTTCGTGACAAAGGCGTAGGGCAGATCCTTCTTTGTCCGGGAATGGTAGATGACCCGCATCCCGAAGGCGTCCCCCAGCTTCGCCACCCGCTGACCGATGGCGCCCATGCCGAAGATCCCCAGGGTCTTGCCGTCCAGCTCCATGAGGGGAAAGGGGAAATAAGTGAAGGCGCTCGCCCTCTGCCAGTCCCCTCTGGCGGTGCTTTCGTTGTATGCGGAAAGGCTGGTGGCGAATTCCAGGATGTTCGCCATCGCCAGCTGCGCCACGGCGGTGGTGGAGTAGCCGGGGATGTTGGTCACCCGGATGCCCTTCTCCCGGGCGGCGTCCAGGTCCACGTTGTTCACGCCCGTCGCCATCACGCCGATATATTTCAAATTCGGACAGGCGTCCATCACCGCCCGGGTCATAGGCGTCTTGTTGCACAGGACCGCCTCGTCCCCGCCGATGACGGAAGCGACTTCTTCGGGCTTTACGGTCTCAAACAATCTCACCTCGCCCAAAGCGAGCAGCGCGTCCATGGGGAGATCGTCCCCCCAGACCGTCGCCCGGTCAAATACGCATATTCTCACGGTTTTCACTCCTTTATTACTAATATAGCATAAAGCGGGTGAAATTACAAGAAAAAATATCCGCTTTCCCTTGTGTTTCGCGGGAATGTATGCTATAATCCACGGGAACGGATTTTGTTGCGTACGCACCGGTTTACCCGAGAGGAGGAAACGCTATGTCCAACCAGTTCAAACGGACGGAATTTCCCTGCTATAAGCTGCCCGCCGGCGCCACGCCGGATCAGATCCGCGCCATGGCGGTGCAGGCGATGTTCGACGGCTTGACCGTCCCCTGGACCCCCAAGGCGGATTTCAGCTACGGCAAAGTGGCGAACGGGAAACCCACCGAGTTCCTCAAGACCGCCGGCACGGAGTACGTGGGACTGCCCTATACCGACGGGCGGGGCGGCGTTCTCACCTGGCTGCAGTACTATGATTTTGAGACCGGGACCTTCGATCCGCCCGCGGACCGGAATTTCAACGCGAACCTGGGCAATTCCTGCGCCAGCGCCGTGGCGAACGGCTGGCGGGCGGTGATCCCGGATTTTTACGCCTGCGCCACCTATTCCTTCACCCGTTCCCGGGGCTGTACCCTGGTGGGGGACTATGAAATGGATCTGCCGGAGACCGGCGATCTCCGCCACGTGGGAACGAAGGAGACCATCGAGAAAAACGGCAGAGAGAAGATCATGGAGTGCTACACCCTGGTCAAGCCCGGGGATCTTCTGCTGTATATCTGCTATGAAAGCAACAAGGGCAACCACGCCATTATGGCGGCGGATACCCCCAGCGTGGTCCGCTTCCCCGACGGGCGCATCGACCCCCAGAAGAGCGTTCTGGTGATCCAGGATCAGCGATTCTATCAGAAGCCCCACGAGGTGAACGGGGAAATGATGCTCATTTCGGGGCGGGTCCGCACCGGCGTCACCTTCGCTCAGATGATCTCCGAGGGCTATATTCCCATCACCCATCCCGTCCTCACCGGGGAGGTCCCCTATACTCCCGCCGCCCTTTCGGTGGAAGGAGCGCCGTCCCTGACCGGGTGGAAGGACCTGACCCTGGTCTCCAATTACCAGATCGTGGCTCTGAAAGCCGTTTTCACCGACGGTGCCGGTAAGGTCCTGGGATCGGAAAAACGGGTCAGCTACGCGGAGGAATTCGTCAACGGCATCGGGTTTCGTTTTCCCCTGGAAAAGATGGCGGTCCCGGCGGTTCCCGCCGGCGCGAAGCGCCTGACCCTGTCCGCCATGGTCACCACCGGGGAGGTGCTGACCGCCTTTGCCGTAGACCTGTAAAAGCGTGAAAGGGACAAGCCCCTGTTTTTGTGCAGAATAACGAAAAAACAGGCGGTTTTTCCGGGCAAATCGCGGCGCTGCGCGCGCGGCGCCGGGCCGGGTCCGAAAAAAAGCGTTTTTTGACCGGAATCGGAAAAAAGAAGCCGAAAATCTTTCTTTTTTCTCTTGACAAAGCGTTTTTTATCAGTATACTTGTTCTGTTATGAATTGGGTGTTGTGCGAATTGAATAAGGCGAGGGAAAAAATGAAGGAAGCGAAAAAGGCATATCTGAAGCCCGAGGCGACTTTGGTGCGCTTCTCTGCGGAAGATGTGTTGACGACGAGCAACGACTTGCCCCCTGTGGGAGAGCATGAAACGCCCGTGGTGTTGTTCAATTCATAATTGAGCCCGCGCAATCCGCTTGACGAGATAGAGACGGCGTGCCTGGTTTGTCAGGCGCGCCGTTTTTTCCGGGAAAGGAGCAGAAATGATCGTTTGTAAATTCGGCGGGACCAGTATGGCTGACGCGAAGTGCATCCGCGCCGCGGCGGACATCGTCCGGGCGGATAAAGCCCGCCGGTACGTGGTGGTTTCCGCCCCCGGAAAGCGGCACGGCAAAGATGAAAAAATCACGGACCTCCTGCTTCGCTGTCAGAAGCAGGGCGTCCGGAAACTGGATTTTTCAGCCTCCTTTATCGCCTTGAAGGACCGGTTTTGCCGGATCGTCGCGGACCTGGGACTTCAGCTGGATCTGGAAGGGGACTTTGACGCCCTGGAGCAGGCGCTGCGTGACGGCGCTTCACCGGACTACGCCGCCTCCCGGGGGGAGTATTTCAACGCCCGGATCTTCGCGGCGCTTCTGGGATTCGACTTCCTGGACGCGAAGGATCTGGTGGCGTTCGATGAAAAGGGCGCGCTTTTGATGGATGAGACCATCGCTCGCCTTGCCGAAGCGATGAAAAAGCATACCCGCGCCGTGATCCCGGGCTTCTACGGTTCCCGGCCGGACGGCAGTGTCTGCACCTTCAGCCGGGGCGGCTCCGATGTGACCGGCTCCCTGGCGGCGGCGGCGGGCAAGGCGGAACTCTATGAAAACTGGACGGACGTCTCCGGCATCCTTATGGCGGATCCCCGGGTGGTCCGGGACGCCAGGACCATTCCCGCCGTCACCTATCAGGAATTGCGGGAGCTTTCCTATATGGGCGCCACCGTGCTCCACGAGGACGCGGTATTCCCGGTGAGCAGCCGGGGCATCCCCATCCGCATCTGCAACACCAAACGACCCTCGGACCCCGGTACGCTCATCGCCTCCGAAGCTCCCTGCAAAATGGGGACCATCACCGGCATCGCCGGGAAAAAGGGCTTTTCCGCCATCCACGTGGATAAGGACCGTATGAACGCGGAGATCGGCTTCGGCCGCCGGGTCCTCTCCGTCCTGGAGGATCTGAATATGTCCTTCGAGCACCTGCCCTCCGGGATCGATACCCTGTCCGTATTCCTGGAAACGAGCGAGGTGAAGGGCAAGGAAAACGAGATCTTATCGGGCATTCAGGCGGCGGTGAAGCCGGACCGGGTCCACATCGTGAACGGCTACGCCCTCATCGCCGTGGTGGGCAGAGGTATGCGCCACGCCCCCGGTACGGCGGCGCGCCTGTTTTCCGGGCTTGCCAAGGCGGGGATCAACGTGGATATGATCGACCAGGGATCCAGCCAGATCAACATCATCGTGGGCGTGGAGGAAAAGGATTACGAACGGGCGCTGGAAGCGATCTACCGGGAGTTCATTCCCGTGGAGCTGTGATCAGCCGTTAAGGGAGCTTTGCTTCGCGAAGCGAAGGATTTGAGAGGTTCAACCACCGACAAAACAGGAGAAAAAAACGATGCTTTGCAAAAATCTGACCGTAAAAGACGGCCGCCTGCGCTTCGCCGGCATGGAACCGGGCGAACTGATGCGGGCGTTCGGTTCCCCCCTCTATGTGATGGACGAAAACCGCATCCGGGAAAAATGCCGGATCTACCGGGACGCTATGATCGCCGCCTTCGGCGAGACGTCCTTCCCCATCTACGCCTCCAAGGCGTGCTGCTTTAAGGAAATGTACCGCATCATAGGCTCAGAGGGGCTGGGCGCGGACGTGGTGAGCATAGGCGAGATCGCTACCGCCAAAGCCGCCGGATTCGACCTGTCGAAGGCGTTTTATCACAGCAACAGCAAGTCCGATGAGGAGATCCGCCTCGCCGCGGAAGCGGGCGTGGGATATATCGTGGCGGACGGTGAAGAGGAAATTCGCGCCATCGACCGGATCCTGGGGGAAATGGGCAAACGCCAGAAGGTTTTGCTCCGGATCACCCCCGGCATCGACCCGCACACCTACGCGGAGGTCGCCACGGGACTGGTGGATTCCAAGTTCGGCGAAGCCATCGAGACCGGACAGGCGGCGAGATTTGTCGCCCTGGCGCTCTCCCTGCCCCATGTGGAGGTGGCGGGCTACCACTGTCACGTTGGCTCCCAGGTGCATGACGCGGACGTGTTCATCCGCTCCGCGGAGAAGATGCTCGCCTTCATCGACAGTATGAGAAAGGCTCACGGCTACCTGCCGGAATTTCTGGATCTGGGCGGCGGCTACGGAGTCCGCTATGAAGAGAGCGATCCGGATCTGGACCTGGCGGCGTCCATCGCCGAGATCGGCGCCTTTTTGAAAAAGCGCTGCGGCGAAATGGATATGCCGGTCCCGGCGGTCATCCTGGAGCCGGGTAGAAGCATCGCGGCGGACGCCGGGATGACCCTCTACACCGTCAATTGCGTCAAGCGCATCCCCGGGTATAAAAACTACGTCGCCGTGGACGGCGGCATGGGGGACAATCCCCGCTACGCCCTGTATGAAGCCCCCTACACCGTGGTGCTTCCCCGGCGTATGGACGAAAAAGGGACTGTTCGTTACGACGTGGTGGGCAAGTTCTGCGAAAGCGGAGACGTCATCCAGCCCGGCGTTTTGCTCCCCGAAGAGATCCGGCGGGGCGAGATCCTGGCGGTCCTCACCACCGGCGCCTACAATTACTCTATGGCGTCCCATTACAACCGGGTGCCCAAGCTCCCCGTGGTGATGATCAAGGACGGCGAGGCCCGCGTCGTGGTCCGCCGGGAGACCCCGGAGGATCTATTCGCCTTCGACGTGTGATTTGGCTTTATACACAGGGGCTCCGCCCTGCGACCCGGTCAGGGGGATTTTTGAAACAATCCCCCTGACGACCCCAAAATCTTTTGACCCCCTGAATACACGAAAAGAACCCCGTTATCCGAGGTTCTTTTTTTGTTTGAAAGTTTTTGGGGATTGTCAAGGACCTTTTTACAAAAAGGTCCTTGACCGGGTCGCAGGGCGGAGCCCTGCATATAACTCAATTTAAATGGAGCTTCACGCCACGGCGCGCCAGCTCCGCCTGGAGATCGCTCACCGGCAGGGCGTGGAGATCGGGGCTCATGGCGGCGGCGACCCCGGCGGCTTCCCCGGAGACGGCGCACACGGGGATCACCCGGGTCAGGTCCCACATATCGTCCGCCGCGGAGAGACAGCGCCCCGCCACGGCGAGGTTCTTGACCCGGTTCCCGAAGAGGGCGCCGAAGGGCAGTTCATACCCCCCGTCCGCCCGGATCCAGTTGGCGAAGCACCCCACGCTGTCGGGCAGGAACGCGCCCTCGTGGGACCGCTCCGATTGAGAAACGCCCACGATGCGGCGGGTCATCCGGTGGTCCGGGATCGTCGCCATGGTGAGGATCTGCGCGTCCGGCGCGATCTTGCGCCTCCGCGCCAAGTCGGCGAGCAGTCTGTCGTGGGACTCCTGCAGAAAGCGGCTGTTCTCCCGGGCATCCACCCCGGAGATCACCGTTTGCCCCGGCGCGGCGGGCCGGTCGGGACGGGCGATGCTTTCGCTCAGTTCCACCAGGAACTGATCCCCCTTCGCCCCCGCCAGATACCAGCAGGAACGCACGTTCCCGCAGGAAAAGAGCGCGGTTTCCTCACCCGCCGCCCGTGCCAGCACCGCGTCCCCCGTGGCGTCCACCGCGGCGGAAACGGCGACCGCCGTCCGTCCGTCGATGTTTTCCAGGATCACGTGGGTGATGGCGCCGTCCTTCACCGCCGCGTCGGCGACCCAGGTGCCGTAGAGGATCTCCACCCCTTCTTTCCGAAGGAGCTGTTCCAGCGCCAGTGCGTAGGAATAGGCGTTATAGGTGGATTGGAAGCGGGTCCTGATCCGCTCTTCCTTCGTGCCGTCCCGCAGCCAGGGCTCCGGCCAGAAGTTGGTCGCGAGGGCCGGGCTTTTCTCGATCCAGGGTAACTTGCCGTCCTTCAGGGACAGCCGCAGAAGCTCCTCGGCGATGCCGAAGGAGACCTGCTTGCCGTTGCCGTCGTCCAGGGGCAGATAGATCACCACCATCCCCAGGGTGGCGAGGCCGCCCGGGAGATATTCCCGCTCGCAGAGCAGGACCTTCTTCCCGCTCCGCGCCGCCGCCAGCGCCGCGGCGACGCCGGCGATCCCGCCGCCGGCTACCAGTACGTCCGCGGTCTGCGTCACCGGGATGGACAAGTTTTGTGTAATCTGTTCATTCATCATTGTTCTGTCCTCTCGAAAAGTTTTCGGAAGGCAAGCCCTTTTTCAAAAGGGCTTGCCGGGGTTGCAGGGTCAGGGGCCCCTGTGAAAAATCAAATCATTCCTCTACCAGTTCCTCAAACCCCGTGATGAAGCCGTCCGCCTCGGCGCGGATGGCGTCCTCGTCCTCCGCCTCGGAGGGGTCCGCCACGCCGATGACCTCCATCCCCGCCGCCTTCGCGGCGCGGAGCGCCAGGAGATTGTCGTCGAAAAACGTCACGTCCGTGGTGGGGATCCCGTGCATCTGGCACAGGGCGATATAGATCCCCGGCTGATGCTTGGCGGTATCGAAATCATCCGTGGTGTAAACGTGCTCAAAAAAGGGAAGGACGCCGTTGTGCCGCAGACAGGGAATACAGCAGGCCTTCGGGGATCCCGTCACCACGAACAGCCGGCAGCCCTCGTCCTTTTTCTTCACGAGGAAGTCCATCACCCCCGGCTTCAGCTCTACGTCCTTGGCGTAGGCGGAGCGCATATCCAGGCGGGCGATGAGGGAAGCCTTGTCCCCCTTGCACCCCAGGGACAAAAGGGTCTCCAGGATCTCGTCCACCGTCATAGGGGCGGTGAGGCGCACAATGTCCGCCGGAATCTCGGCGCCGTCTTCTTCCAGCACCCGCCGGATGGCGTCGTTGTAAACGGGCATGGAGTCCGTCAGGGTTCCGTCCATATCAAAAAGCAGGATCTTGCGCATCGTCATACTCCTTTTCCGACCGACCGGGGTCAGTTGTCTTCTTCCTCTTCTTCCTCGGGCGCGGCAACGTCGATGCGGAGCTTTTCCACCCGGTGCTCGTCCGCCTCCAGAACGGTGACGGTCAGGGTCTGATAGACAAAGGAATCGCCCTTTTCCGGGAATTTGTCCAGCACCTCCGTCGCCCAGCCGCCCACCGTGGTGTAGGCGCTCTCGAAATCATCGTCCACAAAGCCGATCTCTTCAAAGACGTCCTCGATATTGGCGGACCCGTCTACCTCGAAGGAATCCCCCCGGCGGATCACGTCTTCCTCCACCTCGTCCCGTTCGTCATAGATCTCGCCTACGATCTCCTCTAAAATATCCTCCATGGTGAGGATGCCCATGGTACCGCCGAATTCATCGATGACAAAGGCCATCTGCAGCCGCTTCTGCCGGAATTCCGCCAGAATGGAGGAAATGGTGCGGGTCATATGGACATAGACAGGCTCGTACAAAAGATCCTCGATCTGAAAGTCCTCTCCGTCCATGATCGCTTCCACGAAGCGCTTGGTGGAAAGCACGCCCACCACGTTGTCCAGACTCTCCCGGTACACCGGGAAGCGGGCGTAGCTCAACAGCTCCTTGTTCTTTCGCAGGTCCTCGATGCTGCCTTCGTCCAGGTCGAAGCCCGCCACGTCCACCCGGGGGATCATCACCTCCCGGGCCTGGGTCTCGGAAAAGTCGATGGCGGAGCGGATCAGGTCGCCCTCCTCCTCGGTGAAAAGCCCTTCCTCCTGGATCTCGTCCACCATAGTCGCCAGTTCGTCCGTGGTGGCGGAGACGCCCTCGTCCCGCTTCCAGAGCCGGGCGAGCTTTTCGATGATGAAGGTGACGCCTTTCACCACAGGCCGGAACAGGACGGAGAAAAAGCGAATGGGGCGCGCCACGTTCCGGGCGGTCCTGTCCGCGGTCTCCGCGCTGAGGATCTTGGGAATGATCTCCCCGAAGATCAGCACCGCCAGGGTAAGGCCTAAGGTGACCAGGGTCTCCTTTCCGGCGGTATAGCCGTCCGGGAACCACCATTTCACCGCCAGGGCGGTGGCGACGGAGGTGAAGGCGATGTTTACCAGGTTGTTGCTGAACAGTATGGTGGAGATCGTCTCCGCGAAGTTATCCATCACCCGCAGGGCGGCTTTGGCTTTCTTGTCTCCTTCTTCGGCTTTTTTGTTCATCCGGCTGCGGTTCGCCTGAGCGATGGCGATCTCCGACCCGGAGAAAAAGGCGGAAAGCCCCAGGAAAAGCGCCAGGGACAGGTAGAGCAGGATCATCAGGATCGTATCAACCACGGTCCGTCACCCCCTCTCCGGCGGCGCCCGTCTCGGCGGGATCGGTTTCTATTTTCTCATCGGAACGATTTTCCCTTTGGGCGGCGGCGCTATCTCCGCCGCTGACGGCTGACGGCTGACCGCTGTCCGCCGCGTCGGCGGTTTCCTCCGGCACCTCGTCCTCGTCGTAGATCTCGCCCACCAGCTCCTCCAGCAGGTCCTCCATGGTCACCAGCCCCTGCATGGCTTGCCGCTGATTCACCACCAGCGCCATATGGGTGTGCCGCCTCCCCATGGACTCAAACAGGGCGTTCAGCGTCATTTCCGGTTTTACCGTGTAAGCGGGGCGGAGATAGTCCCGCCAGTCCGCCTTCTCCTCATCCGTTTCGTTGATGAGGGCGGTGAGGTATTCTTTCACCTGCAAAATGCCCAGGATGTGACCGGGGTCCCGGTCATAGACCGGCACCCGGGAGTATTGTTCCCGGCGCAGGACCTCCAGGATCTCGTCCCGGTCCCAGTTCTTGTCGATGGCGACCACCTTGTCCGCGGGGGTGAAGATGTCCCCCACAGTGCGGTCGGAAAACTCCACCGCCGACTGGATAATGGCGCTTTCCTCCGGCTCCAGGACCCCCTCGTCCTCAACCTTCTCCACCATTTCGGAAAACTCGTCCTCGGTGATGGCGTGCTGTTCCTCCTCCTTAACGAAGATCTTTTTCAGACCCTCTCCCATCTTGATGAACAGGAAGGAAAGGGGCGTCAGGAGGACCATCAGCGCGTAAAAGAAGGGGGAAAAGCCGATGGCGTAGGCGTCCGCGTTGTCCCGGCAGAACGCCTTGGGCAAGGTTTCACTGAAAAAGAAGACCAGCAGCGTCAGGATCACCGTCTCCAGAAAGGTGGCGAGACTGGGATTGTCCGCCATCCAGGAAAGGGCGAGCATGGTCGCGATCGCCGAGGTGAGCACGTGCAGCACGTTGATCAGGATCAAATTGGTGGTAATGGCCTTGTCCATCTCATCCGTGATGCGCACCACCCGGGCGGCGCCCTTGTGACCTTCTTCCGCCATGGTCTTCATACGAATTTTATTGCAGTAGGAATACGCCGTTTCAGCGCCGGAGAAAAAGCCCCCGGCAATGATGAGCGCGATCAGTAATATACATCGGGGTATACTGTCCATAAAGAAACAACCATCTCCTTTTTTTGTGGATTGTGAATTGTATAATCGTCAGCTGCCGTCAGTTGGCAGTCAGTCGCTAATTGCTTTCCGGCGCGGGGGGAACGGTGGCGGGGTCCACCCTGCCGGTGTTCGCCATTTCGTGGGCGGTGAGCGCCGGGGTAACATCCGAAAGGAAGGTGAGCACGTTGGCGTTCAGCGGGGAGGAAAAGGTGTATTCAAAACAACTCATCCGGCGGAAGAAAAAGTCCACCGGCAGGTACAGAACGTCGTCCTTCAAAAGCACCGGCGCCTCCAGGGAGGCCTTCACCCCGTTCAAAACACAGTTGGGCGTGCCTATATCGAAGGTGGCGATATCCCCGCCGGAAAAGGTCAGCGACCGCCGGGCGTGATCCCCGTACTGGGTCACCGTCACAAATTCCTGCAGGGCGGTGAGGGGCAGGTATGTGGCGCCGTTGAAGCGGGTCTCCTCCACGGAATAGGTCTTCAGGGCGTTCTTTTCCCCGGCGCGGAACACCTGCACGGGGTAGACCTCCTTCTCCGGCACGGCTTTGGAGATCCCGGTCATAAGAACGGTGTAATAGCCCGCCACGATGACCAGGGAGAGCAGGAAAGACAGCAAAAACAAGCGCCGCCGGCGGAAGCGCCGGACCTTTATTTCCGCCTGGTTCCGCTCCATCGCCTCCTGCTTCGAAGCCGCTCTGCGCTGCTTTTCCGCTACGGAGAGGGGCGCGCGCCGCCGCTGAACGGGCTGACCGGGGCCGGGACGACGCGGGACCTGTTGGGGCGGACGGTTTCGCGGGGGACGGTTCGTTTCCGTCCGGGACTGAGGCGCGCGGGACATGGGACGCCGCCCGGGATTTCTGTTTGCGGGAATCTGCGCCATATCCGTCACCTCCGTCTCTTTTTCGTACGGGAAACCCATACAAATAAGAGTATAGCAGAGATTTGAGAAAAAGTCCAGTGGTTTTTTCGCGGGGACGCGTTCTTTTTTGATAAAAGGGAGCGGCAAACGGGAACAAAGTTGTTTTTTAGAGAAAAAGAAGAGATTTTCGGGAAAAATAAAGCCCTTCTCCCTTGACACCGGGGTACCCCGGCAGTATAATCTATAAGGTTAGAACTGTGCAAGGGGAGCCTCTTGCCCGGTTCCGGATACAGACCAATTTAAAGGAGGGCTTTTCATGGCTCATTTAAACGAAGCGGCAGAAGCGAAGATCCGTGAGATCTGCAAACGCTATGCCGGCGAACCCACTCCCCTGATGATGATCCTCAGCGACATTCAGAAGGAATACGGCTATATTCCTCTGGAAGTGCAGGAGATCGTCTCCGCCGAGACCGGCGTCTCCGTCGCCGAGATCTACGGCGTGGTCACCTTCTACTCCTTCTTCTCGCTCCAGCCGAAGGGCAAGTACATCATCGGCTGCTGCCTGGGAACCGCCTGCTACGTGAAGGGCGCTCAACAGGTGATCGACAAATTCTCCGAATTGCTCGGCATCGGCGTCGGCGAGACCACCGAAGACGGGCTGTTCACCATTGACGCGCTGCGGTGCATCGGCGCTTGCGCCCTGGCTCCCGCCGTCACCATCAACGGCAAGATCTATCCCCGCGTCACCGTCAAGGACGTGGAAAAGATCATTGCGGAATACAAGGCTTGAGGAGGGGAAGGCACGATGATTAAGACAAAAGAAGAATTGCTTGCCCGGATCGCGAAAGCCGAGGCGGAGCTCAAGAGCAAGTACGACGGTTCCGACAGCAAGCGCTGGCTCACCCTCTGCGGCGGTACCGGTTGTATCGCTTCCGGCGCCCTGGGCGTCAAGGAGCAGTTTGAAGCCCTCATTAAAGAATATAACGCCGAGAACAAAGTGGGCGTGCGTACCGTGGGTTGCTTCGGTATGTGCTCCCAGGGTCCCTTCGTCCGCATCTATCCGGAGGACACCCTCTACGTTCTGGTGAAGCCCGAGGATTGCCGGGAGATCTTTGAAAAGGATATCCTGAAGGGCGAGATCGTGGAAAGATTGCTCTACAAGGATCCCAAGACCGGCAAGTCTATCGCCAAGCAGGACGAGATCGGCTTCTACGCCAAACAGCGCAAAGTGGCGCTCCACGGCGTGGGCATCATCGATCCCACCAAGTTTGATGAAGCGCTGGGCTGCGGCGCCTTCCAGGGCTTGGTGAAGGCGCTCTCTCTGGATCGCGCCGACGTGGTCAAGGAAGTGCTTGATTCCGGTCTGCGCGGCAGAGGCGGCGGCGGATTCCCCACCGGCCGCAAGTGGAGCTTCGCTATGAACGGCGACGGCCAGAAGTACGTGGTCTGCAACGGCGACGAGGGCGACCCCGGCGCTTTCATGGACCGTTCCGTGCTGGAAGATAATCCCCTCTCCGTCATCGAAGGTATGATGATCGCCGGTTACGCCATC
>JAGDAA010000160.1 GCA_017959745.1 Clostridia bacterium
GCGGACGCGGCGCGTTTTACGGGATTGAGCGAAAAGCTGATGGACCGTTCTCCCTTCGAGTTGTCCGGAGGACAGAAGCGACGGGTCGCCATCGCCGGCATCATCGCCATGGATCCGGAGATCCTGGTGCTGGATGAACCCGCCGCCGGGCTGGATCCCGCCGGAAAAAAGGAGATCCTGGATCGCCTGAAAGCCTATCAGCGGGAAAGGGAAAAGACCCTGATCCTCATTTCTCACAGTATGGAGGATATGGCCTCCTACGCGGATGAGATCGTTGTTATGAAAGACGGTTCCGTCTTCTGCCACGATACGGTGGACGGTATTTTCAGCGATCCCGCCCGTGTGGAGGAAGCCGGATTGGAGCTGCCTCAGATCACGCGCCTTATGATGCGCCTCTCCGCCCGGGGTGTTCCGGTCGATCCGGGCGTTCATACTGTTGATGCCGCCGTTGCCTGTGTGTCGTCTCTGCTCCGGGGAGGTGACAAAACGTGCTGAAGGATATCACCTTAGGACAGTATTTCCCCGGGCAGTCCCCGCTGCACCGGCTGGATCCCCGGATGAAATTGATCCTGATGATCGCTTTTGTGGTGCTGATCTTTTTCGCCCGGACTCTTCCGTCTTTCGTGTATCTTGTGATCCTTGTGGCGGCGCTGACCGCTGTGTCCGGCATCCGGGTAAAGGCGCTTATGAAAGGTTTGAAACCCGTTGTTTTCATCTCCGTCTTTACGGCGGTGATCAATTTGTTCTGGACCGTCGGGGAAACGCCCCTGGTCTCCTTTTGGGTCATTACCATTTATCCTGAGGGGATCTGGCGGGCGGCGTATCTGATCGTCCGCATCATGGCGCTTGTCGCCGGGACAAGCCTGCTGCTTACCTATACCACCACCCCTATGGAATTGACGGACGCGCTGGAGTCCCTGTTGTCGCCCTTGAAGAAGATTCACGTTCCGGTACACGAATTCGCTATGATGATGTCCTTGGCTCTACGCTTTGTGCCGACGCTTATTGAGGAGACTGAGAAGATCATCAACGCGCAGAAAGCGCGGGGCACGGATTTTGAAAGCGGAAGCCTGCTGCGGCGCGCCAAAGCGCTGATCCCCATTTTGATCCCGCTCTTTGTTTCTTCCTTCAACCGGGCGTCGGAATTGGCGACCGCCATGGAGTGCCGGTGCTACACCGGCGGGGAAGGCAGGACGAGACTGAAACAACTGCGGCTCACCGGCTTTGATTGGGCTTGCGCCGCTCTGCTTCTCCTGTCCTTCGCCGGGATCATTCTTACCAACTATGTGCCCTTTCCCTGGGGAGGTGTTCTGTGAACCGGTATTTGCTCCAGTTGGCGTATTTGGGGACCAACTACCACGGCTGGCAGATCCAGGACAACGCCGTCACTGTGCAGGAAAAGGTGGAGGCCGCGTTGGCGGAGCTGTTTTCTGAGAAGATCACCACCCACAGCTGCAGCCGCACTGACGCCGGCGTACACGCCGCTTCATTTTACTGCCATTTTGACGCGTCGTACCCCTTCCCGGTGGATCGCTTGCCTTACGCGCTGACCACGCATCTGCCGCCGGATATTCGGCCCCTGTCGGCGCGGATCGTCCCTCCGACTTTTCACGCAAGGTACTCCTGTCGGGGCAAAGAATATCGGTATCTGATCGATAACAGTGTGCTGGGAGATCCGTTTTTGATCGACCGCGCCTGGCACTATCCCTTTCTTTTGGACGAAAAGGAGATGGACCGGACGGCGAAGGTCTTTCTGGGGCAACACGATTTCGCGGCGTTTCGCGCACAGGGCTCGAGCGTGAAAAACACTATTCGCACCATGACGCGATCGGATGTGGCGCGGGATGGTTCCCGTGTGATCTTCACGGTCGCCGGAGACGGCTTTTTGTACAATATGGTCCGCATTATGCTGGGCACACTGATCGCTCATCAGCGCCATAAACTGGATCGGGAACCGGAGGAGATCTTTGCCACGGGTGATCGTACACTGGCGGGTTTTACCGCGCCGCCCCAGGGCTTGTACCTGGAAAAAGTTTTTTACGACGATCCGGAGTGATCGGGAAAGGAGGAACGTATGGCTGATAAAGCTGAGGCAAAGTCCGGCAAACTGATCAAAAAATACCGGCTCTATAAGTTTGTCACTCTGGGCGTTCTCGTGTTGTTCCTCCTGGGCGGATTGGTCCTGTTTCAAAAGGATATCACACTGGAAAACCTCCGGTATCTCGTCAAGTATGTGGGCTTCTATTCCGGCACTCCGGAAGGCGGCTCCACCATCCTGTATGACGCGGACACGGAGAATGTTTACGGCTCCTTTCGCGGGGATCTGGCGGTGGTCAACCACGGCGGTATGTCCCTGTATGACAGAATGGGTACTGCCGTTCTGACGGATTCCTTCAATATGACCAACCCCGTAATGGAATCCGGCGATAAATTTTTGATAGTTTACGATCTGGGCGGCCATAATCTGAGAGTGTATAACTCATTCTCTCTGCTTCACGAGGAGAACTTCGAATACACCATTCAGTCTGTTTCCGTGAACGCAGCCGGCTATTACAGCGTGGCGACCGCGCAGCGATCTTACCACGCCGCTGTGGTAGTATACAACGACGATTTCAAAGAGGTGTTTCGCTGGCTGTCCGCGGAGAAATTTGTCACCGACTGTGTTTTGACGGATACGGAGGCGATGTATCTCACCACCATTCGCGTGGAAGGCGGGGACCTTGTGGGCGAGGTTTTGGAGTTGAAGGTGGGCAGGGACGAGGTGGTGTCCTCCTATGAACTGACAGATGAAATGCCCATAGATATTGCCTGGACGCGAAAGGGTGTGTTGTATCTGACGGATACCTCCCTTCGTTTCGTCAGCGGGGGAGAGGCTTTGAAAAGCAATGTGTTTCCCACGCGATCCCTGGATAAAGCCGTTATGGGAGACTCCCTTTGCGTAGTGGCACAGAACGAGCTTTCCGTCGGCGTTTCCATGAAGCTCCGCCTGTTTGACCGGGAGGGAAACGAAACGGCTTCACGGGATTTTTCCGCGCAGATTCAGGATCTGGAGGTATACGACGAGGAGGCGATCCTGTTGACCTATAACCACCTGTACCGACTGACTTCGGACGGGAACTGGACGGACTATCAGATCTCCGGCGATTACTCCGCCATCGCGATCCTCGGGCAAAACACGGTTGCGCTGTGTTCGGATTCCAGGGCTGAGATTATGGCGCTATCTTGATTTTGGAGAGAAAGAATGACTTACGTCTTGTTTGATACCATTGCCGCCCTGTTGATCATCGGATTTGCCGTATGGGGTATGAGACGGGGCTTTATCAAAACTTTTTTCGGTTTATTCGGGTTTCTGATCGCCATCGCCGTCGCTCTGTTATTCGCCGCGCCTTTGGCGGCGCTTCTGAAAGAGCATCTGGTTGAACCGGCGCTTTCCTCCTTCTTCCTGAAGGAGCTTTCAAATGAAACGATGCAAAGCAGCGCCGAGATCGATTTTTCAGCTTTGCCAGACAGTGCAGTGGCACTTTTCTCTCGCTTCGGGATATCCCCGGAGGCTTTGGCAGAGCAGGTGATAAACGCCGGGCGGACCGCGGGACGGGACCTGGCGCAATCCATTGCCGCCTTTGCCGTGTCTCGGGCGGCGACGACCCTTTCTCACGCCATCGCCTTCATTTCGCTGTTCGGCTTATCCTCCCTCCTCCTTGCGATCTTGGCCCGGGTTCTGGACCTTGTGGCAAAGATCCCCGGCCTTCACCTGACAAACAGGGTTTTCGGTTTGATAGCGGGGATTGGAGAGGGGGTTGCCCTTGCTTTCGTGTTCGCGCGGGTGTTGGCGTTGTTAGAGCCCGTTATGCGGGCATCCGATTGGATTTGGATCTCCGGTTTTTCCGTGGATCAGACCTATTTGATCCGGTTTCTCGCGTCCTGGGCGCCAGGAATGAATTGATATTACCTGAAAGAGGTTTCTGATATGGCAACATTTGAGAAGAAAAACATCCCCAATATCATCTCCGTATTCCGCATCGTTCTGGTCCCGCTGTATGTGTTGTTGTTCTTCGGGGTCATTCCGTGGGGAGAGCCTTTGATATCCTCCGGTATCGTCTTTATTGTGGCGGGGATCAGTGACCTGGCTGACGGATACCTGGCGAGGCGAAACAACTGGATCACAGACGTGGGAAAACTGTTGGATCCGTTAGCGGATAAACTGCTGGAGCTTGCCGTCACGCTTTGTATCGCGATCCGCTTTGGAAACGCGTTCATCCTTCTCGCCGCCATCACGGTGATTAAAGAGGGCGTTATGATCGTGGGCGCCTTCATCATCCTGCGCCACGGAAAGTTTGCTGTATCAAGTGTATGGTACGGGAAGGCGGCGACATTTGCCTGGTTCCTGACTGTTCTTATTATGAGTTTCATTCCTTCCGCCGTGGCGTGGGGGCAGTATCTCTGCATCGCGTTGATCGGATTTATGGCGTTTGCGTTCATTATGTACGTGATCCACTTCAAGGACGTTATAGCTAAAACCTGGAAAGAGCTCCATAAGGATAAGGGAGCAAAGGCCTCTATGACAGAGGCGGAGGAAACCAAATGAAAATGTGTTCGCGCTGCAAAAAAAGACCCGCTGTTATTTATATCAATAAGATCCAGGGGGAGAAGGTCTCCTCCGAGGGCCTTTGTATGCACTGCGCCCGGGAATTGAAGATCAAGCCCTTCAGCGATTACATGGATCAGATGGGAATCAAGGACGACGATATCGACGTGCTGGAAGAACAGATGGGCCATATGATGGAAGGTGTAGAGCCGGGCGAGGGCGGGATGCCCACCTTTGATCTGAAAAACCTGTTTGGCGGGAATATTGAACCCACCGAGGAGGAGAACTCCGAAAAGGAAGACGCTCCGGAGGATGGGAAGGACGGAAAAGACAAAAAGAAAAAGAAAAAGCACGGTAAGATGCTGGATACCTATTGTCTGGATCTGACCGGCCGCGCCGCGGAAGGAAAGCTGGACCGGGTCATCGGCAGGGAGGCGGAGCTGGATCGGGTGATTCAAATCCTGTGTCGACGGCAAAAGAACAACCCCTGTCTGATCGGGGAGCCGGGCGTGGGAAAGACCGCGATCGCGGAAGCATTGGCTTCCCGTATCGCGGAAAAGAAAGTACCGTACCGCCTGCTGAATAAGGAGGTATTTCTGCTGGATCTCACAGGCCTGGTCGCCGGCACTCATTTCCGCGGTCAGTTTGAGGGGCGCGTGAAAAGCCTGGTGGAGGAGATCAAAAAGCTGGGGAATGTGATCCTGGTGATCGATGAGGTCCACACCATCGTAGGCGCCGGGGATTCAGAGGGTGGAATGAGCTGCGCCAATATCCTAAAGCCCGCCCTGTCCCGGGGCGAGATCCAGATCATCGGCGCCACGACGCTGGCGGAATACCGGAAGTATATCGAGAAGGATCAGGCGCTGGAACGCCGCTTCCAGCCCGTTATGGTGGAGGAGCCCAGCGTCGCTAAAACGGTGGAGATTCTGAAGGGCGTAAAAAAGTACTATGAAACCTATCACGGCCTGCGCGTCCCGGACAGCGTACTGCGGACAACCGTCCTTCTTTCCGAACGGTATATTACCGACCGTTTTCTCCCGGATAAAGCCATCGATATTCTGGACGAGGCTTGCGCCAAGAAGAACATCGACAGCGAGGTCATCAACCGCCTGGATGCCTTGAAGGACGAGATCGATCAGGAGAAAAAGGAGCGGGAGGCGCTGGAGGGAAAGGCGGACCCGGACGACGCTACCTACGCCCGCATCGCGGAACTGAAGGTCAGTGAAATGCGGAAAGAGGAGGAGTATTCGGAGCTTTCTCGCCGACGCGACGGGATCGAGATCACGCTGGAGGACGTAGCGCGGGTGATCGAGTCCTGGACGGGTATTCCCGCCTCCAGTATCTCTGAAAATGAATTTGAGAAGATCGCCGGCCTGGAAGACGAATTGAAGCGCCGCATCATCGGGCAGGACAAGGCGGTCAGCGCCGTCTGCCGCGCCATCAAACGCCACAGAGCCGGGATCTATATGAAGAAAAAGCCCGCCAGTTTTATCTTCGCGGGTCCCACCGGCGTGGGAAAAACGGAGCTTGTCAAACAGTTGGCGCTGCAGCTTTTTGATACGCCGGAGTCCTTGATCCGGCTGGATATGTCCGAGTTTATGGAGAAGCATTCTGTTTCCAGGATCATCGGATCGCCCCCCGGTTACGTGGGGTATGATGACGCGGGTCAGCTCACGGAGAAGATCCGGCGCAAGCCTTACTCGGTTGTGCTTTTCGACGAGATCGAAAAGGCACATCCTGATGTTCTGAACATTCTGCTTCAGATCCTGGACGAGGGACGCATCACCGACGCCCACGGCAAGGAAGTCAACTTTGAGAATACCGTCATCATTATGACTACCAATGCGGGCGCCAACGCCGGCAGTGTGGTCTCCGGATTCGGCGACAGCAGTGTGGTGACGGAAGAGAAGCGCACCATGAAGGGGCTGGAGAGCTTTTTGCGGCCCGAATTCATCAATCGCGTGGACGAGATCGTGACATTTTCCCACCTGACCCGGGAGGACTTCAAGGCCATCGCCCTTCTTCGCCTGGACGACCTGAAGAAGAGTATGGAAGAGAAGGGGACGGAGCTTCGTTTTGACGATGCCGTTCCCGTATTCGTCGCGGAAAAATCTTACAGTGAAAAATACGGCGCGCGGAATATGACGCGTTTCCTCCAAACCGAGGCGGAGGACCGCATCGCTCAATGCGTGATCGATCATTATTTGGAGAAACCGGATGCGATCCGATTGTCGGTCAAGCTTGACCATTTGGAAGCCGCTCCGGAGTAAAGGCATGAATCTGCTTGAAATCAGTCTGGACAAGTTAATCAGCATCCTGGGTACGGATACCGCGCTGGGACTGACCGGGGAACAGGTTTTGCGTAACCGACGTGAATTCGGCGAGAACGTGGCGCGCGAGAACCCGCGCACCGTTTCCTCCCTTGTCAGAAAGATCTTCGGCGACGTGATGATGATTATTTTCCTCTTCACGGGGCTATTTGATTATTTCAACAGTCATAACGTCGTTTCCCTGATCTGCATCCTGTTTGCGGCGGTGCTTTACGCCGCGCTTGTATTCGGCTCCTTCCTGTACGTTCGCCGGGTGGACGCGGCGGTGGAAAAGTTTTCCAAAAACAGGGTCCACGTGCGCCGGAACGGTAGGATCATTAGCGTAAAAAACCGGGATCTGGTCCCCGGGGATATCCTGATTTTGGAGAGAGGGGACGTGTTGCCCTGCGATGGGATCATCCTTTCTGCCAAAACCCTTCTCGTGCTGGAAGCAAAATCCGCCGGCGCGCGCGCTCCCGCGATCAAGCGTAGCCACACGGAGGTCAGTGACCTGGAGGATTCCGAATATTTTGACTGCGTCCTGTTCGCTGGAAGCGTTGTCTTGCAGGGTGCGGCGCACGTCTTCGTTTGCAACACCGGGGCGGATTTATTTGACGCCGAAAACCCCACCGTTTCCCGGCAGATCGGGACCGTTCCCCGGGTCTATCGTTTGGCGATGTCCCTGAAGAAGGAGATCCTCCTGATCTGGGTGCTCGCCTGCTTTGTGATCTTTGCTTGGGGCGTTTTCCGGGGGCAGGACGTATTTCGCATCTTTTATTACAGCGCCGCTATGGTGATTGCCGCTTTTCCTTCCTCCATTGAGTATTACTGCGATCTTGCCGTAGCTTACATGAAGAGCCGCTTGTTCCGGGCGGGGGCGATTCTGCGAAATCCCGGTGCCGTCGATCGCTTGTGCGATGCCGACCGTATCTTTATCCACTCCGCCGATTACCTGTATTACGCGAAACCCCTCGCGTCTATTTACTACGTTGGGGACCGGGAATACGATTTCCGGCAGGATCACATACCCGCTAAACCGATGCTGGAGGATCTGCTCCTGGCGTCCATGTCGCCGACGTACTGGAACGATCCCCGTCACGCTCAGGAGCGAAAAAACGAGAGAGTCATTCAGGGCGCCGCCGCGCGGTGCGGTCTTCAAAAACGCCGCCTGGACCACGACTATCTCTTTGTCAACCATTCGGACCCGGATGAACAGCATGCCTATTCCTGCTCCCTTGTCCTGCGGGATGGCGCTTATCGCCTCGTGGTAAGAGGGGATCCGAAAGCCGTATTATCGCTGTGTGCATTTTACCGGAGCGGTCCGGAGGATCTTGCTTTGACGGACGGGGTCTCTATGCTGATCCGCTCCACCTTCCGTAGGATCGCGGGCAACTGCGAACACATCGTCGCTGTCGCAGAGCTAAATCTTCCTTCCCCGCCGGAAGGGGATTTGCGCCGGGTTTGCCGTAAAATGTCCTATATGGGTGTTTTCGGTTTGTCTACGCCGGTTAGCGCGTCCGCCGCGGAAGAAGTGAACAGTTGCGAGAAAGCAGGTATTAACACCTACCTTCTGACGGATGATTACCCCGAGACGGTGGAAGCCCTTGCCAAGAGTGTTTCCATCATCAAGGAGAAGGATGATCAGCACGCTCTCCGATACGACAGTTACCGCCGGATGGATCGGGGCGTTTTTGTGGCGGATCTGGAACGGTACAAAGCGTTTTCCCAGTTTCCTCCGGAGGAAAAGCAGATCATCCTGCGCTATCACAAGAATAACGGTCATAAAACGCTGTCCCTGACGGACGGTATGCGGGATATTCTGCCTCAGATGGAATCGGATATTTCCTTCGCGGACGCGGCGGAATCCAGTCCGGCTGTCCGTATGAACGCGGATGTTTTGATGCGGGATAAGAAATACAATTTAGTGCCTTTGAGCATTCATTGGTCGCGCCTTCTGTATCATAACCTTGTTCACATTATGCAGTTTATCCTGATTTTGCAGGTATCGCTGTTTTTCTCCGTTTTTTTGTGTCTGACGCTGACCGGGGAGACCGTATATCCGCTTTTTCCCATGATCTTCGCGGGCCTCGGCGCGGCTTTGCCCTGTACCTTCAATATCTATCACCGGAAACCCGGCGCGGTCCTGCCACGCCGTCTGGGAGTTTTGAAGGACAGGATCTATTCCTTGCAGGTCCTGATCCTCATACCGGCCATCGCCGGGCTCGTGGGGGCGATCGGGATGACTCTTTCCCGGCAGATCACCCTGTTTTCTTCCGGCAGCGCGGACGCGGCGTGCGGAGCGGGGATCCTGACAATGGCGTTTTCCGCCTGGTTCGCCTCCCTTTCTATAAAGACGGAGGGACCTTTGTTCCGCAATCTGCGGGAGATCGGTCGTACGGGACTTATCACGTTCCTGATCACCCTTTTTGTTTCCGTTGTTACCGTTTTTACGCCCTTCGCGAAGCTGTATAATCCCTCCTATGAAGAAAAGGGCGCGGGGCTGACCTTCGCGACCGGCGCGCTCTCGCTTCTTCTTTCTCTGCTACCTATGCTGGTCATAGAGTTGATGAAGTATTTGAGAAGGGAAGAGGTACCGAGCGGACAAAGGAAGCTTTCCCGGAGCCGGATCATAGCAGTGTTCGGAAAGCTTGTCAAAAAGCGCATCCCCCGTCCGGATAAAGCCAAAGGCGTTCCGGAGGAAGCGCCCGCACCATTGGAAATCTCTAAAAAGGAAGCGTCGGAGCAGGCGGGAGAGGAACAGGCCGAGGAAGAAAAAGCGGAGGATCAGGCGCCAGAGGACGAAAATGAAGAAGACACGGTCCTGAAGGACTTGAAAGAGATCCTGGAAAAGATTGAGCAGGAGAAAACAGAACAGACAAAGGCTGAATTTGACGAAGAAGAGCAAACCGACGAGGAACAGTCGGAAGAAAATGAAAGGAAGTAAAGAAAATGATCGTAACGAAAGAGAGCATTATCGGCGAGGTTCTGGACGCCGATGTTGAGACCGCCCCCTACTTTTTTGAAATCGGGATGCACTGTCTCGGATGCCCCGCGTCCCGGGGCGAATCCATTGAGGCGGCTTGTGCCGTACACGGTACAGACCCGGACCTGCTGGTTGAAAAACTCAATGCCCACTTTGCCGCCAAGGCATAAAAAAACGCGTTTGCCGGCGCGGCTCGCCGCCATCGCGGAACGGTTGCCTGAGGAGGGCGTGTTTTGCGACGTTGGCTCCGACCACGGCTTACTGCCCTTGTTTCTCCTGCAGCAACGCAAAGCCCTGCGCGCCGTGGTGACAGATATCAAACCGCTCCCTCTCGCCCGGGCGAAAGAAGCACTGGCGGCAGGCGGTGTCGCGGATCGCGCCGAATGCGTTTTGGCGGACGGGATCGCTTCCCTGGGTGGACGGGGAATTGATTTCTATGCTATCGCCGGTATGAGCGGGGAGACCATCGCTCAGATCCTCCGGGAGGGAAAAACGACCCTGCACGCGGGACAGCGCTTTTATTTGCAACCTATGAGCCACGAGGATATCCTTCGTACTCATTTGAGCGTCGAAGGGTTCCGCATCACGGAGGAAACGGTCATCCGGGAAAACGGCAAACTGTTTTTACTGATTTGCGCGACCTTTACCGGGATGCCCGGGGAAGCGCCGGATCCTATCACCGCCGCTTTGGGAATGTATCTGGATCAACATCCCGGCGTGTGGGGCAGGGCATACTTTGAAATAAAAAGGGACCGGCTTGTCCGTACGGCGGAAAAGCGCCGGGCGGCGGGGTTGGATGCCTTTGATCAGGAATCGGTACTGGCGCGCATCCGTGAGATTTTGAAGGAGGAACCATGAAGATATCGGAGATCGAAGCCTTTCTGAATGAGAGATTCCCCCGCTCCCTTGCCTGTGAATGGGATAATGACGGGCTGCTTGTCTGCCCGGACCGGGAAAGGGAAGTGCGCCTTGTGATCACCTGCCTTGACGTAACCCTGTCCGTGATCCACAAGGCCATCGAATCCGGCGCGGAGCTGATCCTCAGCCACCATCCGCTTTTGTTTCACCCGCTAAACAGGATCAGCGAGGATGATCTCGCGGGTCAGAAGATCCTGCTATTAATTCGCCACGGGATTTCCGTGCTTTCCCTACATACGCGCTTTGACGGCGCGCCCGGGGGCTTGAATGAGCATTTCGCCAAGAGCCTTGGGGTCTGTGTAGAGGAACATGTTGCGCTGTTGCCCGAGGAGCCCCACATTGGGGATCTGGGCGTCTTGTCGGAACGGATGATGCCGGAGGATCTTGCCCGTCACGCCGCCGCCGTGTTGGACGCTCCGGTGAGGCTGTATTCCGCCGGCGGGTCTGTGGAACGTGTCGCGGTTTCTTGCGGCAGCGGAAAAGATCTGGTGGAACCCGCCCTGGAAGCAGGCGCGGACGCCTTTATTAGCGGCGATATTCCTTATCACGCGGCACAGAGCGCTGTAGAGCGGGGTATGACCGTCATCGATTGCGGGCATCACGCGTCGGAGAATGCCGCCCCCGATGTTTTTCGGCGGATTCTGCAGCGGGAGTTTCCCGAACTGGGCGTGCTCGCCCTGCATGAACCTCTCGGCGGGGAAATAATCGGTTGAGTTTTCTTTCATTTCTTTTTTGTTTTACGCAAAAACCGCTCCTTTTTTGTCAGTTTTTATCTTGATTATGGAGATAATCAGTGATATAATACACTTTAGTATCAACCCGCATACCCTTGCGGTCAAGGAGGTTAGGCATGAAAAAATCCATCGCGATCCTGCTTCTCATCACGATGCTTTTGCCCCTGTTCGCATCCTGTCAAACGGATCCGGATGACAAGGGCGCCATTATTCCCGTTTATTTTGCGGAGTCGTTTGAGAATCTTGATCCCACCGCAGCGATCTACGATAAGGATTTCTATCAGATTTCCGGCCTTGTGTTTGAAGGACTTACGTCCGTTGAGAACGGCAAGATCCGGAACAATCTGATCCAAAGCTGGGAAAAGAAATACAATGAGGACAGAAATGAGTATTTCCTGACCATCAAGCTGGATAACACCCGGTGGAACGACGGTCGCGCCTTTACCGCCGATCAGGTGGTCTACGCCTGGAAGCGCATTCTGTCTCCGGAAGTGGATTGTCCCGGCGCCGCGCTTCTATTTGACGTCAAGAACGCCCGTGCCATCAAGGCAGGCGAAAAGACCATTGATGAACTGGGCGCCGCCGCTGTGAGCATTCGTACCCTGGAGGTCCAGCTTGAATCCCCCATCGATCCGGAGCTTTTCCTGGAAGCGATCTCCAGTCCCGATCTTGTCCCTATGCGTGACGACGTTGTAGTGGGAAAGGAAGCGACCTGGGCGACCAACGTGGACGACATTGCCACCAACGGTAAATTCATCTTGAAGCAGATGGACCCCAAAGGCTCCTTCAACTACGAATTCTCCAAATTCTACAAGCTGAACAGCGAGATGAAAAACGGGTACAACGAATTCGTCAAGCCCTTCCGTTTGATCTCCGATTTCGGCAAGACCTCCGCGGACGCTCTAGCGGCGTTTGACAACGGGGAGATCTATTATTTCGGCGCTGTCACCCCCGAGATCTACGAAGAGCGGAGCAAGGATATCAAGTCCTTTGATACGATTTCTTCCTATACCTATTATTTCAACTGCAAGAATAAGATCCTGTCCGATCCCAAGGTCCGCCAGGCGCTCTCCGAAGCGTTGGATCGCGGGCAGATCGCGCAGCTCGTTGGTATGGGGTCCAAGGCCTGTGAGGGCTTCGTCCCCGAGAAGGCGACCGGATCCTCCCTGGGAAGCAGTTTCCGGAAGGAAGCCGGCGCTGTGTATTCCGCCGCCGGGGACGCCGACAAGGCGAAGTCGCTTTTGAAGGAAGCCGGCGTTTCCTCCGGCAGTATTCGACTGACCTATCGGGAGGACCGCTCCTATGAAGAGGCTGTGGCGAAATACGCCAAGTCCGTTTGGGATGCCCTGGGCTTTTCCGTGAGTCTGGATGCCGTCAGCGCATCGTCCATTTCCGAAGCGATTTCTTCCGGAAAATATGACGTGATCGGGCTGGACTACACCGGGCTTTCCACCAACCCCTACGCCTTCCTGGCTCCCTTCGCGCCCGGCTATTGCGGCGCGGTGGTCAGCGTGGATCCCGAGGACGAACTGGAGTCGCTTCATCCCACTGGATATGAATCCAAGGCTTACGAGTCCCTGTTGGATGAAGTCCTCGCCGCGACGGAACGCAAGGCGCGCAACGAAAAGCTCATCGAGCTGGAGAAGCTTTTTGCTACGGAATGCCCCGCCGCCGCTTTGGTGACCTATAAAAACAATTATCTCGCATCCTCCGAATTGTCCGGGCTTTCCGGCAGTATCTACGGCTATACCGAGTTTACCAACGCGACGCTCAAGGATTATAAGACCAAGAACGAAGCGTACCTGGAAATGGAAAAAGCCGCCGAGGAAGCGGAAGAGAAGTAAAGTCACTATCGCTCCACGCAGTTATTGCTTTTTCGGGTAAAACTGCGTGGAGCTTTTTAATCAACCTGATTTTGGATATTCGCGCGAATTGAGAGAGGAAACCGTATGGGATGGGTTCTTGGAATTCTGGCTGTTATATGCTTGGTTCTTGCTATCTATCTATTGCTTTTGATCCGTCTGGAAAGCGCGGCTGTGAGCCGTTTGCCTTTGCTGAAAAATGATCCCGCCGGATTTACCGCCTATTGGGAGAATAAATACAAGAAGATGCGCCTTCGTCAAAGAAAGAACGTTGCCTTGTTTTTAGTTGCCGTTGGTTTATATCGGCAGGGCTTGTATTCCGAAGCAATGGAGCGGCTGAGATTTGTCCGCAAAAACGATCCCGCACTGGATCAGGACGCCGTCAACGCCCTTTGGCACATACTGTTGATGAAGCTGGACAGAGGGGATGAATCCATTGCGTTTTATCAGGAACACGCCGCCTCTATTGAACGGGGAAAGGATTCCCCCTGGATGAAATAACGCTACCAAAAAAAAGAACACCGCCGCGGCGGTGTTCTTTTTTTGATGTCGCTTTATTACTGCTTCTTATAGGTGCTTTCCTTGCCTTTGATGGTGAGGGCCTCGGCGCCCAGGTAAGAGGCGACGTCCATTCCCAGGTACTGCGCCATATCACGCATTTCCGCAACGGTATTGACGTTCACCTGGATGCCGTTCTTCATACGGTCTGCCATGGCGAAGACTTCCTTTTCCCCGTGAGTGTAGATCCGGGGCTGACCCTCCGCCTTGGGAGAGTTGCGGATATCGTCCAGATAAGAGGACAGATGCGCCTTGATGGCTTCCGGATCGCCGAATGCCTTGGGATCGATGACCATAAAGCCGTGGCAAATGCCGCTGTGCCCGTTGGAACCGGTCTTATCGGAAGTGAGGCCGCCGGAGAGAATGGCGGAGAAGATCTCGGAGACCATACCCCAGCCGTAGCCCTTGTGGCTTCCGCTGGCTTCTTCAATACCGCCCAGGGGCAGAATGCCGCCGCCTTCATGCGCCTGAATATCGCTGAGAACACGCGCCGCGTCGGTTTCGCCCGCGCCGGTGGAATTGATCGCCCAGCCTTCGTGGAGGGGCTTGTCCAGCTTGTTGTAGACTTCCAGCTTGCCCCGGGTTACCACGGTGGTGGCGGCGTCGAAGAAGAAGGGGTAGGGCTCAGCCGGGCAGGCGATGGCGATGGGGTTGGTGCCCAGCATTGCCACACGCCCGAAGGTGGGGACCATAATGGGATTGGTATTGGTGGTGGAAAGACCGATCAGGCCCTGATCGCACGCCATTTTGGCGTAGTAACCGGCGATGCCGAAGTGGTTGGAATTTTTCACGGTCACGATCGCCATACCGGTCTTCTTCGCCTTTTCAATGGCTTTTTCCATCGCGCGGTGGGAGACCACCTGACCCATACCGGCCTTCGCGTCGATCACGGCGGAAACGGGCGTTTCAAACAGCACTTCCGGTTTAGCGTCCACCTTGATCCTGCCCTTTGCGATGTTCATATGATAGACCACGATCCGCTGCATGCCGTGGCTTTCGATGCCGTAGAGATCCGCCATCAGCAAAACATCGGAAATGATCCCGGCTTCCTCTTTGTTGAAGCCGAATTTCTCAAAGGCGTCGTCGCAGAATTTCTTTAACTGCTCATAGGAATAAGTTAAGTAATTGTCCATATTTTGCTTCCTTTCTTTTTAAGTTTTCTTCAAGTTTTAGTATACTCTTCCGAGAAAGACTTGTCAATTTTTTTGCAGAGTTTTTTGAAGGAAAGGATTATTTAATTGAAATTTAGATAAGATGGTTCACTTTGACGAAGAAAAAAGGATCTTCGTAAGAAGATCCTTTTTTCTTATGTTAGCCTGATTATTCGGGCTGAGGAGCGTCTACGGGGCAGACGCCGGCGCAAGCGCCGCATTCGATGCAAAGTTCGGGATCGATCTTCGCCTTGCCGTCCGCTTCGCTGATGGCGCTGACGGGGCATTCACCCACGCAAGCGAGACAACCGACACATTCGTCTGTGATCTTGTATGCCATGATTTTACCTCCCAAATGATTTCCTACATTTTACCACGAAATTGAAAAAGTGCAAGACTTTTTTTCAATTTTGCTTCTCTTCTGAAACGGGCGCGTCGGTCGTAACGTTGGGATTCTCCTCGTTTTTCGTTTCAACACGCTGTTCGTTCTTCCGTTCCCCTTTGTTCTTTTTCTTTTTATCGGGATTAGGGGGTGGTGGCTGCTTTTTGACTTTGGGAATGACGGTGAGATCCGTCGCTTGGTATTCCCGGATTGTATCCGGCTCCTCTTCCAGGCGGACCCGGCATTTACCGCAAAGCACGTTGGCGTCGGTCACATTTCCTTTGCCGTCCGGGGTCATAACGCAGTTCCCGGGACGGGGACATGTCTTCCCGCATTCCACGTACGCGTCGTTTTCATAGCGCAGACAGCACATCAGCCGCCCGCAGGTCCCGCTGATCTTCGCGGAGTTCAGGGAAAGGTTCTGCTCCTTTGCCATCTTGATGGAGACCTGCTGAAAATCGTTGAGAAAATCGGCGCAGCACAGGGGCCTGCCGCAGATGCCCAGTCCCCCCAACTGTTTCGCCTCATCCCGCACACCGATCTGCCGCAGCTCGATCCGGGTCTTAAAGATCCCCGCCATATCCTTGACGAATTCACGGAAATCCACTCTGCCGTCCGCGGTGAAGAAAAAGGTGATTTTTGAATTGTCAAAGGAGCATTCCACGTTGGAAAGCGCCATTTCAAGACCGTGCTCTTCCACCTTCTCCATCCAGGTTTTCCGCGCGCGCAATTCCAGCGCCTGATTGTCATCCTTGCGCTTTTTGTCCCGCTCGTTGGCGGGGCGAAGAACCTTGCGAAGGGGAAGTACTACGTCCTTGGCGGAAACGGTCTTATTTCCCCCTGTCACGTACCCGTATTCCGAGGAGGAGGCGGTTTCCACTACCACTTCGTCTCCGGCGGTGAAGGTCCTGCCGGCGGGCTGGAAGTAATAGCTCTTGCCGCCCTTACGAAAGGAAACGCTCACAACCTCATACTGGGTGGGCGCGCCGTTGGAAACGACAGTTTCTTCCATCGGTTTTTCTTCCTGTATCTGTTCTTTCTTTTCTTCTGTTTGATCCATTGGCTCAATAGTCCTCGTATTCTGTGGCTTTGGGGACAATGACCTTGATATCCGCGCCTACTGCTTTCAGCTTGGAGATCAGATCCTCGTACCCGCGGAAAATGTGATGGATCTCATCGATCTCGGTGACGCCCCGTGCTGCTAAACCGGCGATGACCATTGCAATGCCCGCTCTGAGGTCGACCGCCCGGACCCGCGCGCCGCGCAGGGAGGGCGTTCCTTCCACTTCGGCGGTCTTGCCGTTCACCGTGATGCGGGCGCCCATACGCTTCAGTTCCTCCACGTACCTAAAGCGGGATTCCCAAACGCTCTCCGTCAGGTGAGAAGTTCCACGCGCCAGAGACAAAAGCACGCACATCTGCGGGTTCATATCCGTGGGGAAGCCGGGGTAGGGAAGGGTCTTTACGTTGACATGATTCAAAAAAGGAGCCCTGCGGGAAACCGTGACGGAATCGCCGTCCTCCTCGATGGAAACGCCCATTTCCTCCAGCTTCGCGGTGATGGATTCCACGTGCTTGGGGATCATATTGGTGACGGTCAACTGACCGCCCGTGGCGGCGGCGAGAATCATATATGTTCCCGCCTCGATCATATCGGGGATAATGGTATAGGTCACACCGTGAAGCTTTTTTACGCCGCGGATTTTGATGGTGTCCGTACCGGCGCCGCGAATATCGGCGCCGCAGGCGTTTAGAAAGTTCGCGGTGTCCACAATATGAGGCTCGTGAGCGGCGTTTTCAATTTCGGTATAGCCCTCCGCTCGAACGGCGGCGAGCATAACGTTGATGGTGCCGCCCACGGTCACAACGTCCATATAGACGCTGGATCCGCGCAGGATCCCGTTTTGCGCGGCGGCTTCAATATAACCGCCCTCCACCTTCACGTCACAGCCCAGGGCCTCGAACCCCTTGATATGCTGGTCAATGGGACGGATGCCGAAATCGCATCCGCCGGGCAAACCCACATACGCCCTGCCGAAACGGCCAAGCTCCGCGCCGATGAGGTAATAGGAGGCGCGCATTTTGTTCACAAGCTCATAGGGGGCGATGCCGGGGTTGACCACAGATGAATCAATCTCAACCGTATTGGGACCTAACTGGCGTACTTTGACACCGACAGAAGACAGAATATCCAGCGAAACCTTCACATCGCTGATATTGGGCAGGTTTTCTATGATACATTTATCCTCTGTCAGAATGGTGGAAAATATGATAGCAACAGCGGCGTTTTTCATACCGGAAACGGGGATTGCCCCCTTCAGCGGCTTGCCACCGGAGATGATTATTTTACCGCGATCCAGATCCATGTTCGATCAACCAGTCCTTTCCCGTGTGCTGTAAAAACAGGTCACGTTTCAGTATATGGAGGGAACCCAAATGGGTGTATTATTCGTTTTTTGTCAAGCCCTGCATCCCCCGGTGATAGCGGGAAAGACCGGTGAAGACATTGGCGTTGTCCGCGTTCGCCAGAAGCTCTTCCGTCAAATCGAAAAGTTCTACGCCCCGGCGAAGGTGTATCACCGTCGCTAAATCGGAAAAAAGCTCTTCATCCGGGAAAATCAGGGGCGCGGCGCCGGGATCGTTCTTTCTGCGGAGCAGATCACGCAGACAGGTCCTGGCCATCGTGAGAAAATCGATATATTCCTGCCGATTCATTGCGCCCGGCGGCGCGACAGCGCAGAGCTTGATAAAGCCGCCCCCCGACAAAATGGTGTCGAAGTAGGAAAGCACCGTGGCGCGGGTGGAAAAGAAACGATCGGAATGAAGAAGCTTTCTCGCCATCCCAAGAGAACCCCGGGATAAGGCAGCTGCGACGGGGATCCGTTCGGCGTACTTTGCGCGATTGCCCGCTTCTTTTTGAAGCGCCCCGCAAATAATATCGCTTGAAAGCGCCTCGGTTTTCAGGATCACGCTTCGGCTGCGCACGGTGGGCAGAAGAGCGGAAAGATCCGTCGCCATCAGGAAAAACACGGAGCGGGGACGGACCTCCTCTATGCTTTTCAGAAGAGCGTTTTGTCCCTGAGTGTTCAAAGCGGAGGCATCGATGAGATACGCGCGCCAGTCACCTTCCACCGGCGCGAGATACGTGACTTTCAGAAACTGTCTCACGTCCTCCACCGGGATCCACTTCTTGTCCTTTTCCGGATTCAATTCCCGCACGTCAACATGGGTGCCGGAAAGGATATTTCTGCAATTCCGGCAGGTCAGGCAGGGCGATCCGTCCGGGTGACGGGACACACAGCAAAACGCGGCCGCGGCAAGGCGGGCGATACTGCGCTTTCCGCTGCCTTCGGCGCCCGCTATGATATAACAGCCGGCGGGCTTTTCCGATTTCGCCGCACCGTATAAGAGCGCCAGGGTCTCCCGATTGCCAATGATCTCTTCCACGGGATTACACTTTCATAAACCGCTCAACATCCACAACAAAGATGGTGGCGCCGCCTACGTGAACCTTTATCGGATAGGAACCGATACCGGGGCTGAATTGAGAGTAGTCGATGGGCGTAAGCTGGGTACGCCGGCGGGAATGATCCCGGATCACGCCGATCACATCCTCCACTTTGTCATCCTCCACTCCGGAAATAAAAGTGGTGTTGCCTTTCTGCAAAAAGCCGCCTGTGGACGCAAGCTTTGTCACGGGGATCTGCTCTTTGCGTAGGGCGGACATCACGTCCTGTGAATCGTCGTTGTTGACGATGGCAAAGATCATTTTCATTCCGGTCCCTCCCCTTGAATCGTGCGTTCCACACTATTCCTATTATCCAAGTTTCAGTATAGCACAGATCTCGGGTTTTGTCAAAAGGATATTGGGAAAAATGAAAAGCGGCGTTTCACGCCGCTTTTCAGGATGAATGGGAGGATTTATTCACTGCGCAGCGCCACAACGGGATCCCGCCGCGCGGCGACTCCTGAGGGGATCAATCCCGCCAGATATGTCAGTGCCATGCTGATAACCACCAGGATGACAGCCCCGATCGCCGGCAGGGCGGCGCCGATGGTGGAAATGCCGGAAAGGGAGCGGATAATGGCATTGATGGGGATGATGAGGATCAGTGTGAACCCGATGCCGATGAGACCGGCGACAAATCCCTCGATCAGGGTTTCCGCATTGAAGACCCGGGCGATATCCCGCCGGGAGGCGCCGATGGAACGGAGAATACCGATTTCTTTGGTGCGTTCCAATACGGAAATGTAGGTGATGATTCCGATCATAATGGAGGAGACCACCAGGGAGATAGCGACAAAGGCGACCAAAACGTAGGAAATGGCGTTGATGATGGTAGAAATGGAGGACATCAGAAGCGCGACGTAATCGGTATAGGTGATCTGGTCCGCTTCGGATTTGCCCTCGTTGTAGGCGGCGATGCAGTCGGAAATAGCGTCCTTATCGTTGAAGGTGTTGGCGTAGATATAAATGGCATCCGGCTTTTCCTGATCCAGGTATCCGATCCGTTTTAGAACATCTTTTTGATTGGATTCGGAGAATAGAGCCGGCATATAGTTATCATAGAGCGTTACCAGCTGGCTGGCGCTGAAAGTGCTCTGCGCCAGCGCCGCGTCAAACGCCGCCGCCAACTGGGCTTCGCTGTAGGCGCTGAAGCGGCGCGTGGCTTCCCGGGTATACTGCTGACGGATCTGCTCCGCCAATCCGTCCGTTACCGCCTTGCGCAGATCCTCATCGGACATTTCCGCAACGTAGGAGAGAATATATCCGGTATCCGTTCCTTCTTTTTCGCTGGCGGTGATGTACCCGACGACGAGTTGTTCCAAACCCGCCCGATCCAGACCGCCGATGGTCTGGTCAATCGCGGCGGCGACGTATTCGTCGCTCGCCTGGGTCATCAGGGAGAGATACATGGCACTCTTCTGGGACGGGTCGGCGTCTTTCGCCCAATCGGTGATCAATCCGGGCTTATCCTCTTCGCCGGGGACGGGGTCGTTTTCGGTGCGGAAGGGAAGCCCTAACACAACGTCCGTCTCGGGATGATCAAACTGCGCCTGTACCATTTCCTGCTTTTTCGTTTCCGTGAGGATATATTCGGTCAGAGCGGCCGTATAGCCCATAGTCCCGTTCAGCATCCCGGCGGTGGCGTCCTCTTTCTGACGGATGACGCCGGATATGGTCAGCGTGATGCCGCGGTCGCTGTTAAAGAGATAGTTCAGCCCGTTTTCCGTTTCCGTCAGCAGCGTATAGCCCTGTTCCAGGTTCTTTTGATACAGTTCCGGGGTCAGGAACAGGCGAAAGCTGCGAGAGAGTACATCCTCATAGGAAAAGGCGCGGTACTGAATATCAATCTGCTCCCCCTGGCTGGTGGTTTTCAGTTGATCCGCCAGCTCGCTCATGGTCTTGAATCCCAGCGCGCCCAGCATCATATCGCTGACTTCATTGTTCTTATCAACGATCAGGACCACCTGATCGTAGCGCTCCGGCCATTTACCAGCCAGCAGGTCATACTGTCCGGGGATCAGGCTGTTGATCAAGGCGCCGTCCTCCCCGGGGAGCATTTCCTCCCAGAGCCTCAGGCGTGAAAAGTTCGCGCCTTCGTCTCTGGCGCCGAACGCCTCAGAAGGGATCCCCGCTTCCCGGAAAACGTCCTTCATCATCGTATTCACGTCGCTGCGTCTGCGAAGACCATCGCCATCCTCCGTGTAGATGTTCAGATCCACGTTGTAGCTATAGTGAACGTCGGAAATATGGGATCCGATCCCCTCAGTATCTTTTTCCAGATAGTCGCGAAACGCCTTTGTGTCGTTGGTGTTGACGCCGGCACTGTTCAGGGAGTTGACCAGCTCGCCCATAACACTGGAGGAATAGACCGCGTCCAGTTCGTGTGCTTCGCCGGCCTCCCCCCGGCGAATGCCCATCAGGGTTGTCAGTACGCCGCTGAGGTCTATGCTCTCCGCCTGAATGATAATGGGATAGCTGGAAAGTGTGTCTTCCTGGACCTGCTCAATATACTGATTGATGCCGTTTGAGAGCGACAGGATCAGGGCGATCCCGATGATGCCGATGGATCCGGCGAAGGCGGTGAGAAGGGTGCGCCCCTTCTTTGTCATCAGATTATGAAGGGAGAGACTCAGCGCCGTGAAGAAGGACATGGAGGGCCTTTTTACCTTCACGTCCGCGCTTTTCTCCTTTTCGTCCCGGTCGTCATAGGGCATGGAATCATCCACCACTTTTCCGTCCAGGAGCTTTATGATGCGTGTGGAATACGTTTCCGCCAGGGCGGGGTTGTGGGTAACCATGATGACCAGTCTGTCTTGCGCCACTTCTTTCAGCAGATCCATAATCTGTACGCTGGTGACGGAATCCAGCGCGCCGGTGGGCTCGTCCGCCAGCAGGATCTCCGGATCGTTCACCAGGGCTCTGGCAATGGCGACCCTTTGCATCTGACCGCCGGACAGCTGGTTCGGACGCTTTTTCATTTGATCCTTCAAGCCAACCCGCTCCAACGCCTTCCGGGCTCTATTCCTACGCTCCGATTTGGAAACGCCGGAGAGAGTGAGCGCCAGCTCCACGTTGGCGAGCACACTTTGGTGGGGGATAAGGTTATAGTTCTGAAACACAAATCCAACGGAATGGTTGCGGTAAGCGTCCCAGTCAATGGGGGAAAACTGCTTTGTGCTTTTCCCGTTGATGACAAGATCCCCCTCCGTGTAGCGATCCAGCCCGCCGATGAGGTTGAGCAGCGTGGTTTTTCCGCACCCGGAAGGCCCCAATACGGAAACAAATTCATTCTTTCTGAAAGACAAATCAATCCCGCGCAAAGCGGAGACCCGATCGTCTCCGGAAAGGTAATCTTTGGTAATGCCACACAGTTTCAGCATCTTGAGCTCCTTATGTGTTCAATCAGTTTACAAGTTCGTTCTTTGGGCATTATACCATTCTGTGGAAAGCCTGTAAAGAACATTTCGTGTCTTTTTCTATTCAATAATTATGAATAAAGCGGGAATTGACAAATCCCTGCCTTTTCTGTATAGTATAAAAAGCGATGATAGGAGGCATACTGATGCTGACAGGAAAACAAAGGGCGTATCTGCGCTCTCTTGCCAACGGGATCCAGGCGAAATACCAGGTCGGAAAAGCGGGCATTGATGACGAGGCGTTTTTGACCCAACTGGATCTGGCTTTGGAAAAGAATGAATTGATCAAGATCACGGTGCTTGAAACCGCGCCGGAATCTCCACGCGCCACTTCCGACGCGTTGTGCGAAAAACTGGGGGCGGACGGCGTTCAAGCTATCGGTAAAAAAATCGTTTTGTATCGGAAGAGCAAAGAAGAACCCGTGATCGAGTTGCCCCGGTGAGGTGAAACAATGGTTGGTGAGACTTACATATACAGTTACGGTTTTTGGGATATTTTTCAGTACTTCGGATATTTTTTCGTGCTGATCGCCGCCCTCGCGAGTCTGATCGTGAGCGCAAACGTAAAGCTTACATTCAGAAAATGGTCAAAGTATCCCACGCGTCCCGGTCTGACTGGCGCGGAATCCGCCCGCCTTGTTCTGCAGGCAAACGGCGTTTCGGGCGTTCGTATCGCTCCGTGCTCCGGGGAACTGACGGATCACTTTGATCCCCGGGACAATACCGTATACTTATCTGAAACGGTTTTTGACAAGGCGACCGCCGCCGCGGTTGGCGTCGCCGCTCACGAGGCGGGTCACGCTGTCCAGCACGCCCAGGCGTATGGACCGATCAAGCTTCGTCAGGCGATCATTCCTGCGACCAATATCGGCTCCCGTCTTTCCACGCCCCTGATCATAGCTGGGCTTGTGTTTCCCGCGGTTTATCCCCTCGCCCTGATCGGTGTATTCCTGTTTGGGCTTTGTGTTGTGTTTCAGCTGGTGACCCTTCCCGTGGAGTTTAACGCGTCCCGGCGCGCCGTACAGTGCCTTTCTTCCAACGGCATTCTCGCGGGCGATGAATTGAAGGGCGCGAAAAAGACTCTGACCGCCGCCGCGTTGACCTATGTGGCTGCCTTGTCGGTTGCTCTGCTGCAATTCTTGAGACTCTTGGCGATCGTCAGCGGAGGGAGGCGAAGAAGATGAATGTGTTTCGCAATATCAGGGAACGTATGAACCGCTTTATGGTCGGTCGCTACGGGACCGACGCGTTAAACAGGGGACTGCTCATTCTTTGGGTCGTCTTTCTGATCATCGCTTTTATCACGGGGTCTCTGTGGCTTTACATTCCCCAGTTAATCCTTTGTCTGATCATTTTCTGGCGGATGCTCTCCCGCAATATTGTCCGCAGACAGCGGGAAAACCACGGTTACTACGAATTGATGAAGAAGATCGGTACCTCATGGCGGCGCGCTATGGTGAGACTCCGGGACCGTAAAACGGCGAACTTTTTCCGCTGCCCACGCTGCCGGGCGGATATCCGGATGCCCAAACAGATCGGGAGCTTTCGGATCCGCTGCCCCAAGTGCGGGGAGGAATTTAACAAAACTTTCCGATAACATCGGAAAAGCCGTTTTGAGAAAAAATGAAAAAAAGCTTGACAAAGCGGGGATTATTGTGTAATATACCCGCATAAATGCAAGGATGATATTACGTTTTCCGGCAATGCTTTCCAAGAGAGCCGCGGCAGGTGTGAAGCGGTAAAGGATCCGGAGGACGGTCTCGTATCGGAGCAGAGCGCCCGAAAGGAAACCGGTAAGGCGCTACGGGAGATCCCGTTACAGGTCGGGGACTTGCTTGAGTCCCGCAGAGTGGCTGGATTTACAGCAACCCGGGTGGTACCGTGGCAAAAATCGTTTTGTCATCCCGCGGAGGTTATCTCCGCGGGTTTTTTGTTTGAAGTGTAGAAAGGAATCGGTATGAAAAAAATCTTCGTCTGCGACTGCACCCTTCCCGTTCTTACCGGCGAGCGCACCCGCCCGCTTTTGGCGAGAGAAAAGAACGCTCTGGCACAGCGCCTTGACGCGTTGGGCGTGGATATTCTGGAGCTTCCCGCCGTACGGAACATAAAAGAGGATACCATTATCCATAAGACAATCGCCTCCGGCGTGGGAGGAAGGATACTCGCTGTACCCGCCGGGGACAGTGAGGAAGCTGTTGATGCCGCCTGGGAGGGTGTTTCCGGCGCGGAAAAGCCCATGTTGACGATCGCGCTCCCGATCTCCACCGTGCAGATGGAGTACCGCTATCACCTGAAGGAAAACAAGATGGCGGGGAAGGTTAGCGCTCTGGTCGGGTATGCGAAGAAAAAAGGATGTCTTGTGGCGTTTTCCGCCGGCGACGCTTCTCGGGCATCCGAGCCATTTCTGACGGAGATATCCCGTACCGCTGTCGCCGCCGGCGCCGATTATCTGATCTTCTGCGACGACGCGGGGGATCTTTTGCCTGAGGAACTCGCCCGCAAGATCCGCTTGGTCAAGGATGCTGTTACGGTGCCCGTTATTGTCTCTCTCTCCGACAGTATCCATTGCGCCTGTGCCAACGCTATAACGGCATTGCGCGCCGGCGCGGACGGCGTTCGTTGCGCTGTGACCGGGGCAGACGTGCTTCATACCGGCGCTCTCGCCGCGGCGATTGCCGCGTTGGGCGATACCCTTTCCATCTCTGTCGGATTGAGGGAAACCGAGGTCCATAATGATATTTCCGAAATGTTAAAGCATGTTTCCTCTTCCCAAAAGCCCGTATCAGGGAGTGAATCCGCCGGTGTGATCCTGGACGCTGAAAGCACGCCCGCTCAGATCGGTGAAGCGGTCCGTTCCCTGGGATACGATCTTTCCGCTGACGATTTGGGAAAGGTCTGCGAATCCGTCGCCCGCATCTGTGAGAAAAAGAGCAGCATCGGGGACGTGGAACTGGAAGCGGTCATCGCTTCTTCCGCTATGCAGGCGCCTTCCACCTACCATTTGGTCAGTTATCAGATCACCAGCAGCAACGTTGCCAGGGCAATGGCGAGCATCACGCTCTCCCGCGGGGATGAAACGGTGTGCGGCGTGGCAACCGGCGACGGACCCATCGATTGTTGCTTTAAGGCCATTGAACAGTCCATCGGCTACCATTATGAACTGGACGATTTTCAGATCCAGGCGGTGACGGAGGGTAAGGAGGCTTTGGGCTCCGCGCTGGTCCGTCTGCGCAGTCAGGGAAAACTGTACTCCGGAAACGGTCTCTCCGCCGATATTGTCGGCGCCAGTATCCGCGCGTATATCAACGCTTTGAACAAGATTGTCTATGAGGAAACAGAAAGATGAAGCTCGTCTTTTCAACGCATAACGTTAAGCGGGGATTCTTTTTGGATCTTTGCCGGATGGCTTTTGATTATGGCTTTTCCGGGTTTGAGATTTATGATGCCGTTTCCGAGCGCCGCTACCACGGGGACAGCGTTCTTCGCGCTGAGATCGCATCCGATGCCAAGAGGAAGCTCCACAACCGCTCTCTCTCCGTTTCCGCGCTGACGGTCCCGCTTCCTCTGGAGGATGACGGATGTACGCCGCGCCTTTTGCTCCAGTACGTTGAAATGGCGCAGAGCGCCGGGGTGGAGCAGATCATCGTCCATACCGCCGGTGAAAACGATCTGCCTCTGTTTATGGAAAAACTCGGGGACGCCGTTAAGCGGGCGGAAGCTCTGGGTGTGGAGATCCTGTTTGAAACCACGGGATACCTGGCTGAAACGGAACACGCCCTGGAGATCGTCAACGGCTTTTCCTCCGCCGCCATCGGCGTAGCGTGGAACATCCGGGAAACCTTCTTCTCCGCCGGTGAAAGCGCCGAGAACACCATCAAAACGCTGGGCGCCTACATCCGTTACGTTCGCTTTGGCGACCGCAAGGAGGGAAAGGACGTTCTCGTTGGCGAAGGGGAACTCCCCGCGGTCTCCTTTATCAATGCCCTTCGCTCCCTGAATTTTGAGGGGTATATCGCCTGCGCCTGGAATGAGGAGATTACAGACGCGGATATTGTTTTAACGCATTTTCAAACTTATATGACCGGCTTTGAGAAAAGCGCTCATACCACCCGGGCTTTGCCCACGAACCGTGCCGGTACGGGGACTTTTCCCTGGAAAAAGTACGATACCATCGACCTGACCTTTCCCCAGGTGCTGGACGTAATGGCGGAGACTTATCCCGATCAGCTGGCGTTCAAATATACCACGCTGGATTATACCCGCACCTACGCCCAGTTTCGCCGAGATGTTGACCGGGTGGCGGCGGCTTTCATCGCTATGGGCGTGAAGCCCGGCTATCACGTTGCCATCTGGGCGACAAACGTTCCCGCCTGGTTTTTGACCTTCTGGGCGGCTACCAAGATCGGCGCCGTTCTGGTGACGGTAAATACCGCCTATAAGATCCACGAGGCGGAATACCTGCTGCGGCAGTCCGATACACACACTCTCATTATGATCGAGTCTTCCAAGGATTCCGACTATAAGGGGATCATGGAGGAACTGTGCCCCGAGCTTGCCACGCTGGAAAAGGGAAAGCCCCTGTACGCCAAACGGCTTCCGTTTCTCCGGAACATTATTACCGTCGACTTTTCTATGAATGGATGCCTCACCTGGGAGGAAATGATGGACACGGCGGAGCGCACGCCCCCCGAGGAAGTCCGCCGCCGCGCCTCCCGGGTCCGTCCGGACGACGTATGTAATATGCAGTATACCTCCGGCACCACCGGTTTTCCCAAGGGCGTTATGCTGACCCATTCCAATATTATCAACAACGGTAAGATCATCGGCGACCGTATGGATATGTCCACCGCGGACCGGATGATGATCCAGGTGCCTATGTTCCATTGCTTCGGCATGGTGCTCTCCATGACCAATATGATGACCCACGGCGGCACCATGTGCCCCATGCCCTATTTTTCGCCGAAGTCCTGCCTGTCCTGTATCACAAACGAAAAGATCACCTGCTTCAACGGCGTACCCACTATGTTCATTGCACTTTTCAATCATGAGGACTTCGCCGTGACCGATTTCTCTCATATGCGTACCGGCATTATGGCGGGCTCCAACTGTCCGCCGGACCTGATGCGCCGCGCCGCGAGAGAAATGAATATGCGGGAGATCCTTTCCGTGTACGGGCAGACCGAATCTAGTCCGGGCTGCACCATGGGCGAGGTAAACGAGGATGAGGATCATCGGGTGGAAACCGTCGGCTCGGCTTTTCCGGGTGTTCAGTGCAAAATCATCGACCCCGAGACCGGAAAGGATTTACCAGACGGAGAGAACGGCGAGTTCGTGGCAAAGGGCTTCAATATTATGAAAGGCTATTACAAAATGCCGGAAGCCACCAAACAGACCATCGATGAAGATGGCTGGCTCCATACCGGCGATATCTGCTGCCGCACGACGGACGGATATTACAAGGTGACCGGACGTTTGAAGGATATGATCATCCGCGGCGGAGAAAATCTGTATCCCCGGGAGATCGAAGAGTTTTACCTGACCCATCCCAAGGTGAGGGACGTACAGGTCATCGGTGTGCCGGATGAGAAGTACGGGGAGGAGGCGTGCGCCTGGATAATCCTTCACGACCACGAGGAAAGCGGGGAAGAGGAAATGCGTGAATACGGCAATGCTCATATGGCGCGCCACAAGGTGCCCCGGTACTTCCTGTTCGTAAAGGATTTTCCCATGAACGCCGCCGGAAAGATTTTAAAGTACAAGATGAAGGAAAGCTCTGTGGAGCTTTTGGGTCTGGAAAAGAAATAAGGACTTTTTTCGCCCGAAAAATTACGAAAAGACCTTGACAACAGACAAACGCGGTGATACAATCGCCATAGTCCCAAAAAGCGATGACGAAGACGGAGCTGATCGTGAAGCCCCAAGAGAGCCGGGGACGGTGTGATCCCGGCGGTGAAAGATCTCCCTCCCATCCCTTCCGAGCTGAAGGTCCGAACACCCTTCGTTAGTAGGCGCCTTCCGTGATTGCTGCGTAAACGCATACGGCTTGTCAGAGCCTGAGTGGCGGTTTTATCCGCAATTTGAGTGGTACCGCGGGTCTTGAAGAGGTTTCAAGCTCGTCTCAAAGTAGATTCTTTGGGACGAGTTTTTTTACGAAAGGAGCCTTTTTATGAACACCGCAAAGCCTATGCAAAACGAACTGACCGAGGTCGCTTCCCGCATTCGTGCTATTCGTGAGATCCTTGGCTACACGGAAGAAGCTATGGCGGGACTGACCGAAGTCTCCGTGTCGGATTACGTCACGTATGAAAGCGGAAAGGTGGATCTGCCCTTTACTTTTATCCACAAATGCGCGCTGGCGTTCCGTATGGAGCTCACCGAGCTTTTGGAAGGGCACGACGCGCACCTGTCCTCCTACACGGTCACCCGCAAGGGGCAAGGACATCAGACCGCCAAAGAAGACGGCATTATGATCCAGAATCTTGCGCCCAAGTTCAAGAGCAAGATCGCGGAGCCCTACTGGGTCCGCTACGAGTATTCCGAGGAACTTCAGAACAAGCCCATTCACCTGACCCGGCACAGCGGGCAGGAGTTTGACCTGATTTTGTCCGGCTCCCTTTTGGTGCAGGTCGGAAAACACCAGGAGGTTCTCCGGGAAGGGGACAGCATTTACTACAACAGTTCCACGCCTCACGGTATGATCGCGGTTGGCGGGAAGGACTGCGTATTCTGCGCGGTGGTCCTGCCCGGCGAGGACGGAAGCCGGGACGAAATGAGACAGACCGCTACCGCAGCCGATACAAGGCTTTTGTGCGAGGAATTCGTCACCACCGGCGTGGACGAATCGGGGCGTCTCCAATCGGTGGAGTTTCACAATACGGAGCGCTTCAATTTCGGGTATGACGTGGTGGATCGAATCGCCGATCATTATCCCGAAAAGCTCGCAATGATCCATCTGGATAAAAACAAGGTGGAGCGGCGCTTTACCTTCAAGGATATCAAGAAGGAGTCCAACCGCACCGCAAACTACTTCCGCTCTTTGGGCATCAAAAAGGGCGACAAGGTTATGCTGGTTCTGAAGCGCCATTATCAGTTCTGGTTCGCCATGGTGGCGCTCCACAAGCTGGGCGCCATCGCCATCCCCGCTACCTACCTTCTCAAAGTTCATGATTTTGAGTATCGCTATAACGCAGCCGGGGTCAACGCCATTGTATGCACCGCCGACGGAGACACCGCTGATCTGGCGGAACAGGCCATGAAGAATTCCCCCACGGTGACCACCAGGGTCCTGGTGGGCGGTAAAAAGGACGGCTGGCACGATTTCGACGCGGAGTACCCGTTGTTCTCCAGCGTCTTTCCCCGCACGGAAGAAACCCCCGCGGGAGACGAGCCCGCCTTGATGTTCTTCTCCTCCGGTACCACCGGGAATCCCAAGATGGTGGAGCACAAGCACACCTACAGCCTGGGGCACTTCCTGACGGCGCGCTATTGGCATTGCTGTGAGCCGGACGGCTTACACTTCACCATTTCCGATACCGGCTGGGGCAAGTCCCTGTGGGGCAAGCTCTACGGACAGTGGATGTGTGAGGGCGCGGTTTTCGTTTATGACTTCGATCGGTTTGACGCTTCGGATATCCTTCCCATGTTCGCCAAGTATCAGATCACGACCTTCTGCGCGCCGCCCACTATGCTGCGTATGATGATCAAGCAGGATATTTCCAAGTACGACTTTTCCTCCGTGAAGCATATGACCACGGCTGGGGAGGCGCTGAATCCCGAGGTTTATCGGCAATTCGAGAAAGCCACGGGGCTGGAGATTATGGAGGGCTTCGGACAGACGGAGACCACTCTTGTCATCGCTAACTTCGCCGGAACCCCGGTCAAGATCGGCTCTATGGGTATCGCATCTCCCCAGTACAAATTGGAACTGGTGGATAAGGACGATAAACCCGTGCCGCCCGGAGAGGTGGGTGAGATCGCCATCCGCTTGGATGGGGGAAGCCCGGTCGGTCTGTTTCGTCAGTACCTGGCGGAAGAAGAAAAGACCGCCGAATGTATGCGCAACGGACTGTATCACACCGGCGATACCGCCTGGAGAGACGAAGACGGCTACTTCTGGTACGTGGGCCGTGTGGACGACATCATCAAGTCCTCCGGCTACCGCATCGGACCCTTTGAGATCGAGAGTGTCATCATGGAACTGCCCTACGTTCTGGAGTGCGGCGTTTCCGCCGCCCCCGACGAGATCCGCGGGCAGATCGTCAAGGCGAGCGTCGTTCTGACCAAGGGTACCAAGCCCACGGAGGAACTGAAAAAGGAAATCCAGAACTACGTCAAGGAGCATACCGCTCCTTACAAATACCCGAGACTTGTGGTGTTCCGGGATGAACTGCCCAAGACCATCAGCGGTAAGATCCGCCGCAACGAGCTGTAAACCCGAGCGTTTTCGCTCTCGTAATAATCAATAAAGGAGAATGAAAAATGGCTTACAACATTCCGATTACAAAAACACAGAATCCCAAGCCCCTGCCTCAGGATGAGACCAAGCTGGGCTTCGGAAGGATCTTCACCGATCATATGTTCGTGTGGGATTGGGATAAAGAGAAGGGCTGGCACGATCCCCGTATTGAGCCTTTCGGTCCCATCGTCCTGCACCCTGCCTCCACCGTTCTGCACTACGGCGCGGAGATTTTTGAGGGTTTGAAGGCATATCGCAGGATTGACGGCACAATCGCCATGTTCCGTCCCCAGGAGAATTTCAAGCGTATGAACCGTTCCGCCGAGCGGATGGGTCTGCCGGAATTCGACGGCGAGCTGGCGTTGGAAGGTCTCACGAAACTGGTGGATCTGGATTCCGAATGGATCCCTCACGGTGAAGGGACCAGTCTCTATATCCGCCCCTTTATGATCGGCGACGATGAGCATTTGGGCGTTCACGCCGTATCTCACGCCCGTTTTTACATCATCCTTTCCCCTTCCGGAAGCTACTATGCCGGCGGCCTGGCACCCGTGAAGATTATGATTGAATCCCACGATGTGCGCGCGGTCCGCGGCGGCACGGGCGAAGCCAAGTGCGGCGGTAACTACGCTGCCAGCACCCGCGCCGGCGAGAAGGCCATGGAGAAGGGCTTTGCCCAGGTTTTGTGGCTGGACGGTGTGGAACAGAAGTACATCGAAGAAGTTGGTGCGATGAACATTATGTTCAAGATCGCCGGCAAGATCGTCACCCCTGCGCTCACCGGTTCCATTCTGCCCGGTATCACCCGGAAGAGCATCCTGGAGTATCTCCGCGCCCATGGCGTGGACGCCGAGGAACGCCGGATCAGCGTGGATGAACTGGCGAAAGCTATGGAAGACGGCACGCTGGAGGAAGCCTGGGGCTGCGGCACCGCGGCGGTGGTGTCTCCCGTGGGTCTCCTTTCTTACAACGGCAAGGAATATGAGATCGCCGGCGGAAAGATCGGCGAAACGACGCAGATGCTCTACGACGCCATCACCGGCATCCAGTGGGGCAAGCGTCCTGATGAATTCGGCTGGATCTACAAGGTGAAATGAAGCGCGTAACCCTGTTTTGCGGGCATTACGGCAGCGGTAAGACCAATATCGCCATCAACTACACCAAGTCATTGATTAAACGCGGCTTGCCTGTGACCATCGCTGACCTGGATGTGGTCAATCCCTACTTTCGAACCAAGGACAGCGAGGCGGAATTGATCGAAGCGGGCGCGAAGGTCATCACGATGCCCTTTGCCAACAGCAACGTGGATCTCCCGTCCCTTCCCGCTGAGGCATACGCCCTCGTACAGGACAAAATCCGCTACGCCGTGATCGACGTGGGCGGTGACGACCGGGGCGCTTTGGCGCTGGGTCGGTACGTTCCGTACATCCTGGAGGAAAACAACTACGATATGCTCTGTGTCGTGAACTTTTACCGCCCGCTGACTACCACGCCCGGGGAGGCGCTGGAAGTGTTGCGGGAGGTGGAAGCGGCGGCGGGACTCCCTTTCACGGGGATCGTCAACAATTCCAATCTGGGAGCGGAGACCACCAGGGAAGCGATAGAAGCGAGCAAGGATAAAGCGGCTGCTTTGTCGAAACTTGCCGGCATTCCGGTGCGTTTTACCTCCGTCCGCGCCGACCTTGCCTGTGGCGACGAATTTCCACTTGATTTGCAAAAGAAAATTTTTGAATAGGAGAACGGTATGGCAAAAGTTACGTTTCAAACCGACCTGTGCAAGGGCTGCGGTCTGTGTGTGGCAGCCTGCCCCAAGAAGATCCTGGTGATTGCCAAGGATAAGATCAACAAAAAGGGTCATTCCCCTGCCGAAATGACGGATCAGTCCCAGTGCATCGGATGCGCTTTCTGCGCGACTATGTGCCCGGATTGCGTCATTACGGTGGAAAAGTGAGGTGAGAGTATGGCGGAAAAAGTATTGATGAAGGGCAACGAGGCCATCGCCGAAGCGGCGATTCGCGCCGGTTGCCGCCACTATTTCGGCTATCCCATCACGCCCCAGACGGAACTGGCGGCGTATATGGCAAAGCGTATGCCCAAGATCGGCGGCGTCTTCCTCCAGGCGGAGAGCGAGATCGCCGCGATCAACATGGTCTACGGCGTTTCCGGTACCGGTAAGCGCGTCATGACTTCTTCCTCCTCCCCCGGCGTTTCCTTAAAGCAGGAGGGCATTTCCTACA